>JAMFSC010000085.1 GCA_026225095.1 bacterium
GTCTTCGGACGCTGCGGGCTGGCGACGCTACTGGTACGCTCCTGGGGGGGTGCCTGAGTATCTACACGGAGAGCCTGGGGACTCCTTATGCTCCTGCGCCTGGGGGGCAGCCGACGATCCTCTTTCTTGAGGACATTGGCACCAAGCCGTACCAGTGGGATCGGTACCTGCTGCATCTCCGGTATGCAGGCCATCTTGAGGTGGCGGTGGGGATCGTGTTTGGGGATATGAGTCAGAATGTGGCGGCGGAGGAAGAGCCGTTGCTTGAGCGGGCTATTCTGCACGCGCTTGCTGACTTTGCCGGTCCGATTGCCATTGGACTCCGGAGTGGCCATGTTGATGCACCCAATGTGACACTGCCGCTTGGGATTCAGGTTCGGTTGGACCTTACGGATGTTGCCGTTCCTCGGCTGACTTTCCTTGAGTCCGCTGTGTCTTAGCGAGGATTTGACTTTGCTCGAGAGAGTTGCTGTCGGGCGCGATGAAGTTGGCCGACGAACCTCTGCTGATCGGCGATAATCACGGGAGAGAAAGAGTGGGGCCTTGGAAAACAAGCATATTCATCTGATCGGCATCTGCGGTACGGCCATGGCTTCGCTTGCTGGGATGCTGCAGCAGCTTGGGCACCGGGTGAGTGGGTCCGATGCGGCGGCTTATCCTCCTATGTCGGAACAGCTGGCTCAGCTTGGAATTGCGATTCACGAGCCTTATGCGGAGCGGAATCTGACGCCGCGGCCGGATCTTGTCGTGGTTGGGAATGCGATCTCGCGGGGCAATCCGGAGCTGGAGTATGTTCTGAATGAGCGTATTCCCTTCACCTCGATGGCGGCGCTGCTGCACGACGAGTTTCTGCCGGGGCGGGAGTCGCTGGTTGTGGCGGGGACGCATGGGAAGACCACGACCACGAGCATGCTGGCCTGGATCTACGAGGTTGCCTCGCGCTCGCAGTCGGAGCTTGCTCCTTCTTTTCTGATTGGGGGCGTGGCGGAGAACTTTGGGACGAGCTTTACGGTTCGGGCGAGGACGGCGGAGGGGCCGAATCCCTTTCTGCTCGAGGGCGATGAGTACGATACGGCCTTCTTTGATAAGGGGCCGAAGTTTCTGCACTACTTTCCGGATGCGGCGATTCTGACCCATGTCGAGTTCGACCATGCGGATATCTATCCGGATCTCGCTGCGGTGAAGACGGCTTTCAAGCGACTGGTTAATCTGATTCCGCGCCGGGGACGGGTTGTGGCCTTCGATGCTTCGCTGAATGTGACGGAGTGCGTGGACCGGGCGTTTTGTGATGTTGAGCGTTATGGGCTGCTGCCGAGTTCGCACTGGCATATCGCCAACCTGACGCATGAGGGCACGACGAGTCGGTGGGATCTGAATCGGAAGGGGGTTCCGTTCGCCACGCTGACGCTGCCGATGGCGGGGGAGCATAATGCCTTCAACGCGACGGCCGCGGCGGCGCTGGCCGCGGGCCAGGGGGTTCCGACGGAGGCGATCGTCGAGGCGCTGGGGAGCTTTCGCAGTGTCAAACGCCGGCTGGAGGTTCGGGCGGAGGTCGCGGGAGTTACGATCATCGATGATTTCGCACATCACCCGACGGCTATCCGGGAGACGCTTCGGGCGCTTCGCACGAGCTACCGGGGGCGGCGTCTTGTCACGATCCTCGAACCTCGGTCGAACACGCTGCGGCGCAACGTCTTTGAGGATGACCTGGTCGATGCGCTGGCGCTGGCTGACCTGGTGGTGCTGGCTGGGGTGTTCAAGTCGGAGTCAATTCCGGTGACGGAACGGCTGATTCCGGAGAATGTGGCGGCGCATCTGCGGGCGCGGGACATTCCTGCTGCTGTCTATTCCGATGCGGATGCCATTGTGGACGCGCTGACTCCGCAGCTGAAATCGGGCGACGTCGTGGCGATTCTTTCGAACGGCGGGTTCGGCAACATCTACGAAAAGCTTCCCGAGGCGATTGCCAGGGGTAACGGCTGATATCCTTGCAGATGGTATGTTCGCTACGTTCAAGTTCGTCTTTATTCTTACTGCGTTGGGGCCCTTGTCTGGAATCATCGGCATCCCTTACTGCTATCTGATCCACGACATTTCGCCGCTCTATCGGGTTGCCATGAGGATCATTCGGCTCGCGCTGCGGGCGGCTCGGATCCAGGTTGAAACGACGGGAATCGAGAACGTTCCTGCGGACCGGAGTGTGATCTTCATGTCGAACCATGTCTCGAATCTTGATCCGCCGGTGATGATTCCATCGCTTCCGGGACGTTGTTCGGTGCTGCTGAAGAAGGGCCTGATGCGGATTCCGATTCTTGGGACGGCGATGCGGATGGCCCAGTTTGTGCCGGTGGAGCGGGGTCATCGCCGGGATGCGGCGGCGGCGAGTGTAGCGGCGGCGGCTTCGGCGCTGCGTTCGGGGTTGCATATTCTGGTCTATCCCGAGGGGACGCGGTCGCGGGATGGCCGTCTGGCGGGCTTCAAGAAGGGCCCGTTCTTCCTGGCGCAGCAGACGCTGGCTCCAATTGTTCCGATTGCCGTCTCCGGGACGGAGAGCATGATGCGGAAGGGGAGTGCGGCGATCCATCCTGGAGTTGCGCGGATACAGTTTCTGGCGCCGATCGATCCTGCGGCTTACACGTCGCGGGAGGCGCTGATGCAGGCGGTCCACGCGGCCATTGCGGCGGCGCTTCCGCCCCAGATGCGGCCTTTGCCGATTACGGTTTAGGGGCGAGGCTGGGGTGGGATGCAGTGGTGGTCCGGCCCACCTTAGGCGCGGTAGGGCGTTGCGCCGAAGGTGGGGCACCCAGGTTTGGGGCGGTAGGGAGTCTGGTCAGGCTACTTGACGAGGGCGTTGAAGCCGTCGGCGGAGAGGCGCTCCTTCATTGCTTCGGCGTCTTTTTTGGAGGCGTAGGGTCCGAGTTGCACGTGGAGGTAGGTGTCCTGCGGCTCGGTGCGGACGAAGACGGTGTAGCCCTTGCGGCGGAGGGCGGAGGCGACCATGTCGGCGTCTTCCTGGCGGCGGAAGGCTGAGACCTGCACGATCGATCCGGACGATCCGGTTGGCCCGGCGCTGGCTGCGGGGGCTCCGGCGGCAGCTACGGCAGCTTGTGCCGATGCCTTGCGGACGTCGGGACTTGTCTTTGTCACGGCGGGCGGGGCCTCGCGGGGTGCTCCAACGACCTCGGCGTCGGGATCGAAGGACGCGGGTTTGCCTGCTGCCGCAACCTTTATGGACGCGACTGCTTCGGTAGGGGCTTTGGCCGCGGGTGTGGTTGGATTGGTAGCGTCGATGGTGGGGGGCGCTGCGGCCTGACCGGCGGAGCTCTTGGCGGATGGCTTGAAGAGGCGGAAGGGATCGCTGCTGGTGGCGGGTTCGGTGGCGGTTGCGGATACAGGCTGGGCGGATTTGCGGCCGAGCGAGTAGCCGAAGCCGAAGAAGCCGGAACAGACGAGGGCGACGGCGAAGAAGATGAGGAGAATGGTCGAGGTGCCGAGGGAGATCTCCCGGTCCTGCCTGGAGTGGTGCAGATCGGACATGTCGGAGAGGTCCTCGTGATGATGCAGTGTGCTCACTGAGCTATTCCTCCAAGATTCGGGTCGCGGGGGCGTCGGAACCGGTGAAGCGTGCGCCTGGAGCGGATGGATTTACGGTCGGTGTGGTCTGGACGGGTGCGGATGCGGGTTCGGCGGGGGTGGTGAAGGTGCGGTTGAGAAGGTTCATCAGCTCCATCGGAAGGGGGAAGACGATGGTGGTGTTTTTTTCGACGCCGATCTCGGTGAGGGTCTGGAGGTAGCGGAGCTGGAGGGTCATGGGCTGGGTCGCCATGAGGGCAGCGGCTTCGACGAGCTTGCCGGCGGCGTTGTACTCACCTTCGGCGTGGATGATCTTTGAGCGGCGTTCGCGTTCGGCCTCGGCCTGCTTGGCCATGGCTCGGAGCATGGATTCGGGCATGTCGACCTGCTTGACCTCGACGGAGACGACCTTGACTCCGAAGGGTGCGGTGTGGCCGTCGATGATGGTCTGGATGCGCTGGTTGAGCTGCTCGCGGTGGGCGAGGAGCTCGTCGAGATCGACTTCTCCGAGGACGGAGCGGAGGGTGGTCTGGGCGAACTGGGAGGTCTGGTAGACGTAGTTGGAGACCTCGATGACGGCGCGGACGGGGTCGATGACGCGGAGGGTGATGACGGCGTTGACCTTGAGGGTGACGTTATCGCGGGTGATGACGTCCTGCGAGGGGACCTCCATGGCCTCCTGCCGGAGAGAGACACGGACGATCTGGTCGATGGGACGGAAGACCCAGATGATTCCTGGTCCGGTGGCGTCGGCGCGGACGCGTCCGAGGCGGAAGATGACTCCGCGTTCGTACTCCTTGAGGATCTTGATGGAGTTGACGACGTACAGGACAACGATGGCAAGGGCGATCAGGAGCGGGAGTGGCAGCATGTCCAGGAGACCTCGAGAATCGCCGAGCGCGATTCAGTGCGTCCCGATTGTACTTGACGGGATGAGGCGAATGGCCGTCGATCTGGACTGGGGAATCGAGTGAGTTAGAAGGGGATTGGTGATGGGATGGAGCTGTGCTGTGGCACTCCGGCCCACCCTAACGACGATAGAACTGTCGTGAGGGTGGGGCACCCGGTTGGTCCGGGAGGGGGTGCTTTTAGAAGCGGACGAAGATGCCGATTGCGGGTTGCGAGGAGATGGTGCGCTGCTTGATGGTGAGGTAGTTCTGGCCGAAGTCGGGGGCGAGGGAAATCGACTGGCGGAACTGGGCGCGGATGCCGAAGTGTTCGCTGATCATGTCGTCGGCTCCGACGGAGTAGTAGTAGACGGCGCGGGCCTGCTCGTTGAGGCTCTGGCCGCCGCCGGGGGTGGGCTTGTAAGCGATCGAACCGGCACCGATGGACGCGAAGGGCTTGACGCCGAAGAGCTCTGGCAGGTGGGCGACGTAGCCGAGGGAGTACTCGTCGGTGTTGGCCTGGACTCCGCCGATGTTGGAGTAATTCTGGGTGAAGCGGGCGTAGCTGATGTTGCCCTCGAAGCCGATGAGCGGCTTGACGACGTAGCGCAGGGTGAAGAGCGCGCCGAAGGTGTTTCCGGGCTGGTCGGTGATGGTGGAGCCGGCGCCGGGGCCGCTCGTGGTCTTGCCGGTGGTGTTGCTGTTGAAGAGTCCGGCGCCGCTGAGGGCGAAGTCGACGCGGCTGAGTTGCTTGTCGAGGGGGGTGACGACTGCGACCTGGGCCTGGGCGGAGGCGGCGAGGAGGCTTATCGCGAATCCGCAGAGGAGGGTGCGTGTGGTACGGGAAGGGAGCCGGACGATCCGGAGGGTTTGAGAAAGGGCTGGGCGCAGCGACCGGCGCAACGAAATCGACATCTAGAAAGGCTCCTTGCCGTACAACATGCTTGTTTCCAGTCTAACCGGTTCCGGAGTGGTGTGGACCGTTCGTTCTTGCTTCCGGTGATGGGTCTTAGACGATTGTGCGGGGCGGTTGTTGCGTGGGTGGGGGATCAGGCGGCGCGAGAGATGGGCTCGACGATGAGGGTGAGGCCGTCGACGGCTTTGACGAGGACGGGGGAGCCGAGGGTGAGGGGGATGGATGGATCTCCCGGGTCGAGGCGGGCCTGCCAGAGTTCGCCTCGGACTTCGACCTGGCCGGTGTGGGGGGTGTAGGCGGCGCGGACGAAGGCCTGTTTGCCGATCATGGCTGCGGAGCCGGTGAGGACCTTGTTGCGACGGGCTCGAAAGCCCAGCCAGGCGAGACCGAAGGTGATGGTTCCAAAGGCGATTCCGACGGCGAGGGCGGTCGAGATGTGGACCTGCATCTGGTCGATGGGGGCGTCGACGAGGGTGGCGAGGCCGATGACGAGGGCTCCGATTCCGGCGACGGCGAGGACTCCGTGGGAGGAGAATTTCACCTCCAGGAGCAGGAGGAGGAAGGCGGCGACGAGGAGGAGGAGGGCGGTGTGGCGGATGGGCAGGAGGTTGAGGCCGAAGACGCCGAGGAGGAAGAGCAGGGTTCCGAGGGCTCCGGGGACGATGGTTCCGGGGACGTTGAACTCGAGGTAGATGAGGAGGCCGCCGAGGGCGAGGAGGAGGATGGCGAAGTCGGGGTTGGCGAGTTTGAAGAGGAGGCGCTCGCGCTGGGAGGGTGGGGCGTTGAGGAGGTGGGCTCCGCGGAGGTGGAGGGTCTGGGGCTGGCCGTTGAAGTGCTTGATGGTGCGGCCGTCGAGGGCGGTGAGGAGGTCGCTCTCGTTGTCGGAGACGAGGTCGATGAGGTTGAGCTTGAGGGCCTCCTGGGCGCTGTAGGACCTGGAGTTGCGGACGGCGTCTTCGGCGGCGGCGACGTTGCGTCCGCGGCGCTCGACGTAGGAACGGATGAAGGCGGCGGCGTCGTTTTCGACCTTTTCCTTGAGGATGGGGTCCATGGTGCGGCCTTCGAGGATGGGGTGGGCGGCTCCGGCGTTGGTTCCGGGGGCCATGGCTGCGATGTCGGCGGATTCGAGGAGGAAGAATCCGGCGGATCCGGCGCGGCTTCCGGCGGGTTCGATGTAGATGATGACGGGGATGGGGGAGTCTTCGATGGTCTCGACCATCTCGCGGGTGGAGGTGAGGAGGCCACCGGGGGTTCCGAGGGAGAGGAGGACGGCGGAGGCGTGGAGGCGGGCGGCCTCGGTGAGACCGCGGCGGAGGTAGTCGGCGGAGATGGGCTGGACGGTGTCGTGGAGGGTGAGGCGGACGATGAGGGGGGTGGTGGTGGTGGGGCTGGGAAGGGGCGAGGACGAAACGCAGATCCCCTTCGGGGATGACAGAAAGAAAGGCAAGAGCGCCAGGAGCCAGCCGATGCGGAGGCGGGTGCTCACGGGAGGGCCTGTCCGCGGGCGAGGAGGGCCTGCTTCATGCCGAGGGCGGCGGAGTTGTTGGGTTCGAGGCGGAGGGCGTTGCGGACGTTGCCGGCGGAGGCGTCGGGGTGGTCGGCCTGCAGGTCGAGACGGGCGAGGACGAGGTAGGCGGGGACGTTGGGTTTGAGCTGGATCGAGGTGTTGGCCTCTTTGCGGGCGCTGTCGGGGTCTCCGCTCTGTTCGCGGACCTGGGCGAGCCCGGCGTGGGCGGTTTCGCTGCGGGGGTCGGCGGTGAGGGCGGCCTGGAGTTCGATCTCGGCCTCGGGGATGAGGCCCTGGGCGAGGTAGTCGCGGCCCTGCTGGGTGTACTCGGTGGCCTGTTGGGCGGGGGGCAGGGCGGCGAGGCGGGCGGCTCGCATCTGGTCCATCTGGAAGGCGGCCTGGCGGAAGGAGGCCTCGGAGTAGGTGCGGCGGACGCGTTCGAGGGGTTCGAATCCAGCGGTTTCGACGGAGGTCTTGAGGGCGGGGCCGCTGGTGTGGGCCTGGACGACGCGGGTGCGGAGATCGGTGGCTTCGGGGTCGGAGGCGCGAAGTTTGAGGGCGGTATCGAGCTCGCGGGTGATGGCGGGGGAGTCTCCGCGGTTGAGGTAGGCGACGGCGAGGTTGAAGTGGTAGTCGGCGTCGTTGGGGTCGGCGGTGGAGGCGCGCTGGAAGAGGGCGACGGCGTCTTTGCCCTGGCGGCTGGCGGCTACGGCCTGGTTATTCACGACTTCCGGCAGGGGCAGACGGCTGGCGACGAAGGCGAAGGCGGATTCGGCGTCGGCGTATTTGGCGGAGTTGAAGCGAGCGAGGCCGAGGTAGAAGTTGGCCTCGAGGGCGAGGCGGTCGTTCTTCGGCATCCTGGCGAGGGTGGCGGCGGCGTCGGCGTAGGAGCGATCCGCATATTGGGCCTTGCCGAGGGCTAGGAGGGCGGCGGCGTACTTCGGCTCGTCGGCGACGGCTGTCTGGAGGCGCTTGATGCGTTCGGAGGAGGCGGGGGAGGAGATTCCGCGGATGTAGTTTTCAAAGGCGCTGAGCTTGACCTGGCCGGAGGCGGCGAGGAAGGTCTGCTCGGCGACGGTGAAGTGCGGGTCGATCTGGCGGGCGACCTTCCAGGCGATGGCGTTTTCGATGTCGAAGAGGCGGGCGAGCGGGCTGGAGTCTTCGAGGGGGTGGGAGAGCGAGAACTTGTTGACGGCGAGGACCTGGGCCTGGGTCGTGATGGTGCCGTTCTGGACGTTGAAGCTGCCGAGGACGACGTAATCGGCGTCGAGGGTCTGGGCGATGCGGATGGTGGTGGCGCGGGTGGGGCGGAAGTCGACGGGGAAGCCGAGATGGTCGAGGGCGTACTGGCGGTCGTCGCGGGTGATGGTGAGGAAGCCGGCGGAGTTGAGGCGCTGGTTGAGGGTGTCGGGGAAGGAGTCGCCGATCCACTGGAGGTTGGGCTGGCCGGAACGGTTTTCAAAGGGGAGGACGAGGACGAGGCGGCCGGTGGTCTCTTTGACGGCGTCGGGGCCAGAGGAGGCGTCGGGGCTTGAGGAGTTCTGAGCCCGGGCAGGGAGGGCGAGCAGGAGGATGAGGCTGGCCCAGGCGGTACGGCGCAATGTCGAACTCCAAATCACAGGCAGCGTCCTCGGTTTCTGGAGCCAAGGCGACCCAAGGCGCCGGAGCCGGTCCAGACTGCCATTATAGAGGGCTATCGAGGGCTCAGGCTGGCGTTGACGGATCGGGGAAAGTGCAGGACGGCTGCCCACTCTCCGTTGTGGAACTGCTGCCAGACAATGTCGCCATGGAGGAGGCGGGCGGCTTCGGCGGGACGGAGATCGTGGTGGAAGTCGAAGTACTTCTGGTCGGTGGACTCGCTAGCGCGGCCGAGGTTGGCGGCGCCGGCGCGGGGCTCCCACTTGGTGGAGAAGAGGAAGGCGACGTCGTAGGCTCCGGGATCGGCGGCGGCCAGCTGCATCTCTTCGAGGGAGAAGTTCTTGATGGGGATGGTGGGGATGAGGTGGGTGGTGTAGCCGAGCTCGGGGCGGCCAAGCTCCTGGGTTCCGGGCCAGGCGGTGAGGACCGTCGCGGCGGGGAAGCGGGCGGCGATAATCGCGACGGCCTTCTGGTGGAGGACGATCATGTCGCGGTAGGTCAGGTTGTCTTCGGGAGCGAAGGCGTAGGGCGGGTTGATCCAGATTCCGGCGAGGAAGGCGGCGGCGGTGAGGGCGGCGAGGCCGGGCCAGTGGCGGAGATGAATGCGCCACTCGATCACGCAGAGGAGCAGGACGAGGGGGTAGATGGGGAGGAGATAGCGGGTGAGGAGAGCTCCGCCGAGGATAGAGTATTCGAGGAGATTGGCGGCGAGAATGACGGCGAGGGCGGTCATGACGGCTCGGGAGAGGCGGCCGCGGCCTGGGATGGAGGGCATGAGAAGCGCGGCGAGGGTGCAGCCGGTGGCGACGAAGAGATTCATGTGCGTCGTGAGGTGGAGGACGCGGTGCCAGAGGGAGAGGACGATGCGGTAGGGGCCGAGGTTGGCGGTGGCGTTGTAGCGGAGGAACTCGGGGTTGCCGAAGGTGAAGCCGGTGCGGGCGCGGTGGTAGGCGTACCAGGCGATGAGGGGGAGGATGGGGATGAGGAGGGCGGCGGTCCAATCGAGATGGAGGCGCAGGAAGCGGGGGGCTTCACCGTCGGATCGGTTGCGATTGCGGGCGGCGAAGACGATTTCGAGGAGGGCCAGGGCGATGGGGGTGATGATGGCGGTCTCCTTCGCGAGGGCGGCGAGGGAGAAGAGGACGGCGGCGGCGATGCGGTCGCGGAGGGCGTCGTGGCGGGGTTCGCCGGTCTCGGGATGCTGGCAGCGGAGGAAGTAGAAGGAGAGGGCCCAGAGGGTGAAGGCGGCGGCGAAGATGTCGGCGTGGGCGAGGGTACTTTGGGCGAACCAGATGGGGTAGATGGCGGTGAGGATGGTGGTGGCGATGGCCGCAGGGGCTCCGGCGAGGCCGCGGACTAACCGATAAATGCCGGTAAGCGTCGCCGCGCTCACGAGGCAGACGAGGGTGCGGGTGGCGAGGATCGAGAAGCCGAAGAGGTGCCACCAGCCGGCGAGGAGGATCGACGGGAGGGGCGGATGGGCGTTCGAGGTGGTGGTCTGGGGGATGAGGGAGCCGGTGTGGAAGAGGTCCCAGGCGGCGGGGATGTAGTAGCCGGCTTCATCCCAGAAGTAGGGGAGATGTAGCAGCGTGAGGTGCGAGAGGAAGACCGCGGCGAAGGCGAGGGGGAAGAGCTGCCAGAGGCGGATGGACTTGCGGCGCTTCCCCGTGTTGGAATCGGGGGCGCCGCCGCTAGTGAACAGGGCCGCCTGCCTGGGGGATGTGAGGCTCGAGGGCGAGGGGGCCGAAGGTCTGTTCGTACTGCTGGAGGTTGTGGCCGAGGACGTTGAGGAGGGCCTTGGCCTGTTGCGGGCTGAGGTAGATGCCCTGGAAGTTTTCGACCTGAACCTGCTCGGCGGAGGACTGGTGCATGGTTCCGAAGACGAGCTGGAAGTCCCAGACGCTCATGCGGACCTGGACGCTGTTGGCGTAGCCTTCGCGGTAGTCCTCGGTCTTGACGAGGGTAAGGGAAGGTTGGTCGGCGTCCGGTTTCTGCTGGCTCATTGGGTGGTTCACTCCTGGGTTCTGAGAGGGAGATGCTGAGAGGCTGGTGCGAAAGAGGGGACTTGAACCCCTATGGATTGCTCCGCCAGATCCTAAGTCTGGTGCGTCTGCCAATTTCGCCACTTTCGCTTGGAGGCATCGCTTGACTGCCGTGTCTCAACGCTAAGCGGCGGGCGGGTATTCGTCAAGGAGACGGGGTGCGGAGGAGATGTTGTAGGGCGCGGACGAGTTGGCGGTTGTCTTCTTCGCGGCGGATGGCGATGCGGAGATGGCCGGGGGGGAGGCCTTCATAGTTGGCGCAGGAGCGGGTGACGATGTGGTGATCGACGATGAGGCTTTGCCAGAAGGCGATGGGGTCGATCCGGGTGGGGAGGCGGAGGAGGAGGAAGTTCGCGGACGAGGGGTAGACGTGGAGGTCGAGGGATTCGAGGCTGCGTTGGAGGTTGGTGCGGCGGTGGTGGTTGCGTTCGATGGTCTGGTGGGCGTAGGTGCGGTCGGCTACGGCGGCGGCTGTGGCGTGGGCGGCTAACGTGGTGATTGGCCAGGGGGCCAGGTGGTGGTCGATTGCGGCGATGCGGTCGGGGTGAGCGATGGCGTAGGCGACGCGCAGGCCAGGCATCGCGAAGAACTTGGTGACGGAGCGGAAGACGATCAGGTTAGGGGTGGCGGAGGTTTGGGGGGCGAGGGATTCGTGGGGGAGGTAGTCGATGAAGGCTTCGTCGAGGAGGAGGAATCGGTTGCGCCGGGACGCGGATTGGGCGAGGGACTGGATGGCTTCCGGGCTGTGGGTGGCTCCGGAGGGGTTCTGTGGGTTGGCCAGGAGGAGGGCGTCGCATGGGACTTCGAGGAGACGTTCGGGGGCAGGTTGGAAAGATGACTCGGGAGACAGGACTTGGGGATTGGTTTCGACGTGCGCGCGTTCGAGTACGCGGCAATACTCTCCGAAGGCCGGGATGGGTAGGAGGCAGCTTCGGATGGGCAGGCTGCGGAGTGTGGCTTCGAGGAGTGGGACGAAGCCGTTGGCGATGGCGATCTGCTCCGGTTCGACTTCGGCGTAGGTGGCGAGGGCGCGCTTGAGTGCGCGGGAGCGAAGGTCGGGGTAGTCGGTGATGGTGGAGTGGTCTTCGAGGGCGGAGTGGATGGCGTGGATTGCGGTTGGCGGGGGACCGTCGGGGTTGATGTTGGCGCTGAAGTCGAGAAGACTGGATGCGGGGATGTTGAAGTGTTCGGCGAGCGCGGCGATCTGGCCCCCGTGGATGGGGAGGTCTTCTGGGCGGAGGATCATGCGGGCTCGGTTCTTCGGCGGCCGCTTTGCGACCAATTGAGAAAGAGGAGGGCGGCGGTGAGGGTGGCCACGGCAAGGACGGCGGTCGCGCCGGTGAGGAGGATCGCGGTGGCGGCATCTTCGTGGGATGGGGCGGGGAACTCGCGGCCGATGGTGGGGGATAGGATGGGCTCTCCGGTGTAGGTGTTCTCTCCGCCGAGACGGACGTGCAGGGCTCCGGACATTGCGCTCTCGGGCTGACCGGCGTTGGGGCTTTTGTGCTTCGATCCGTCGCGTGACCACACCCGCAGGGCTGCGCGGGGGTCGGTGTTGTCGGTAAGGACTGCGGCGGCGGCGAGGCAGAGTGCGGTGAGGCGCGATGGCAGAAGGTTCGCCACGTCGTCGAGCCGGGCGGCGGACTTGCCGAAGAAGAAGTAGCGGGCGTCGGCGTGGCCGATCATGGAGTCCAGTGTGTTCACGGCCTTATAAGCCATCGCGAGGGGTGCGCCGCCAAGGGCCATGTAGAAGAGGGGCGCGACGATTCCGTCGGAGGCGCTCTCCGCCACGGTCTCGATGACTGCGCGGCTGACCTCCTGCTCGTTGAGATGATCGGTGTCGCGTCCGACGATCCTGGCGAGGCGTCCTCGCGCCCGATGCAGGTTGCCTGCCTCCAGTGCGGTGGTTACGGCTGCGGCTTCCTGCTCGAGGTTGCGTGCGGCAAGGCATGTCCAGCCGAGTAGGAGCTCTACGGCATCGCCAAGGTGAGGGGAACGGCGGCTCGCGGCGGCGATCGTTCTGCTGGTGATCCAGTAGCTCGCGCCAACGACGGCGAGGGTGAGGAAGGTCCCGGAGGCGAGTTCACGGATGCTTCCGTCGGTGGTTCGGCGAAGGGCGATTTCACCGCGCGCGATGGTCCACCCCATCGCGCGTACGGGATGGGGGAACCAATCTGGATCTCCTGCCAGACGGTCGAACAGGTAGGCGGCCGGAAGAAGGTAGCTGCGCTTCAATGAACTTCTTCCATTTGCAACTTACTATGATACATACCCCCGACCCAGCCGAAGAGGCGTTCCATATCGACGGACTCGCGTACGGTATCTGCGAGGCGGTTGAGGGATGCTTCGCGCTTTTCGCGCCAGGCTTCGAACGATGCAGCAGGGGCGAGATGATGAAAGGCTCGGGCTGCGGCGAGGAATGCGTGGCGAAAGCCATCTTCATCGAAGACGCCGTGAAGGTAGGTTCCGAAGATGCGTCCGTCGAGTGTGGCGCAGCCGTCTGGATGGTGTGACAGGCTTCCGGATCCTTCGCGCTGAAGCTGTGAGAACGGTATCGATTCGTTGAGTGCGTGGGTTTCGCCCAGATGGATCTCGTACCCGCGCACGGCGATGCGGCCAACGGCGGTGCCGAAGAGCATCGGTGCGGTGAACTCTCCGTGCGCCTGGCGTGTGATCTTGTTGGGCCTCATGGTCGTCTCGATGGGAAGCAGCCCGAGTCCGGGGACGGAACCTCTCGTCTCCATGCCATCAGGATCGGCGATGTGATGGCCGAGCATCTGCATGCCTCCGCAGATGCCTGCGATGAGGCCACTCTTCGCGTGGGCAAGGAGCGCGACATCGAGCCCTTGTGTCCGCATCCACAGCAGATCGTCGACGGTCTGCTTGCTTCCGGGAAGGATCACGATGTCTGCCTGGCGAATGGCTTCCGCGGTGCGACAGAACCGAAGCGCTACGCCTGGCTCGGCTCGCAGGGAGTCGAAGTCCGTGAAGTTGGAAAATGAGGGGAACGCGATGACGGCGATGTTCAAAGGTCTGTGTGCGCCGGTGGTGGCGGGCCATCCGGCTTCGGACTGTTGGGGAAGTCCGAGGCTATCTTCTTCTTCGAGCTCCAGGCCGTCGAGCCATGGGAGGACGCCGATGCAGGGCTTCTGCAGGCGATCCTCGATCATGCGGATGCCCGGCTTCAGAAGCTCGACGTCTCCGCGAAATTTGTTGATGAGGAAGGCGTTGATGCGGGCCTGCTCATCCGGTTCGAGCAGAGCGACCGTTCCCCACAGCGATGCGAAGACTCCGCCGCGATCGATGTCGCCTACCAGGAGGCAGCGTGCGTCGGCCATCTTCGCGATGCGCATGTTCACGATGTCATGATCCTTCAGGTTGATCTCGGCGGGTGATCCTGCGCCTTCGATGATGATGATGTCGTAGGTGGCAGCCAGGATGTCGTAGCTCTCCTGCACCACGGGCATGAGCTCTTCGACGCGGCGTAGATGATAGTCCGACGCGCTGACCCTTCCCCATACTTTGCCATGGACGACGACCTGCGAAGTCATCTCGCCGCATGGCTTCAGGAGAATTGGATTCATGTGGACGGATGCGATGGCCCCGGCCGCCTCCGCCTGCAGGGCCTGGGCGCGACCGATCTCGAGACCATCGGGGGTTGCGGCGGAGTTCAAGGACATGTTCTGCGACTTGAACGGGGCGACACGGTATCCAGCTTGCGCGAAGATGCGGCAGAGCGCGGCGGTGATGAGCGACTTGCCGACGTGGGAGCTGGTGCCGAGCACCATGATGGCACGGGCTCTCATGCTGCGTCCTGTGAGCGATCTGTTGTGCGGACGTGGTTCGCTACCATGCCCTGGACCATCGGGGGCCAGCCTTATCTTCCGGGCGGAGGCGTGCGTCGATACCGGCGTTGACTTCGATCAATCGCCCGAAGAGCCAGATCAGATCGGAGAGACGATTGAGGTAGGCGACTACCTCCGGCTGCACGGTAGCGCCGCTCTCGATGAAGCGAACGACGTTGCGTTCGGCGCGTCGGCAGACGGTTCGCGCGATCTCGTATGCGGCGGATTCGGTATGCGCGCCGGGCAGTGACCAGTCGGAGAGAATGCCCTCGGTCGCTTCGATCTGATGGACCAATTTTGTCAGATGTTCTACATCCTCCGACGTGATGATGGGTGCCTTCTTCTGGCTCTCGGGCGGAGTCGCAAGTGCGGATCCGACGCGGAAGAGGGTTCGTTGAATCTCTTCGGTCCAGGTTGCGATCTCCTGGTTGTGGCAGATGCTGCGGGCGAACCCAAGGAAGGTATTCAACTCGTCGATCGAGCCGTAGGTTTCGACGCGAAGGTCGGCCTTGGAGACGCGGATGCCTCCGGCGAGGCCGGTCTGGCCACTGTCGCCACGTGTGGTTGCGATGCTCATGATGGATCTCCTGAAGGTGCTGCGGGTTCGAGGCTCTCCTCGATCGTGACACGGAAGGTCTTGATGAGAGGGGGGCGGGAGTAGGTGAGGACGAGGGCGTCGTCGAGGAAGTCGATGACGCGCGGCGGGTTTGGACAGAAGAGAATCTCTTCGCTGAAGAACCATGGACGGGTTGCGCCTAACTCTTCCAGCGTACGCGCTCTGACGACGACTGTGGGGACATGGAAGATGCCGTTCCGGAGGAGCCGGTATGCGCGGTGATAGCCATCGCGCAGGAACCAGCGGCCGCGGTACTCGGCGACCTCGAAGAATGGGCTGCCCATGTGGACGGTGAGTGGTGTGGAGGGATTGTGCGAGGTCCGAATCTGAAGGTTCGGATCGTTGGATGTGAGGACAAATTCCTTGCGCGCGGATCCATGCTGAACAGCGCGATCGGGACGTTGATAGACAACTTGTTTCTCTGCTCCGAAGCAGAGGTTGATGAGCCCAGACCAATCCTGTGCGTCAGGTATCGATGGGACTTCGCGGGATGGATCGAAGGAGACTCTTCTTTGGAAGGCCAGGAGGCAACGCAGGTCGACGATATCGACCGTCCACTCGAGACCGGCCATCTCGGACTGAAGATCGGGTCGAAGTGCTTCGACCTTGAGTTGGTCGCGAAGGTGGTCGTACATTCCGTCGATGGGGGCGGTCGTGGACTTCAGGTCAACCCGTTGAACGATGTGCCGTTTCGCAGGTAAGAGGGACGCCGGCGCGATCGAGTGCGGACGGTACGGGTAAACGTCGAGGTCCCATCCTGCAAGTTCGCGTACCGCGATCATGAAGTCACCCATGAATTGAGCCGAAACTTGCAGCAGTAGGACTGGGTGCGCTCCCATGCCTCTTGCTCTGTCGCGCCTCTGAGCCTGCGCATCACGACGCGCATTACTCCGGCGTGGGTTACGATCGCGACGATGCCATGTGAGTGCGAAGTCGAAATATCTGTTACCTCCGCAAGGATGCGTTGCTCGAAGTCTTCGAATACTTCACCACCGGGAGCTGGCAAATCTGGATATTGCTCGACCCAGCGAGTGGCGTGGGCGGAGTCTCGAGCTTCGATCTCGGTCCAGCGAAGACCTTCCCATTTGCCGAAATGAATCTCGCGCAAGGTGGGGCGGAGGACGAGTTGAAGATCAACTATTCGCGCGAGTGCCTGGGCGGTGGTGACAGCGCGCTGCAGGTCGCTGCTATAGATGGCGCGGATGCTCTCACCTTCTTCCGTGAGTAAGGAACTGATGGAAGTGAGAAGCAGGGCGATCTGGGCTCGGCCACGTTCGTTGACGGGTGGGTCGGTGTGGCCGCAGAGGGTTCCCGCGAGATCTGTCTCGGCGTGGCGGATGAAGAGCAGGTCGCTCATGCGGCCCACGCTCCACAGAGATAGACCGCGATCTCGGCGATCTGGTTGGTGGCTCCGAAGCAGTCTCCGGTGACGCCGCCGATGCGTCGCTTGTAGTAGAGGCCGCTGAGCAGCGTGACGACGGAAACCGCAAGGATGGGGGCGATGCAGTGCCAGCGCAATAGCACGGCAGCGATGCTGACGCTGACCAATGTGCCGACGATCAATGTGCTCGGTGATGTGAGATGGGCTATGTGGGCTCCCATCCCTTCGGTCTCTCCAGCTTCGGTGGAGCGCGCGGGGGGCAGCGCGAAGCTCAGCGGCAAGGTCGTCCAGCGGCACAGGAGATGAGCCGCCATCAAGTAGCGCGCGATGTGCCATGACGGGATGGTGGCGAGCAGAAGAACGCGCGCCATCAGGCTCAAGGTAAGAGCCGTGGCTCCGTAACTTCCGATGCGGCTGTCACGCAGGATCAAGAGAACCCGTTCGCGGGTCCAGCCTCCTCCGAATCCGTCGGCGGAATCGGCGAGACCGTCTTCGTGGAGGCATCCCGTCAGGAGGACAAGGTAGGTCAGTACAAGCACGGCGACGATAGTGGGGGCGAGATGGGGGCGGAGGATGAGCTGCAAAAGTGCTGCGCTGGCCCCGATGCCAAGGCCTACGATGGGGAAGAACTTGAGGGCGCGAGGCAGGGCACGCGGATCATACGGCAGGGCCGGCACCGGGATGCGTGTGGAGAACTGCACGGCCATCAGCAGGTCGTTCAGGATGCTGCGCACGGGTCTTACGACATTCATACGGACGCCTCGCTGACGCCGGCCGAGGCGAATGTGGCCATCTGGTTGTAGAGGCTGATCGCGGATTCAAGGACGGGCATTGCAAGGACTGCTCCGGTGCTTTCACCGAGTCTCATCTCAAGCGACAGGATAGGTGTCAGGCTGAGGTGCGAAAGAAGGATGCGGTGGCCTGGTTCTTCGGAGCGATGGCCGGCCATCAGGTAGCCTTGCACGTTGGGCTCCATCGCGACGGCAAGGGCCGCGGCGGCTGTTGAGATGAACCCGTCGATCATGATGGCGATGCCGCATCGCGCCGCTGCCAGCACCATGCCGGTCATCGCGGCGATCTCAAGGCCACCGACGCGGCGCAGGATTTCGAGCGGTGGAACATTGATGTGGCCGGCGAAGTGATGTTCTAGTGTTGTCTCGATCACCTCGATCTTATGGGCCCGCGCTTTCGTGTCGATGCCTGTGCCGCTGCCGGTTGCGAGGACGGCATCGCAGTGGGTGAGGGCACAGGTGATGGCCGTTGCGGAGGTTGTGTTTCCGATGCCCATCTCGCCGATCGCAATGACGCTATAGCCAGCGGCAGCGGCCTCTCCCGCGAGTTGAATGCCGACCTGCAATGCCGCTGTGAGTTGTTCGTCCGTCATCGCTGCTTCGCCGATCATGTTGCGCGTTCCGCGGCAGACCTTGCGATGGAGCAATCCGGTTGCGTCAGCCAGGTCTGCGTCGACGCCAACATCGACGACGTGAAGATCGACGTGATGCAGACGGGCAAGTACGTTGATCGCCGCGCCTCCGCGCAGGAAGTTGAGGACCATCTGATGGGTCACCGCGCGTGGGTAGGCGCTGACCCCTTCTACGGTTACGCCGTGGTCCGCGGCGAAGACATAGACTGCCTTGCGCAAGGGAGTGATCTCTTCGCGCTGACGAATCGCCGCCATCTGCGCGGCAAGCTCTTCGAGTCGACCGAGGCTGCCCAGTGGCTTGGTCAGTTGATCGAGGCGTTTCCTGGCCCGATCGCGCCACTCCTCGCTTGGAGAGATGATGCCGCGGGTCAGGGCTTGCTGCAGTGTGAATGCCTGGTCGTCGTTCATCGTGTCGGTGACTCCATGGCAGATCGGTCGTGTGATGCTGCTGATGAGGTACTCCGGATCTCGATCTCGCAATCAAGATCCGGAGTGGTTGCAAACTTCTACCGCAGGCTCCAGCTTTCTCCTCCGAAGTTCAGCTTCAAACCAGAGCGGAAGGTTAGCGGCAGGGCCGGGTAGCCGAATGCTTCGAAGTAGTGTTCGCTCAGGAGGTTTTCAATATTCGTGTAGACGTTGATTCTTGGAGTGAGTTGGTAGCCCCCCGCAACTTCAAGTCTTTGGTAGGAGCCGAGTAGATTGCGGTTCGGCAACAGAAGGCTGGTGTCGAAGTTTGTGTCGGAGAGGAAGTCGCTGTCGTCGCGCTTGCTGACCAGGGTGCCAGTCAGAGAGCCGAAGAACTTCGACCGCGTGTAGCTGAGGCCGAAGTAGCCGGTGTGCGGCGCAACGCGGAAGGGTCGTGCGCCATCCAATGGAGAGTATGCGCCGATGGCAATGGTGCTGAAGTTCGAAGCGTAATTATGGCTGGCGCCGATGTTGTCGCTCGAAAAGGAGTGTTGCACGACGGCGTCGGTGAAGGTGTATCCGCCACGCGCGAAGAGGTGCGAGCTGAGCTTGTACTCGGTCTCGATCTCGACGCCCTGCGAGCGGAATGCCATTGCGTTCAGATAGGCGCCACCGTAGGTGAATGCGGGAAGGCTGGCGGCGGGAACGCCAAGCTGGAGGAGGCCAGCCTGGGGTACATATTGGACGCCGTTGGTGAATTGATTGTGGAAGTAGGTCACTCCGATACGAGCGCGTCCGTCGAGGATCTGCTGATCGATTCCAGCGTCGAAGGTGCGAGAGTTCTCTGGGCCCAGTGGGTCGACGTGATACTGCGAGAGGAGGGATGCACCGTTGGTCAGTACGGCCAGGGTGCCGTAGAGGGAGTTGACTTGTTGATAGACGCTTGGTTCCTTGATGCCTTTGCCGAAGCTTCCGTGGAGCTTGGTTCCGCTGAAGAATCCGGATGCATCTGGGCGGGAGAGATAGTAGGCGAGGGAGGCGCGTGGGCTGGCCGCGAAGCCGAAGAGCCCATTGTCTTCGAGACCGGCGCCGAGGTTGTAGAAGAGCCGGTTTCGCAGGTCGCCCGAGACCTGCATGGTGTAGCTGTAGTTGCCGCGATCGATTGTGGTGAGCGTCTTCCCCGCATATCCGAAGGAGCCGTGTTCCTTCTCGAATTTGAAGGCGCTGAGTGCGACCATATGCGGATTCAGACGATAGTCGGTCTGGGCGTAGACGAAGTTGCGGGTTGTGGGTGACAGGTAGGACGACGGATCGGAGCTGTACTGAAAGACGGCCTGGCCGCTAACCGTGTATCCATTGGCCCCGGTGATGGTGACGGGTGCGCCGTCGTAATCGCCGGTGTTGGGATCTGGGATTCCGGTTGCGCCAAAGCTGTTGTACTGACCATTCAAGCGGAGGCCGCCATAGCGAACCGCATTGTGCCACCTCGGTGTGGTCTGGTTGCTCCAGAGCCCGCTGAAGATATCGTCCTGCTCCTTCTGCTGCGCGTCGTCGGCGATTCCATAGAGGGCGATGGCATTGGGCTGGCCACCCGACACGGCGAGATGCCGCACGGTGAAGCGCAGATCGTTGGCGGCGTTTGGCGTCCATCCGAAGTTGCCGGAGTAAGTTGCGTTGTGGAAGGCGCTTCCGGGGATGTTGTTGCGGGAATCGATGCGTGCGAAGGCGGAGTAGAGATCGAACTGGCGATAGGTTGTGCCGGCCGTGACCTCGTTGCGATAGGTTCCGAAGTTTCCCGCTTCTCCGGCGTAGGTGAAGAGCGGCAGGCGTGTCGTTCCCTTCGCGGAGGTCAGGTTGACGACGCCTGCGAGCGCGTCGGAACCGTATAACGCACTGTTGGGTTCACGGAGCACCTCGATGGATCGGAGACCGGTGGTTGCGACGTTGGCGAACTCCACTCCACCGCCGACTGCGTTGATGGGGACGCCATCGATCAGCACCTTATTGGCGTCGGTATCTCCGCCTCGGATGGAGAGGCCTGTGGTTCCGCCCATCTGGCCGATCTGCGTCAGCTGCACGCCGGGTATGAGCCGCAGGGGTTCCTGTACCTCGAGCATGGATTGATATTCGTCAGACGATAGGACGGTCAGTGCGGAGCCGACCTGGGCCTCGGGCGTGGGCATGCCGGTGGCTGTGACGGTGACCTGCTGGGTGACGGTTCGGGTGGCCATGGTGATCGTCAGATCGGCCTTCCCGGATTCGCCGAGATACATCGACGGTGTGGTCGTGGTCTCGAAGGTCGGAGCGGTCGCGCGTACCGTATAACGCCCTGCCTTTGAGATGGCGAAGTCGAAGCTTCCATCCATCGCCGAGGTTGTGGTGGCAACGATGTTCGTGCCTGTCAGCAACTCGATCGATGCGTGGGGGACGAGGGCTCCGAGCGGGTCGTGGACCTCGCCATGGATGCGGGCCTGCGTCTGGGCATAGAGCGGACTTTCAACCGCGGCGCACGCGATGACGGTGGAGAGTGAAAATGTAACGGCAAAAGGAGCAAATAGAAGACTGCCTGCGACGACGGCTCGATGAGCCGACGAACGGAGTGACCTGGATAACATGGAATCCCCCTCGGGTTTTGGTGGCAGCAGGGCCGGTCTCCTGGCTTGCGCGTCATCGAATCCATGCTGCCTTCCCGGAGCTTGGCTCCAGTGGCGTTCGCGTTCCTGCATGTCTCTCGGCGCTTACAGTTACGGGGTAGTGGCGGATTCGCACCGCGCTTCCCGACACCCTGCTGGTGGTTCTTGGTTACAAGCTGGAAGCAACGATCCAGCTCAACGAAGACTTTTATCTGAAACGGGCCGCCTCCCAGGCGATGGAGCCTTTCAGTACCAGAGGCAGACCGGCGATCATCAGGTAGACCTGATCCGCGACCGTGGCGATCCTCTGGTTGATCTCGCCGACGAGATCGCGAAACTGCCGCCCCGACGCATACGCGGGAACCACGCCACTTCCTACTTCATTTGACACGAGCACCACGGTGCCCTGGGTCGCTGCGAGTGCCGCGCAGAGGTCGTCGATGTGTGTCTGAATCGCGGCCTCATCGTGCGCGTGCGCCTCGATCAGATTAGCTGCGAAGAGCGTCAGACAATCGATCAGGATGACCGGATCCTGTGAGCGGCGTACTGCTTCACCCAGGGCCAGCTTTTCTTCGATCGTGTCCCAATGCCCGGGCCGTTCCGTGCGGTGCCGCTCGATCTTCCGGGTCATCTCGGCGTCGTCGCGGCGCTCTGCCGTGGCGACAAACGTGACACGTTCTGCATGCATGCACATCTGCTGCGCATACCGGCTCTTGCCGCTGCGTACGCCGCCAAGAACGAGCACGACCGACTTTGTTTGTTCGTGCTGCATCGAATATGCTCCTGACCCGCGTGACAACACGCGAGATCGAGGCGCAATCGGACCTGAAGACGCAATGACGCGTTTCCGGGCGCCGACGCGCCGACTACAGAGCGGGAATAAAAAGGGTAGCTTCCACGCGCCCGAGAGCTGGCAAACGTGGATATGCTCTTCAACTCTCCCAGCGAAGTTGAACCAAGCCCGACATCCTCTGGCCGGTCTCCTGACTTGCGCTTCACCGAGCTTGAACAGCCTTCCCATGATCATCGATCCCAGTGGCTTTGAACAACCTGCCAAGCTCTCAGCGCTTACAGTTACGGGGTAGTGACGGATTTGCACCGTCTTCCCGAACACCAGATTCCTGAAGTTTATCCCGGGCAGGGAAGAGGGTCAACGCGGAGCACGGTGTACCTGCGGAAATCCTATCGATTCAGGGCTGGGGTGTGGGAGTTGACGAAGTGGGGGTGGATGTCCCGGACGTGCCTGTAGGCGTCCCTGAAGAAGTGCCGGACGACGTTCCCGAAGAGGAACCGAATGAGCCTGAACCGGATCCGAAGCTGCTTCCGCTGGTCGCGCTTCCACCCGCGATTCCTCCGCCCAGGATGTTCGACTTCGACTTCAGGATCTCGATGCGCGGATCGTAGATGAACTCCCACGTAGAGTAGTCGGTCTGCTCGTTCAAGGTAATGATCGATGCGCCCGACTTAGCCGCGCCGACTCCCATGAATGGTGCGCCCGTACCCCCGAAGGCCGAGGCGGACTGGCTTGGGATCCCTGAACTGGTCCCCGTTCCCGCGTCCGTCGTTCCTGTTGCGCCCGTTGTTCCTGTTGTCGCTGACGTCGCGGTGCCCGTTGCCGATGACGTCGAGCCTGTCGTGCTGCCGCCAAAGGAGCTTGTTGGACTGGTCCCGAATCCGCTGGTGCCACTGATGTTCGAACTGCCGATCCCCGTCGTCGCCAGCCCAGCCAGCGGCTGGCCGAAGAAGCCCTTGACGGTCGTCTTGTTCTCGCCGACATGGATGAGCCGCCAGTCTGCCTTCCCGGTCAGCGGATTGACGTATTGCTGACGCAGGAAGCGGATATTGTTGCTCTTCTCCAACTGGTCCATCGAGCCCGGATAATGCTTGAACTTGTCGTAGTAGAGCTTGATGCCGCGCACATACTGGTTGCCGCGGTGCACCGCCTCCAGCTCGCGCTCGCGTTGCAGATCTTTGGCGACCCTGGGCGCTGCGATTCCCAGAAACAGCAAGATCACGAAGATCGCCACGATCAGGACAAGCAGCGCGAATCCTTCTTCGCCCTCACGCCTCCTTGGTTCGAGCGCGGTTCTCATGGGTTTGCCTGCAGCGGCAGCGTCTGCTTGTTGTTCGTCGTCAGGTCTTCCACCTGCACCGAGTTTGGTCCCACGTTGATCACGCGATACTTCCTCTGCACGATGTCGCCGTTGGCCGCCAGGAACACGTCGTCGCCATGCAGCAGGAAGGCCTTTCTGCTACCGTTGCCCGACGTCGCGATTCCGAAGAACTTCAACGGAATCGGCGGCGGCGGTGGCGGGCCCAGGTTGGCAACGGGAGTCGAGACCTGCGGACCCGTTCGGACGGGGGCAACGGGCATGGGAATCTTCTTCATCTCAACCGGAGCCGCGCCGCCCACTGCAAATACGTTACGTCCCGTCCCGTTGTAGAGGACCGCCTCGGTGACCAGCATCGCCTGCATGTGCAGCGTTGGGTCGAGCGCGCCGGAGGTCGTACCCACGGCACGTGCCGGCGTCCCTGTCGTGGCGGCAGGCCGGGCCGGAACTGCCGGCGTTGTGACGGGAGCGGTCACCGCCGCCGGAGCAGGCGATCCGGGGTCCGCGATCTCCCAATAGATGACTCCCAACGCGATCGCGCCGAACACCACTCCGGCGATGATCTTCTTCTGGCGGTCGGCGGCATCCGCCTTTGTGGCCCGGCTGGCGCTCATCGGATCACCCCCGTGGTCGTCTTTGCCGGGCGTACTGGCGGATCCGGCGCGTCGACCGTGTCATGCGAGTTGTCGCCGTCGGCGCGTAGAGGAGGCAGAGCCTCACCCGCGCCACGCGCCCGCAGGTAGGTCGTCAGCCGCATCCGAAGATTCACGGTTCCGCTCTGCTGTCCGGTCAGCGCGATATTGGTCACCAGGAAGAACATCCGGTCGCGCTCGAGCGAGTTCAGGAACATGACCAGAGATCGATAGTCGCCGCTGAGGTTCGCATCCATCTTCACCTCGGTCAGCTCTCCCGTCGAACCGCCCAGCACCGCCGCCTGCGCGTACTGATTGCTCGAAAGCTTTACATGCTGCCTGTTCGCCAGAACCCCCAGCTCGGCCAGGAACTGCGAGTAGGCCGATGGTAACCGTCGCTCGTAGAACGAGTCCGCTTCGGTCGTCGCTGCTGTGAGCTTCGCATCGAGGCCCTGCAGCGGCTTCGCTCCCAGCTCCGCAGCCTGCAGCAGGATCATCTGCTGCGCCACCGCGTCCTCATTCTGACTATGCACCCGCTGGTATGCGAAGACCATGTGTGCGATCAGGTAGAGATTCACCAGCGCAAGCACCGCCACGCCAGCGAAGTGCAGGTTCAGGGCCGTTACCAGCGCGCGCGCGCGGTCCGCAATCGAACGTGCCGCTGCCCGCTGCGAGATCGCCTGGAGGGTCGCGCTCATGGCCTGGCCTCCGCGGTGGCCGTGGTCGTGGCCTTGCCGGTCGCAGTCTTGGTTCCGGCGGGAGCCGCCCTCGCCGCGAGGGGTAACGGATTGTAGCCACTGAGGATATCGAAGGTGATCCCAGGCGGTGTGAGCGGATTCGCCACAGGATTCCCCGCGATCCGCAGCGTCTCGGCCTGTGCGGCTTCACCCAACAGGCGGGGCCCGAGGAAGCGCTGCGACTGCTCCAGGTTCCGCACCAGCTGCACCGCGCGATCGCGGTCTCCGGTCACCTTCATCCGGATGCTCACGTCGCCATCCTTGCCGATCACCGGCTCGATGCTCGTCACCTGCACCCCTGCCGGCAACACGCGCTCGAGATCCATCATGACGGAGGTCCAGCTGAAGCTCTTGCGGGCAAACACATCGTTGAGGAACTGAGAGCGGTCGAGCACCGCACGGTTCTGCGGCTGACGCATCCTGGCCTCGTTCTGCTGGCGCTGTTGTTGAAACGCGAGAGTCTTTTCCTTCAGCGCATCCATCCGCGCCGTGGCCGCCTGCGCACGCTGCGTCAGCGTATGCAGGCCAAAGCCAAGACCGATCGCCAACGCGGCCAGCAGAGCCATGGCCACGCGCAGGCGCGCGAACAGAGGACGAAGTTCGATGAACGGGCGTGTGGCCAGATTGACGGAGACTCGCATCAGCTTCGCAACGCTCCCCGCACTCCCGCCAGCCATCCGCGTGGAGTCGCTCCCGGCATCGTCGCCGGTCCTTGTCCGTCCGGCAGCATCGCCGCATCCACCATCTCGCGCAGCTTCAATTCGGCGAGGGATGTGCGTCCGAACAGCCGCGACAGCTCTGCCGCACTCGTCACTCCAGCCGTCAGCAGCGCCTCAGGAGGAACCCCGAGGGTATCTTCAAAGTACGCCGCCGCCACGCTGACGGCCTGCACGACCTCGGCCGGCGGCAGGCTCTCGGTCTCGGCGAGTGCTGTCGTTCGCACGATGGCCGGTTCCATCACGGCAGTTCCCGCCACCGCTCCTGAGGTCAAATCCGTTGGGATTGTTTGCGCCGGGTACTCCGTCGCGCCCTCCTGCAACGCCCACTCCTGCGCGGAGTTCTCGCGATCCACCAGGGGGAGGCTATGCAGGTTCGGATTGGCGAGGAGTTCGGCCGGAACCGTCTGGGGAAGCGCGGCTTGCGGCTCCGGACGCGCCGCCTCAATCTGCGGGTCAGACCGCATATCGACCGAGCGGTGCAGGAGCAGGACTCCCCCCCGCACAATCGCTGTCGTCACGGCCTCGGGTCCGGCGTTCACGAGCAGGGCGGGGGCGTCCGACTCCTCCAGCCCCGCCAGAGCGGCCAATGTGCTGGGTAAAATCGCGCCCGGCTCAAATCCTGCCTCCCGCACCATCGCCTCATACTCCGCCAGCACTTCGCGCGGCATCGCCACCGCCATCACCCGCACCAGGCTGCGCGTCGTCGACATCACCTGGTAGGTGACCGCTGCATCGTCGGCATCGAAGGGGAGAAGCTTCTTCAGGCGGAAACGCACCACCGGAAGCGCCTCGGCAAGCTTGCCGGGGAGCGAGTCGAAATCCAGAAGAAGCACACGGACCGAGGCGTCCGGAACCACCAGCGTCACATCCCGATTCCGCTCGAAGACCTTCTCGAGCGCCTGCCGCAGCGCCTCCACGACGGCGCGACGGTCGACCGCCAGTCCAGCCCGCAGCGCCGGGCGGAACGCCCCTTCGGCGAGAATGATTCGAGAGAGCGCCACCATGACGCCCACGGCTCCGTCCTCGCAGCGCGCAGCGACCACGCCTTCTGGACGGATCTCACACGCCAGTCGTGGCCGTGTTCCCAATGTTGTCGCTAAAATCGCCATCCGCTCCAGAGTACCTGACCTGTAAGAACCCGATGTTTCTAAGCCTGTCCCGGGCCGATTCGGAGCCGCCCCGCGTCCAGATCAGGACGTGGTCAACGTCCCGTTTCGATGAAAGTGACCTTGTTGATCTCGCGCAGCGTCGTGATCCCATCCCGCACCCGCTCCAGCGCGGAATCCCGCAGGAATCCCATTCCCTTGTCTCGGGCCTTCTTGCGAATCTCGCTCCCGGGCTTCTTTGCCAGCAGCATCTCGCGGATCTCGTCGTCGAGTTCGAGCAACTCGTGGATCGCGCTGCGTCCGCGGAACCCGGTTCCGCCGCACTCCATGCAGCCCTGTCCCTCACGGAACTTGAACCCATGCCACGACGCATCGAGACCGCTCTCCGCCAGCTCCGCATCCGTGTAGGTGACGAAGTGCGCGCAGAAGTCGCACACCTGTCGCACCAGCCGCTGAGCCAGGATGCAGTTCAGCGCCGAGACGAAGTTATAGGGCTCGACGCCCATGTTCAGAAAGCGCCCAAGCACGTCGACCACGTTGTTCGCGTGGACGGTCGTAAACACCAGATGCCCGGTCAGTGCTGAGTTGATGGCGATCTGCGCCGTCTCCGCATCGCGGATCTCTCCGACCAGGATCTTGTCCGGGTCGTGCCGCAGGATCGACCGCAACCCCCTCGCGAAGGTCAGCCCCTTCTTCTCGTTGACCGGAATCTGCGTGATGCCGCGAATCTGGTACTCGACCGGATCCTCGATGGTGATGATCTTGTCTTCTTCGCTCTTGATCTCGTTCAGCGCCGCGTAGAGGGTCGTGGTCTTACCCGAACCGGTCGGCCCGGTCACCAGCACCATCCCGTAGGGCTCCTTGATGTATCGACGAAACCGCTCCAGGTCCTTCGCCGCGAAGCCAACCACATCCAGCGAAAGATTGGTGAATTTCTCCGACATCGACTCTTTATCGAGCACGCGGAGCACGGCGTTCTCGCCATGGACCGTGGGCATGATCGAGACGCGGAAGTCGATCAGGCGACCTTTATAGCGAACCCGGAAGCGACCGTCCTGCGGAACCCGCCGCTCCGCGATGTCGAGTTCGCTCATAACCTTGATGCGCGAAAGAATCGTCTGGTGATGCTCCCTCGCGATCGGAGCCATCGCCTGCTGGAGAACGCCGTCGATGCGGTACTTCACCTGCAAGCAATCGTCGAAGGTCTCGAGGTGAATATCCGACGCACGCCGTTCGAGCGCGGTAAAGATCGTTGTATCCACCAGCCGAATGATCGGCGAGATGTCCTCGTCCGCGGTCAGCCGCTCGATCGAGATGTTCTCGTCCGGATTGTCCTCGTTCGACAGCACATCGAAGGCCAGCCCCTCGCTGGCTTCGTCAAGCACGCGCTGCGACTGCTCAGTCTTCTTCAGCAGGTCGGTGATCTGCGACAGCGTCGCCACACGCGTTACGAGCCTCTGGCCCAGGAGCCCCGAGATCTCGTCCAGCACCATCAGCTTCGATGGGTCCGATACCGCGATGGCAAGTCTCCCTCCCGACTGCTCCAGCGGAACGAAGTTGTACCGGAACATCATGTCCACGGGCACGCTCTTGAAGAGCTCGTGCTGGATCTTGAAGTTCTTCAGGTCGACAAACTCCGCATGGTAGCGCCGCGCCAGGCTCCGCGCCCGCTCGGTCTCGTCGCCCATCTCCGCTATCGGAATTGCCACTGGCGTCGCCATAACTCTAAGACTCCCTTTGGATCCTTCTGTTACTAAACCTCACGACCCACTGACCCCATTCGCACTCAGCGAGAAGATGGGCAGATACAGCGCAATCAGGATCACCACGACCACCACCCCCATCACGACCAGGATCGCTGGCTCAATCAGGCTCATCGCCGTGGTCAGGTTGGTCTGCACGTCCTCCTCGAAGAACTCCGCGACGGAGTTGAGCATCTGCGGGAGCGCTCCGGTCGATTCGCCAACCTCGATCATCTCGATGGCCAGCTCAGGGAAGATCTTCGTCGCCTCCAGGCTCACCGAGAGCCCCTTTCCCTCCCGAACGGTCTCGACCGACCGATAGACTGCGTTTGAAACCTGCTTGCTGTTGATGGACCTGGCCGCCGTCTCAAGCGATGGAACCAGTGGAAGACCGCCCTTCAGCAACGTGGCCAGGGTCCGAGAAAACAGCCCCACCTGGTACTTCAGCCAGATTCCGCCAAAGATCGGCAGGCCGATCCGGATCCGGTCGACCAGCGTCGCGCCCGCCTCCGTCTTGATCCAGCGGACGATCAAATAGACGGCCAGGGCCAGCACGGCCGCGACATACAGTCCATAATGCTGCGCGTTCTCCCCCAGCGAGAGCAGAAACAGCGTGATCGAAGGAAGCTTCGTTCCAAGCTGGGAATACAACTCCGCGAATCGCGGAACCACAAACGTGATCAGGAAGATGAACAGCGCGATCACCATCACGATCAGCAGCGCCGGGTACACCAGGCTCGCCTTGACCTTCTTGGTGAACGTCAGCGACACCCGCTGAAAGTCCAGATACCGCTGCAGAACCTCTTCGAGATTGCCCGAGCGTTCGCCCGCCAACAGCGTGGTCGTATACACGAGCGGAAAACCGCCCTGCGCCTCGAACGCTCCGGAGATCGACTCGCCGGTCTTGACCCGCGCCGCAACATCTTCCAGTTGCGCCCGGAACTGGGGAATCTTCTGCCGCCGCCCAAGCAGCTCCAACGAGCCCAGGATCGGAAGCCCCGCCCGGATAAGCGTCAAAAACTGCTGATTGAAGACCAGAAACGTCTCCAGTTTCACCTTCTTGTTCTTGCTGGCGCCACCCAACATGCTGCGCGCCTTCACCGAATAGACGTAGTAACCGGCCTGCAGAAACCGCGCGCGTAGTTCCTCCGCCGTCGCCGCCGCGTGCGTCTGCTCCTGCACCCGCCCACGATCGTCAGCCAGCTTGATGACAAACTCTGCCATAGATTTTCTCGATGTCCCGGCGGGCCAGGCCAAACCACCGCCACGTTCATCTTAGACGTTCCGCCTCCGGAGAAGCAGCCGAAAGCCGCAAAAGGAAAAGCCCTGCCGCGGCGGGCAGGGCATCTCGCAAGATCAAAAACTTGGACGGAGCATTACACGCTAAACGAGGAACCGCATCCACAGGTGCTCTTCACCGTCGGATTCTCGAACTTGAAGCCCGCTGCCTCCAGCGTCTCCACATAGTCCACGACGCATCCGTTCAGGTACATGGCCGAGGTCGCGTCGACGAACACCTTCAGATCGTCGAACTTCAGCACCTTGTCCATCATCCCGCTCGCGTTCTCGAAGGACATCGAGTACTGGAACCCGGAACACCCGCCTCCGACGACGCCAATTCGCAATCCGGCTGGAATCGGATCCTGCGTTCCCATGATCTCGCGAACCTTCGCGATCGCGGCGGAAGTCAGATTGACCGGGGTGCTTGGGGCTGCGGGTGCGTTTACTACTTCGGCCGTCGAGGCTACAGCTGCGGTTGCCATCAGGTATCTCCTTGAATCGAAAGTCTCAACATCAACGTGCCGGGTATCGATTTCAGCCCCGGCAAGAAACTTGTTCGCTTGCTGTCCAGAGGCGGGACCAAATTTAGAACGTCCACCCCAGTCTATGCGCGAAAAATGCCCCACGCAATGCGGACCACACAAGATAGATGCACGATCGCGGGGACGGTCGCAACCAATTACGCCCAGTTTACGTCCAGCCTGCCGTCCGGGCCGATTGCGCGACCCACCGTGGCCAATGAATTTCCCTGAAAACCCGATGCACATCATGGCTGAACCGGAGTATTATTTCTGCCACTCGGACGTCCTGCCAAAGCTGAGTGCTGGACCTGCAGGCACGAACGGCCGACAACTCGCTTGTCCAGAGAGGCACCATCCATGACCCTCCTGTCTATTGTATTTATTGTGTGGGGAATCTTCACCGCGGCGTTCCTCGGACTTCTCGCCTACAACGCGACCCTCACCCGCTACGAGGAGGACCAGCTCTTCCTCTCGGACAGCCACTCCGTCGAGCAGGAGTTGCAGAATAACATCCTCAAGAACGTCAACCGCACACGGCCGCTCGTCCGCGCGTGCGGCGGAGCCTCGGCCGTCCTTGGAGCCGTCATTATCGGCATGTACACCTGGGAGGCCTGGCTGCGTCTACGCTGAGCGGAGTCAGCCAGCCCGGCTCCCGACCGTTGCCGTTTCAGATCTCCGAATCGAGGGTCCGGGTGCAGCGTCGGATGCGAGGCCTGTCCCAAAATCTTCTATGCGGATGTACGCCCCCGATTCTTGGCAGGGGTTGGTACAACTCGTGCAGTTCCAACCCTCATCTGATCTAGCGACTGGGTAAGTCTGTCGGCCATACGATGTAGAGAATCTCTCACGTCTGACCGACCTACACAGCGAGATGAGGGCTGCGTGCTTCAAAAGCGCAGAGGGGCACGGGACCATGGCATCGCGAAGCGGCAGCATTCTCATGGTAGTTGCCTCCACCACCCTGGGTGTGACCGCTGTGCTTTCGTTGCATGGCTCCGTCCGCAATCAACAATCTACCCTCTCTACCGTGACGCAAACCTCTACGCCGGTCCAGGCTACGCCCTCGGTTTCGGAGATAGCCACCGCCGACCGCAAGGCAACCCAGCAGATTCGGAGATCCATCCTCGCTGAGCGCGGTCTGTCGCTTTACGCCCACAACTGTTTCATCCTCACCCGCGCCGGCGATGTCACCCTCAAGGGTGTGGTGCGCACAAGCGGCGAGAGGCAGAAGGTCGAGGCTCTTGCCAGCGATGTAGTGGGCCCGTCTCACGTTCACGACAATCTCACGATCGTTTCAGCGAGAGGGGTCACTGCCCTTCCCCGGCTTTCCTCGATGACGTTCCGCTGAACGACACCTTCAACCAGCAAGGAATTTTAGGCGGCCGGCCTTCATCGGCACCGGGGGAAAACGATTATGTCCAATAAAAATACCGCAGTCTTCGGCATCTATCACACAGCGGCCCAGGCTGAAGCGGCCGTCGACCGGCTGCTCGCCGCGGGCTTCACGAACTCTTCCATCTCCGTTCTCCTGCCGGATGACGAGAGCTCACGTGCCTTCGCCCATGAGAAGCACACCAAGGCCCCCGAGGGAACCGCCACCGGCGTCACAGCGGGCGGCGCCATTGGCGGAACACTGGGGCTGCTCGCCGGGATTGGAGCCCTCGCTATCCCGGGCGTGGGCCCCCTCATCGCAGCGGGCCCAATCCTGGGGGCCCTGGCTGGCCTGGGTGTCGGAGGTGCAGTCGGAGGGATCGTCGGAGCCCTGATTGGCATGGGAATCCCCGAGTATGAGGCCAAGCGCTACGAAGGTCGTGTCAAAGGCGGCGGGACCCTCCTCTCAGTCCACTGCGAGACCTCCGACCAGATCACCATTGCCAAGGCTGTTCTCAAAGACAGCGGCGGCGAAGACATCGCCGCAACCGCCGAGACCAGCAGCCCCGTCGCCGAGAAGGAGTACGTCTGAGCCAGACGTTGCGTGACAGGACGGTGGGCCAGCCGACAAGAGCCAAAAGGGCCACGATTTTTCGCGGCCCTTTACGTCCTGCTGATAAGTTCTAGTTTAGTACAGATTGCCTGTTGCTATAGAGTTGGGTGCCCCACCTTCGCGACACGTCTTATCGTCGCTAAGGTGGGCGGAGCGCCACGGTACCCGACCCAGGACCCTACACCTTCGGCGAATCCGCTGCACAGAATCTCTGATCAAGTCAGCGACGTTGACTCAGGCCAGCGCCAGGCTGTCCGATAATCGAAGCCGCAGCATACCACTTTCGTACATCACGGTTTCTGTCCAGTTTTACCTGACAACAGCCCACGTTGTGCCCATCGAAAGTCTCTGGTTAAACATTGGCAATTCTGCGACCGCCGCCCATAACCCCTTTAGAAAACCACGATTACAGCAATGCACCTAAAATGAGGCAAAACAGACCACTTGCGGAGAAGAATCCCGACAAGTGGTCCTACCTCTACCCATGCACAAGCTAGAGCAGATTGCCTGTTGGTATGAAGTTGGGTGCCCCACCTTCGCGACACGTCTCATCGTCGCTAAGATTCTCCCTTGAAGGGCAAGTACTTTTTCTATGAGAGTTGAATTTGGGGGAAGAGTTTTGCTCCATTGTAGGGTGTATCGGTTTTGAAGATTCCGAAGATGGCATGCAGGATTTTTCTTTCGACGGCGATCACCGCCTGCATCTTGGCCTTCTGTCGGAGTTGGAGTTGTTGGTAGAACGCCTTCATATGAGGATCGAAACGCGCCGCGCCCAAGGCCGGCATGAACAAGCCCCGCCTGAGATAAGCGTTACCCTGACGGCTGATCCGTGAGGGTTTGCGCACCGACGTTCCCGACACCTGGGGCACCGGATCGAGCCCCGCGTGAGCCACGAGCTGACGCACCGACATCTCCGGATCGAGCCCCGCCAGCTCTCCCAGCAACGTCACCGCGCTCACCTCGCCGATACCCGGCACGGTCGTCATCTGCCGGAACTTCCGCTCCAGATCCGCATCCTGCCGCACCAGATCCACCGCCCTCCGGCGCATCCGGACGATCCGCTTTTCACACGCATCCCACATCCGTTTCAGCTCCTGGAGCACACACCGCGGAGTGGCCGCCGAGCCCTTCGCCGCATGCAGACGGTTGCCCACCCGAGTCCGGTCCTCGACCAGCGTAGCAATCAGCCGGCTCAACGAACGCAGCGCCAGCGCCGTGTCCGAAGGCCGCCGCCAAGGCTCGAACTCCATCGTGCGGCAGAACACAGCCAGCGCCTGCGCATCGGCCTTGTCCGTCTTGGACCGGCCCAGCGTCCGCGCAAACTGCAGCACCCGCTTCGGGTTCAACACCGCGACCACGATTGCCTCCGCCCCGTCCAGCGCCAGGGCCACATCCAGCGAGTAGATCCCGGTCGACTCCAGACACACCCGGACCCGCTCCCCTTGCCGCAACAGCCATCCGATCAACTGCTGATGCCCGGCAGCCGAGTTGGGAAACTCCCGCTGCTCGAAGCCCTCGCGGTCGCCGCGCAAAACTGCCACCGCAAGCGAATTTGCACTGATATGGAGTGACCTGTCAACCACTGCGTATCGGTAGGGTTGTTTTTGTTGTCGTTGTGGCTTTTGCCTTTTTTCGAGAACAGGGCCAGCAGCAGCCCGGGCAGGTTCGAGCGACGATTGATCAGTCTGATATTCGCGGGTCGGAACCGCATCATCTTGATCCGTCGGGAGCTGCCTCTGACTAGTGTCGCGAGTCCGGCTGGCCTGTCGCATAGAGCAATCAAGGATTCTCCTTCGTGCTTGCTCCGGCTGCGGCTGGCGCTGTTCTCGAATTGGGCGATGCTGTTCATGATCGTTTTTTAGTCTTTCCTTTTTAAGGAAACTTTTGCCTTTGTTTTTGCCGTTGTTCCTGCTCTTCGTCAGGTTGCCATTCGCTGCCTGGATGCCGTCTCCGCCTTGATCCCGATGGCCCAAATGAAGCCGAGCAGCTCGCGTCCCACCGCGGTCACGATCTTGCGCTGGTCCTTGCCCGCCGCCACCAGCCTGGCATAGCGCTTGTGCAATCGATGTTGCGCCTTCCAGGCGATCTCCTTCATCTCTTCCGCAACGCCCTCTTGTCGCTTGCGCAACCCCGGCCCCACACCCGGCCGCAACCGATAGCTCCAGGCCGCTTCGACGACGATTCGCCTCAGATGCGCGTTGCCGGTTTTGGTGATGCCTCCGCGTTGGGTCCGCTTGCCGCTGGAGTCCTCGCTGGGAACCACACCGCTATAACCCATCAGCTGCCGTGCGCTTGCAAAGCGGGTCATGTTGCCCAGCTCAGCCGCAACCGTCACCGCTGAAATCTGCGCGATGCCGCGCAAGGCCTGTAAGTCCTTGACCACTTCCTGCAACTCCGGTGAGGCCAGCTTGACCGCCTCCGCGATCGCCTGCTCCAGCCGCACCACCCGCTCGGCCATGTGCTCCACCTCGTGCAAGTAATCCAGCCGTGTCGACTCCTGCGCCGCAAGCTGAAAACGCAGCTGCCGCACCCAGGCCATGTAGAGCTGCGTCCATGCCTTCACCCCCGTCGCCGGCCGCTGTCCCGAGCGCAACAGGAACTTGCTCAACCGGTGACGCGCCCGTAACTTATCCTGCTTGGCCGCCTCGCGCGCCCGCACCAGATCTCGCAATGCCTCCGAACCCGCGTCCGGAACCCACACCGCGGTCAGGTCGCCGGAGCGAAAGCTGCGTGCCAACCGCTCGGCATCGCGGCGGTCGGTCTTCGCCCGGTCGCCGGACTTCACCGGAACCAGCGTTGGCGCGATCACATCGCACTGGACGCCCAGCTCGGCCAGCTGCCAGTACAGAACATAGCCCGTCGGACCAGCTTCATAGCAAGCCTTCCACTGCTCCACCGGCCCCAGCTTCTGGACCAGCTTGCGGATCGACTCCGCGCGATTGGGGATCGTTCCCAGGCTCCGAACCGTCCATCCGGCTCCGCAACCGCAACGCGACCGCAATCGTCTCGGCATGGACATCCAAACCCAAAAATCGTACCTTCTCCTTCATGACCGACTCCTCTCCGCTGGTGGCTCTGCACTGCGATTCTTTACAGCAATCACAGCCTAACCGTATCCCTCCGGGCAAGACCATTCTTTCGGGAGGTTATTGAAGATGATTCACTGAAGGCATGAAAGAAGATTCCGTTTCCACTATTCGTCATCGTTCTCGTCGCAGCCGTGCGGAGGTGGCGCAGA
>JAMFSC010000086.1 GCA_026225095.1 bacterium
GCGGCGACTGGTTCATGGACTTCCCCTTCCTCCGCTGCACCCCCGAAGAGCGTGAGCAACGCGAGCAGCACCTCGCCGAACTCCTTCCCATCGCGCACGCCATCGAAGCCAACCGCATGGTCATCCCAATCGTCGACAACTCCCGGATGAAGACCGAGGAAGACAAGCAGATCATCCTCGAAGTCCTCGAACGTGCCCTCCCCATTGCCCAGGCCAACCAAGTGGAACTCCACCTCGAAACCGACCTCAACGCCGAAGACTTCTCCGCTTTCATGCGCCGCCTCCCCCATCCCATGCTCAAGGTCAACTGGGACTCCGGCAACTCCTCCGGCCTCGGCTACATCGCCCACGAGGAGTTCGCCGCCTACGGAGACCGCATCGGCTCCATCCACATCAAGGACCGCTATCGCAAACCCGAAGGCGGAATCGAAACCCGCCCCCTCGGCACCGGCTCGGCCGACTTCGACGACGTCTTCGCCAGCATGAAGAAGATCAACTACCAGGGCGGAGTCACCCTCCAGGTAGCTCGCGGCGTCCCCGGCGACGAAGTCAACTTCATCAAAGCGCAACTCGCCTTCCTGCAGCGATACTGGTCCTAGCCTACTGGTTCCAACCAAACCATCGTCATCTCGACCGAAGCGAAGCGCAGTGAAGAGACCCCGTACTTCGCCTCTGCAATTTGTTTCGCCCGCCAGGAGCCCTCATGCCCATCACCGCCGCCGACCTCAAATCCACCAGCCTCTTCTCCCTCGAAGGCAAAACCGCCGTCCTCACCGGAGCCTCCGGCTTCCTCGGCCGCACCTTCGCCCTCGCCCTCCTCGCCAACGGAGCCCGCGTCGTAGCCCTTGGGCGCTCCGAGCGTCTCAAGTCCGAAGCCGCCCAATGGGCCAACGACTTCGGCGCCGATAAGGTAGCCGTCCACCAGATCGACATGTACGCGACCGAGGCCCTCAACGGCCTCTGCGACCGCATCGCCGCCGAAGAAAAGTCCCTCGACATCCTCATCAACAACGCCCACGAGCTCGGCTCCAACACCGGCTTCAACATCCCCGAAGGCTCCCTCGAAAACGCCTCCATGGACCAGTGGATGAAGAACCTGCAAGGCGGAGTCTACTGGGCCGTCCAGACCACCCAGCGCCTCGGCGTCAGGATGAAAGAACAAAAACGCGGCTCCATCATCAACATCGCCACGATGTACGCGACCGTAGCCCCCCGCCCCCAGCTCTACGAGGGCACAACGTCCCTCAATCCCCCCGGCTACTCCGCCTCCAAGGCCGCCCTCGCCGCCTTCACCCGCTACACCGCCAGCTTCTGGGGCCGCGAAGGCGTCCGCGCCAACTGCATCTCCCCCGGCCCCTTCTCGAACACCGAAGACACCACCGAAAACGCCGTCCAGGAAGACTCCCCCCTCGTCCAGCGCCTCAAGGGCTACACCGTCCTCAACCGCATCGGCCGCCCCATCGAGCTCTGCGGAGCCCTCCTCTACCTCGCCTCCGACGCCAGCACCTACGTCACCGGCCAGAACCTCATCGTCGACGGTGGCTGGACCGCCGTCTAACTCCGCCGCGCATCCCACCGAAAGCCGGGTGCCCCACCTTCGCGACACGCTTCATCGTCGTTAAGGTGGGATCCCACCAACCTCAAACCGGGACCACCCATGAACCTCCAACTCACCAACCAGATCTGTTTCGTAGCCGGATCCTCCCGCGGAATCGGCCGCGCCATCGCCGCCGCTCTCCTCGCCGAAGGAGCCTCCATCGTCCTCACCGGCCGCAACGAGGAGTCCCTCGAATCCACCCTCGCCGAACTGGCCACCGCCGAAACCCACACGCGCATCCTCCCCATCGCCGCCGACTTCACCAACCCCGAGGCCGTTTCCGCCGCCTTCGCCCGCACCCTCCAGCACTTCGGCAAAATCGACCACCTCATCGCCAACCTCGGCACCGGCTCCGGAACCCCCGGCCCCACCCCGCCTCCCGAAGACTGGACCCGCCTCTTCGACCAGAACTTCTTCGCCTCCGTCCGCCTCACCGAAGCCGCCCTCCCCCATCTCCGCGCCCATGGCGGATCCATCCTCTACATCTCTTCGATCGTCGCCGTCGAAGCCACCCCCGCTCCCTTGCCCTACTGCGCCGCCAAGGCCGCCCTCACCAACTACGCCAAGAATCTGAGCCGTCACCTCGCCGCCGAAAAGATCCGCGTCAACACGATCGCCCCCGGCAACATCTTCTTCCCCGGCGGAAGCTGGGAGCGCCACCTCACCAACCGCAAAGAAGCCGTCGAATCGATGCTCAAAACCGAAGTCCCCCAGAACCGCTTCGGCACCCCGGAAGAGATCGCCTCCCTCGCCGCGTACCTCTGCTCTCCCCTGGCAGCCTTCTCCACGGGCAGCACCTACATCATGGACGGAGGCCAGACCCGTTCCCTCTAAACACTCGACACTCGTTTGCGACCATCGGGAGCACCCCGCGAAGCGGTATACAAGTCACGGAGTGACCGCCCCCCGCGCAGGGGGCCCGTCCGGCAGGACATTTCATCCAGCCTCCAGCCGCCATCTGAGATACTGAAGACGACTATGCCCACCGACCCCAACCAGCGCGTCAAAGACCTCTTCGACCTAACCGGCCGCGTCGCCATCATCACCGGGGGAGCCGGCCTCCTCGGCTACCATCACGGAGCCATCCTCGCCGCCGCCGGAGCCAACATCGTCCTCCTCGACCTCGCCCAGGCCAACCCCGCCCTCCGCGCCGAGCAGCTCCAGCTCGCCCACGGCCCCGAGTGCCTCGGCCTCTCCGCCGACATCACCAGCGAATCCTCGCTGCAACACGCCCGCGACCAGATCCTCGAGAAGTTCGGCCGCATCGACATCCTCATCAACAACGCCGCCAACAACCCCAAGGTCGAAACCAAAGACGGAGCCACCTCCAGCGCCTGGTCCCGCCTCGAGAATCTCCCCCTCCACATCTGGAACGACGACATCAACGTCGGCCTCACCGGAGCCTTCCTCGCCTCCCGCACCTTCGGAGCCCAGATGGTCAAACAAAACTCCGGCGTCATCGTCAACGTCGCCTCCGACCTCGCCCTCATCGCCCCCGACCAGCGCCTCTACCGCAAAGACGGCCTCCCCGAAGACCAGCAGCCGGTCAAGCCCGTCACCTACTCCATCGTGAAGACCGCCCTCATCGGCCTCACCCGCTACCTCGCCACCTACTGGACCGCCCACAACATCCGCTGCAACTCCATCTCCCCCGGAGGCGTCGCCGCCGGCCAGCCCGAGGACTTCACCTCCAAGCTCCACCAGCTCATCCCCATGGGACGCATGGCCCACAAAGACGAGTACCAGGGAGCCATCCTCTTCCTCTGCTCCGACGCCAGCTCCTACATGACCGGCACCAACCTCGTCATCGACGGAGGCCGTTCCTGCCTGTGATCCCCACGCACGGAGCCCCACCGAAGGACGTTCATCCGAACGACATCCCCCTCGTCCCCCAGCCCCAGGAGCCCTTCCTCCCCGCGTCCTCCAAAAGCCGTCTCCAGCGCATCGTCAACCTCTTCCCCCCGGGCCAGTTCCTCCGCTATCTCTGCGTCGGAGGCTTCAACACCATCTTCGGCTACTCCACCGCCGCCGGCCTCCTCTATCTCCTCAGCCACTACGTCCCGCCCCGCTACGCCTACCTCACCGCCCCCGCCGCCTCCGTCCTCTCCACCCCCCTCAACATCACCGTCGCTTACTTCGGCTACAAGATCCTCGTCTTCAAGACCAGGGGCAACTACCTCGTCGAGTGGCTCCGCACCTTTGCCGTCTACGGCTCCGGCATGATCCCCGGCCTGCTCGCCCTCTCCGCCGTCACCCGTTTCTTCCAGTCCGCTCTCCACCTGCAACACGCCGCCGGATACCTGGCGCTCGCCCTCATCCAGGGCCTGACCACCATCTACAGCTTCGTCGGACACAAAAAGTTCTCCTTCAAACCGGCAAAGACCGCCCCCTCCCCGCCAATCGCCTGAGACAACGTCTACACTAACCCCAACCGATCCAACATCAGCCGGGGAATCCGACGCATCCATGACGAACACGACCGTACCTCTTTCGCAGAAAGTCATCTCCATCGTCACCCCCTGCTACAACGAGCAGGACAACGTCCGCAACCTCTACAACCAGGTCCGCGAGGTGATGATCGGCATCGGCAAGTACCGCTACGAGCACATCTTCATCGACAACAGCTCGAAAGACGCGACCGTAGCCATCCTCAAGCAGATCGCCGCCGAGGACCCAAACGTCAAGATCATCGTCAACTCCCGTAACTTCGGCCACATCCGCTCCCCCATCCACGCCCTCTTCCAGGCCCGCGGAGACGCCGTCCTGGGCATCGTAGCCGACCTCCAGGACCCGCCACCCATGATCGCCGACCTCATCCGCGAGTGGGAGAACGGAGCCTACTGCGTCCTTGGCATCAAGCGAACCTCCGAAGAGGCGTCCCTCATGTTCTGGGCGCGCAAGCAGTACTACCGCCTCGCCGAGCGCCTCTCCTCCATCGAGACCATCCAGAACTACACCGGATTCGGCCTCTACGACCGCAAGGTCGTCGATCTCGTCCGCTCCTTCGACGACCCGTACCCGTACTTCCGCGGAATGATCGCCGAGATCGGCCTCCCCACCGTCAAGCTCCTCTACGACCAGCCTGCCCGAAAGTTCGGAATCACCAAGAACAACTGGTACACCCTCTACGACATCGGCATGTTGGGCATCATCAATCACTCCAAGGTGCCCCTCCGCCTCGCGACGTTTGCAGGCTTCGCAGGTGCCGCCATCTCGTTCCTGATCGCCCTCATCTACCTCATCCTGAAGCTCGCCTTCTGGTCGACCTTCTCGATCGGCCTCGCCCCCATGCTCATCGGCGTCTTCTTCATCTCGTCGCTCCAACTCGTCTTCCTCGGTGTCATGGGAGAGTACGTCGGAGCCATCTACACCCAGGTCCAGAAGCGCCCCTACGCCGTCGAGCTCGAGCGCATCAACTTCGAGTACCCCCCCAGCCTCCCCAAACCCGACCTCCCCGCCGACCTCCTGGCCGCCGCCACCAGCTAACCCTGAACGATTCGGAGACCAAGCCTCAAATGAAAGACCTGATCAAAAAGCAGCTCACGCAATCCATCGCCACCATCTCCGCCGTCCTCGCCGACGAGTCCATCCACGACGTAGTCGTCGAAGCCGGACGCATCACCGCCGCAGCCATGAAGTCAGGCCACAAGCTCATGGTCTGCGGCAACGGTGGCTCCGCCGCCGACTCCCAGCACCTCGTCGCCGAGTTCGTCTCGCGCCTCACCGTCGACCGCCCCGCCCTCCGTTCCATCGCCCTCACCACCGACACCAGCATCCTCACCGCCATCGGCAACGACTACTCCTACGACAACGTCTTCGAGCGCCAGGTCGAAGCCCTCGGCATCGAAGGCGACGTCCTCCTCGCCATCTCGACCTCCGGAAACTCCAAAAACTGCGCCAAGGCCCTCAAACTAGCCAAATCGATGGGAATCCACACCATCAGCTACACCGGCAACGGCGGAGGAGCCATGAAGGACCTCTCCGACCTCAACGTCATCATCCCCTCCAGCGTCACCATGAACATCCAGGAATCCCACATCGCCCTCGAGCACATCTTCTGCATGATCGTGGAGCGCTTCTACTTCGGCCCCGACTTCGGCAAACAGCCCCAGCAACTCGCAGAGTAAGCCGTCGGCTATGCTAAGCTTCTCCCGCAAAAGGAGACGCCATGTCGAAGATCCTGAAGTGTAGTGACGTCGGCCAGAACTGCGATTTCGTCGCCCGCGGCGCAGACGA
>JAMFSC010000087.1 GCA_026225095.1 bacterium
ATCATGCCTCGCCCTCCAGTACCGCCAGCAAAGCACGTAAATGGCTCGCGTCAAAGCCGCGCTCAACCAACTCAGCCAACGGCCTGCAGAGATCGAAGATCGAGCCGTCCCTGGTCACTGGGAGGGAGACCTGCTCAGTGGCTCCGGCAACAGTCACATCGCGACTCTGGTGGAACGGCACTCGCGCTTCACCAGAGTCGTCAAAGTTCCAAGCAAAGGCACAGCGACCGTCATCGACGCACTGACCCAGCAAGTTCGTAAACTACCTGCTTCGTTGAGGCGCTCGTTGACCTGGGACCGTGGCCTCGAGATGGCCAAACATAAGACGTTCACCGTGGCCACGAAAGTGAACGTCTACTTCTGTGATCCGCAGAGCCCTTGGCAAGGTGGCACCAACGAAAACACCAACGGTCTGCTGCGACAGTATTTCCCCAGGAAAACCAACCTATCCGGCTACTCCCAGGCTGACCTCAATAAAGTAGCCTTGAGACTCAATCAACGCCCGCAGAAAACTTTGGACTTTGAAACTCCAGCGAGTAAACTTCATGCCAGTGTTGCGTCGACCGGTTGAGCTGGCATCCAATAAGGGGAAAATGGGTGTGAAACGTCGTGCAGGGTGCGGTCCGTACCACGTAGTTTCAATGAGTTTCGTGATGTTGCCTCGTGAGAACATTTCCATCAAAACCCGAAGGTGATGTAGCGAGATGTCCTTGGATAGGATGCCCTTATCATGTCGGGACATGGTCCAATCGAGAACCGAAGGACGGAGCCTGACCGAGTTTCCGTCCAGTTGTTCCAAAGACCCCAGATTCAGGTTTCCACGAGTTCGTCCGCCGGAGCACTTGCCAATCTGTAAAATGGTCGCGTCTCGCAAAGAGGAATTTCAGGATGCCGAAGAAGGCGAAAACAATGAATGAAGTGGAAAATAAGGCAACACCGGAACTGGAGAGTGCGAGCCCGGCGGCTGGCGCGAGCGTCGACAAGATTCGCGACATTCTGTTCGGATCGCAGATCAAGAACTACGAGGCGCGCTTCGCCAGGCTGGAGGAGAACCTGGTGCGCGAGACCGTCGAACTGAAGGAGACCATGCGGCGGCGCTTCGAGTCGCTCGAGGGGTTCTTCCGCAGCGAGACCGAGGCGCTAGCCGCACGGTTGAAAGCCGAGCGCGAGGAGCGCACCAACAACTTCCACTCCCTCGATCGCGATCTCAAGGCGGTACAAGATGAATTGAGCCGCAAGATTCACGAGCTGGACACCGCCACAGCCGAGGCCCAGAGCGGCCTGCGCAAGGATCTCATGGCCGAGTCCCGCAAGCTGCTGGACGAGATCAGCGAGCGGCACGATAACCTGCGTTCTCTCCTCGAGCGCCGGGTGGGCGAGCTGCGCCATCAGAAGGCGGACCGTACGCTGCTGTCGGCCCTGCTCACCGGCATCGCCACCCAGATTGCTGAAGACATCCAACCCGGACACGACGGAACCGAAGGTCATTAGAGCCAGCGCACTGGCCGGGAAGCCGCCGGAACGATGAACATGCCATTAATCCGACATGGACTCGCCGACTCGCTCGAAGCCGCCGAGGCGGAAGAGCGTCTGCGCCAGCTTCGAGCCCTTCTGATCGGTCCCGAGGTCGAGCAGATCGCCGCCCTGCAACGGCGTCTGGACGACCCGCGGCTCAGGTCCGAGGATCTCAGTGCCAGCATCGCCGAAGCCATCGCCATCCGCTCCAGGCAGGATCGCAAGCTTCAGTCGGCGCTCCAGCCCCTCATCGAAGAGGCGCTGCGCATCTCCGTCGCCCGCGATCCGGCGATGCTCGCCACCTCACTCTTTCCGATCATCGGCGAAGCCGTCCGCAAGGCCGTCGCCCATGCGCTCCAGGGCATGTTCGACTCGCTCAACCTCGTGCTCGACCGCGGTCTTTCGTTCGAAAGCTGGCGCTGGCGTCTCGAAGCCTGGCGGACGGGCCGGTCCTTCGGCGAAGTCGCTCTCACCCACAGCCTCAGCTACCGCGTCGAGCAGGTCTTCCTCATCCATCGCGAGACCGGTCTTCTGCTCGGCCACCTCGCCTTCACCACGGGAATCCTCGAGAATGCGGACCTCGTCTCCGGCATGCTGACGGCGGTCCAGGACTTCGTGCGCGACTCCTTCGGCCGGATGAAGACCGAGGACCTGGAAGTCATGGAGGTGGGCGAGTTCAAGCTTTGGCTGCAGCATGGTCCGCTGGTCCTGCTTGCCGCCGTCGTGAGCGGGCAGCCGCCACCCGAACTGCGCCAGGTGTTCGAGCGTGAGGTGGAAGCGATCCACCGCGACTTCGGCCCCGCCCTGCAGGCCTTCGACGGCGATTCATCGGCGTTCGAAGCCACCCACGCCAACCTGCAACGCTGCCTGCTCGGCGGACAAAGGGCCCGGCTGCGCAGGTCCTACAAGGCAGTCTGGACGGTCGCTCTTTTGCTCCTGCTGGCAGTCGCCGCGCTGGCCGCCGTTCGCATCCGGGACAACCGCCGCTGGACCCGTTACGTCGACCGGCTGCGCAGCGAGCCCGGCATCGTTGTCATCGGGGAGCAGCGCCACTGGCTTTCCTATGCAGTGACCGGCCTGCGTGATCCACTCGCCGTCGATCCCCGTCTGCTCCTCGCCGGATCGAAGCTGACCGAGCGCCGGGTGGTCGAGCGCTGGGAGCCCTACCAGTCGCTCGATCCGAAGTTCGAAGGCATGCGCAAGCTCGACCTGGAGAAGGCTGCGCTCGAGCGCCAGGTGCTTCACTTCGACCTCAACTTGGCCCAGCTTCCGATGAGCCAGTTCAATGTCCTTGAGACGGTCGAGGACGAAATCACTTCCCTCCGCCAGATCGCCGACGCCAACGGTCTCCAGCTTCGGATCGAGATTTTCGGCCACACCGATCGCACTGGCAAGGAGGATCGCAACGCCCAGCTGAGCCAGGCCCGGGCCGGCACCATCTCGACCGCACTCATCCAGCGCGGCATTCCATCTAGTATGCTGACCGTCTCTGGCGTTTCAGACCGCAGCCCGCAACACGCGGCAATCGAGACCTATCCGCAGGAACTCGACCGGCGTGTCACCTTCAAGGTCGTTCTGCTACAGAATCCCTCATCGCCCGGAGCGCCCCGATGATCCAGAAGAAGATCTGCATGGTGGGCTCCTTCGGCGTGGGCAAGACGAGCCTCGTGGCGCGCTACGTCAAAAGCATCTTCTCCGACAAATATTTCACCACGCTCGGAGTCAAGATCGACAAGAAGTCGCTCTCAGTGGAGGGCGAGGAGGTCAACCTGATGCTCTGGGATCTCGCCGGAGAGGACGCGCTGACCCAGATTAAGCCGATGCAACTCCGTGGCGCATCCGGCTACATCCTGGTCTCCGATGGATGCAGGGTAAGCACCCTCGATGCGGCCATCGACCTGCAGTCGCGTGTAGAGGCCGAACTGGGCAGCCTCCCCTTCACCTGCGTGGTCAACAAAGTGGATCTGCGCGACAATTGGGAGGTCGATGACGCCGCGCTTGATCGCCTCCGGACCCTCGGCTGGTCCTTCCTGCTCACCAGTGCCAAAAGCGGGGTAGGCGTCGAGGCGCTCTTCCAGTCACTCGCCGAACGGATGGTGCGGGAGAAGAAGATCGATGCCCGATAGCCCGTCCACCGATCCGTTAGGCCAGGCTTCGGAAGCCTCTCACGCCGCGGCACTCCTGCTCTACGGTATGCAGTTCGCCGTCTTCGAACGGGATGGTCCGCGGCACTTCACTGCAGTCAGCGCCGCTCCCATCTGGTTTGAGCGCCTTACCGAACGAGAGCCCGCAACCGACCCAACCGCGCTCACGGAATACTTCCCCGCCCTCGAAGGCTTCCTTCCCATGGCCGAGGAGTTCTGGCAGACGGCCTCGACCCAGAGCCTGCAATCCGACTTCTGGACCGAGGCCGACGCCGAAGGCATCGAGTATCATCTGCTCGCCATCGCTGTTACCGCCGGGCCGCGACACTTCCTCGCCATCGAGCGCGCCGACGCCACCTACATCAACCATCAGCAGTTGCAGCTCTACGCGCACGAGATGGTCATTCAATGCGAGACCATCACCCGCCTCAATCGCGAGGTCAAACGCGCGACGCAGGCCAAGAGCGAGTTCCTCGCTACCATGAGCCACGAGATTCGTACGCCGCTCAATGCGATCCTCGGCATGGCCGACCTGCTCGCTGAATCGCATCTCGATGCGGACCAGCAAAAATATGTCGATGTCTTCCAGCGCGCCGGTGCAAACCTTCTCGGTCTCATCAACGACATTCTCGACCTATCGAAGGTGGAAGCGGGCCACCTAGAGCTGGAGTCCGTGAACTTCGAGCTGGCTGAAGTCATCGCGCGGGTCCTCGAGTTGACTCGTGTAAAGGCCACCGCCAAAGCTCTCGCCCTCGGCTCCTCGCTCGCGGAGGACTTGCCTCCCATGCTGATCGGCGACCCGCCCCGCCTGCGCCAGATCCTCATCAACCTGCTTGGCAACGCGATGAAGTTCACCGACGCGGGCAGGCTCGATGTCGAAGTCAGCCGCGATCCCGAAGACGAGCACGCGGGAGCTCTGCTCTTCCGGGTAAGAGACACCGGCATAGGCATCGCGTCCGATAAGCTGGACGTCATCTTCGAGAACTTCTCTCAAGCCGACTCCTCGACCACCCGCAAGTACGGTGGCACCGGTCTCGGACTCGCCATCTCCAGGCGCCTCGTCGAGCTGATGGGCGGACGCATCTGGGTCGAAAGCACGCTCGGCCAGGGCAGCACCTTCCTCTTCACCGTCAAACTCGGAGTCTGCGACCTCCCCAGTCTAGTCGCCGCTAGTCACGAAGCCGCCGCCCGAGCCGTCACCACGCCAACAGATCTACCCGTTGTCCACATCCTGCTCGCGGACGACTCCGAAGACAATCGCTTCCTCATTCGGGAGTACCTCAAGCGCACGCCATGCAACCTCGAGTTCGCCGAAAACGGCGAGACCGCCCTGGGAATGATGAAATTCCGTCACTACGACCTGGTGCTGATGGACGCGCACATGCCTGTCATGGATGGATACGCCGCAACCTGCGCCATACGCACCTGGGAGCAGCAGCATGGCGGCCGTCCCGTACCCATCATCGCCCTCACCGCCGACGCCTTCAAAGAGGCGGTGGACCAAAGCCTCTCCGCAGGATGCGACGCCCATCTCACCAAGCCCATCGCGAAGGCGACCCTGGTCGAAGCCATCCGACTCCACGCCCTGGCCTGCGACCAGCCGCCTCAATCTGTGCCGGCGCCTATCGCGGAAGCCGAGTCGTCGCTCTCAGCGCTCGCGCCACGCTATCTCGAAAATATGGGGAAGCAGTTAGAGGTCCTGCGCCTTGCCGAGAGCCTCGAAGATTACGGTACGATTCAACGTGTCGGCCACAATCTCCACGGAACCGGCGCCAGCTTCGGCTTCCCCCGGATCACGGAATTCGGCATCGCCCTCGAGCAAGCGGCGAAAGACCGCGCAATGAGCAAAATTCGCACTGCAATCACAGAGTTCGAATGGTACGTGCAGCATCTGCTGGCAGTCTGAAGGCCAGCAGTCTGAGCAACAGAGGAGCAAAACATGCGCGTTCACTTCTGGGGAACACGGGGATCGATCGCCACTCCAGGCGCCTCCACGGTGGAATTCGGCGGCAACACCCTCTCCGTCGAGGTCACCACCGACGCCGGCCACAGGCTCATCCTCGACTGCGGCACCGGCGTTCGGCTCCTCGGGATGGAGCTCATGAAGGCGCCGGGTCCCCTGCGCGCTACCATCCTCCTCGGCCACACCCATTGGGACCACATCCAGGGATTCCCGTTCTTTGCTCCCCTCTTTATCCCCGGAAACGAGTTCACCATCTGCGCGCCCGAAGGAGTCGGGGCATCGCTCGCCGATGTCCTCGCCGGACAGATGGAGTTCACCTACTTCCCGGTCAAGCTCGACCAGCTCCCCGGCAAGATCACCTACCGCGAACTAAACGAGGGATCGCATCAGATTGAAGGTGTGCGGATCCTCACCCAATACCTCAATCACCCCGCGATCTGTCTTGGCTATCGAGTCGAAGCGGACGGCGTTTCGGTCGTCTATCTGACCGATCACGAACCCTTCTCCGACACCCTCTGGCGCGCCGACGCCGAGTCGGGAAAGGTTGAATCCATCCTCCACCACGGAGACCGCCGTCACGCCGAGTTCATGCGCGGAGCCGATCTTGTCATCCACGACAGCCAGTACACGCCCCGTGAGTACCCGGCCAAAAAGAACTGGGGCCACAGCACTTACGAATACGCCGTCCGACTGGCCGCTGCCGTCGGCGTCAAACAGCTCGCACTCATCCACCACGACCCCCTGCACGACGACCAGACGATGCTCGAGATCGAGCGCCAGGCGGTCGCGCTCGCGGCCCAGCATGCCGTTGGACTGCGCGTCTTCTGCGCTCGCGAAGGTGAGGGCCTGATAGTTCATCCCTCCGCCGCCATCGTGCAACCCGTCTCCGAGCAGAGGTCTGGCACCAGCCGCCAGCAAAAACGGCTCAAGGTGCTCGTCGTCGACGACGACATCAACATCCATCTGCTCGCCGAACTCGCGCTCGCCCGCGACTACGACGTGTCCAGCGCCGAAGACGGCCAGGCCTGTCTCGAGGCTGTCTGCAAGGACCCTCCCGATATAATCGTGCTCGATCTAAACATGCCCAACATGGACGGTCTCACCGTGTTGAAGCGCGTGCGGGCAGATGCCTCTCTTGCGGAGCTTCCAGTACTCGTCCTCACGGGATCCGGAGACGAAGCAAGCACCCGGACGGCCTTCGAAGAGGGAGCCACCGACTACCTGACAAAGCCCTTCACCATCCCCCAACTCTCCACCCGGGTCACCACATGCCTCGCCCGTTCGCTCAACCGCTCGATGTGAAATCACGGTGCTCGTGTTTGATAAGGAAATTGTGTATACAACCCATGTAGCCGCCCGATAGATAATGTCGTAGTTCTGCAAAGCCAAAATGTCGCTGCCCCATCCTGAGTTGAGGGTTTGGAGGCGACGGATTGGACTGGCTGAGGATGAGCAAACGAGATTTGTAGCGGATCGAGGTTTTTGAGTGAGGTTCTGGGTGGCCAGCGAACGATGGAGTCGGATGCTGGAGTTCTGAACGTGAGTCTGAGGCAGGCGCAGCGGTTACTCGCGAGGTTTCGAGATGGAGAGGCGCAGCCTCGCTCGTATCCCTCCGGCAGGCTTTCATTTACCCACAATTCTGGAGGGCGACGATGTTGATGAATGAGATGCTGCCTCACGATGGGCACTTCCCGAATCAAGCATTCGTCTCCTGAATATGGTTCATGGGGAAAGACTTGCAGACCTCGCAACCACTGGAAGCTGGCCAAGACTGGATCAAGGAGGAGTTGGCGGACTGCGAGTTTGCCGATGTTCGTCACGGCAAACGATTGGGTAAACTGCTGGAGCGGATATCGTTTGGGAAAGGTTCCAGTATGCCTTGGGCTTTTCAGGACTGGGCGAACACCAAAGCGGCCTATCGCTTCTTTGCCAACGGTCGCGTGAATGAGGCAACGATTCTGTGTGGGCATTTCAAAGCCACTCGGGCGCGATTCGAGTCAGTCCGAGGTGCTGATCCAGTCCTTGCTTTGCACGATACGACGGAGTTCTCTTATACGCGCGAGAAGACCGCTTCCATTGGCATCTTGAAAACTACGTATTCATGGCGCGATAAGGAGGGCCGTCCTCGCAACCATACTCTCTGTGGGCTGCTGATGCATTCCGGCCTGGTGGTTACCACTTCCGGCGTTCCTCTCGGTTTGGCAGCCATCAAGTTCTGGACGCGCAAGAAGTTCAAGGGCACCCATGCGCTCAAGAAGAAGATCAATCCGACCCGCGTGGCCATTGAGGAAAAAGAAAGCTCCCGCTGGATTGAGGGCCTGCGGAAAGCTACGAAACTTCTGGCCATGCCTGACGCAATGGTGCATGTTGGGGATCGTGAAAGCGATATCTATGAACTCTTCGTGGCGGCGCAAGAGGCGGGTACGCACTTTATCTTTCGCACGTGCTCCGACCGTCTTACAGGACACCAGGGATACCGCGTATCTGAGGTTATGGCCGAGGTGCGCCTCAAAGGACTCCACCGCATCGAAGTGCGAGACAAAAAAGGAGACGTATCCCAGGCTGTGCTCGAGCTTCGCTATCGTAAACTCCGTCTTCTGCCGCCCGCAGGCACGAAAACACGCTATCCGGAACTCGAACCGACTGTCCTTCACGCCCAGGAAAGGGGAATACCTTAGAGCAATTTCATGATAGCTGTACCCAGTTGAGGGTGAGTCTGAACCAAGCTTGTGCGTTTTCTGGGGAGATTTGCTGAAGGGCTTGTGTAATGGCTTGGTCGAGGGCTTGGTCGGTCCTGG
>JAMFSC010000012.1 GCA_026225095.1 bacterium
AACGCGAGCCACTCCGCGCGATTCGTCTGTGCGCTCGCGCTCGCCCGCGATGGCAAAGTGCTCCTCCGCGCGGAAGATGAAGTCAGCGGCCTTCTCCTGAGCGCGCCACGCGGCAAAGACGGTTTTGGCTACGATCCTTTGTTCCTGCTCCCCGCGCTCGGCCTCACCATGGCCGAGATTCTACGCGAGCAGAAGTGGCAGATCGGCCATCGTGGCAAAGCCTTCCGCAGGCTTCTCGCGTCTCTTCAAAAGGCCGCACTCTAGCGATATCGCACAAATCGACCGATTACCGTGCGCTCGACGGCGCATTGGCTTGACGCTCCATTAACCCCAGCGGAATAATCAACCTGCCGCCCCGGGCTTCTTTTATCACGCATCAACAGCGGCTCCGGGTTCGCAGGAGTCCCCCAGAATGGCCACAGCCGCACCACCCGCACCCACAAAAATCCGCGGCGTCCAGCCTCTCCGCGCCGGCGTCGGCCACTCCTTCTTCTGGCGTCGCCTCCACTCGCTCTCCGGAATCGTCCCCATCGGCGCCTTCCTCATCGAGCACATCGTCTCCAACTACGAGACCATGAACGGCCCGCTCGCCTACGCCCAGCAGGTCAAGTTCCTCAACGCCCTCCCCCTCGTCCGCGTCCTCGAGTGGGGCCTCATCTTCATCCCCCTCGCCTTCCACGCTCTCTACGGCGTCTTCATCGCCTTCCGCGGCCGCGTCAACGTCGACGTCTACCCCTGGGCCGGAAACTACGCCTACGTCATGCAGCGCGTCACCGGCCTCATCGCCTTCGCCTACATCATCCAGCACATCTGGCGGCAGCGCTTCGCCGGAGTAAGCCTGCCTGAAAATCCCGCCATGGCCTTCCACAAGGTCCAGGTTGAACTCGCGAATCCATGGATGCTGGCCATCTACGTCATCGCCATGATCGCCACCACCTGGCACTTCGCCTACGGCATCTGGCTCTTCGCCGCCAAGTGGGGCATCACCCCCGGTGACCGCGCCCGCCGCCGCTCCGGCTACGTCTGCACCGCGTTCGGAGCCGCCCTCTGCGTCATGGGCCTCCTCAGCATCTACGCCGTAGCCTTCAAGCCCGAGTACCGGAACGCCCCCATCCCCAACATGTCCTCCCAACCCGCCGGCGTCGTCGAACCCGCACCCACATCTGTAACTCCCGGCACAACAAATCCGACGCAGCCCGGCGAGGTGCGGTGAGTAGTCAGGCGCTCATTCACACCGCGTCGTGGATTGGTTTCATCATCGTGATAGTCGCAGCGGTCTTCAGCAACATAGCCTTTTTCAAGCTGAACCGCGCAGTCAATAAGGCCTACGACATTCGGAACAGGATCGACCCCTGGAGCATGATTTTTCCGCAACGAGCTTCAATGAGGGATGTTTTGAAGAGAGTTCGTTTGTACAAGGCGGCCTATCCCGATGGCCAAGACTGGAAGCGAATGAAGCTAGCTTATTGGATGGTAGGGGCTGGGCTAGCGCTCAGCGCTACTTCGGTTTGGCTGGGAAATCATGGGAATTAGTCGCTAACAGAAGGTGGATTGAATGGCCGCATCACCCCGAATCATCGTAGTAGGCGGAGGCCTGGCAGGCCTCTCCGCCGTCATCAAGATCGCCGAATCCGGCGGCACCGTCGACCTCTTCTCCATCGTCCCCGTCAAGCGTTCGCACTCCGTCTGCGCCCAGGGCGGCATCAACGCCGCCAAGGACCTCAAGGGCGAAGGCGACTCCGTCCTCAAGCACTTCGACGACACCATCTACGGCGGCGACTTCCTCGCCAACCAGACCCCCGTCAAGCAGATGACCGCCCAGGGCCCCGCCATCATCGATCTCCTCGACCGCATGGGCGTCCCCTTCAACCGCACCCCCGAGGGCCTGCTGGACTTCCGCCGCTTCGGAGGAACGTTATATCAGCGCACGGCTTTTGCGGGCGCGACGACCGGCCAGCAACTCCTCTACGCCCTCGACGAGCAGGTCCGCCGCCACGAGTCCGAGGGCAAGGTCACCAAGTACGAAGGCTGGGAGTTCCTCTCCGCCGTCCTCGACGCAAACGGTGCCTGCCGCGGCATCTGCGCCATGGACCTCCGCACCATGGAGACCCGCACCTTCCCCGCCGACGCAATCATCGTCTGCACCGGGGGCAACGGAGCCATCTTCGGCAAATCCACCAACTCCGTTGTCTGCACAGGCTCCGCCCAATCCGCCCTCTACCAGCAGGGAGCCTTCTACGCCAACGGAGAGTTCATCCAGGTCCACCCCACCGCCATCCCCGGCGAAGACAAGCTCCGTCTCATGTCCGAGTCCGCCCGCGGCGAAGGCGGCCGCGTCTGGGTCCCCCGCGACCGCAACGAGAAGCGCGTAGCCAAGTCCATCCCCGAGGCCGACCGTTACTACTTCCTCGAGGAGCGCTACCCCAAGTACGGAAACCTCGTCCCCCGCGACATCGCAACGCGAGAAATCTTCAAGATCGTCTACGAAGACAAGATGGGCATCGACGGCCAGCCCATGGTCTACCTCGACCTGACCCACCTACCCGCCGCCCGCCTCAACAAACTCGAAGGCATCCTCGAAATCTACGAGAAGTTCGTCGGAGACAATCCCCGCGAAGTCCCCATGAAGATCTTCCCCGGCGTCCACTACACCATGGGCGGCCTCTGGGTCGACTTCGACCAGCAGACCAACATCCCCGGCGTCTTCGCCGCAGGCGAGGCCGACTACTCCATCCACGGAGCCAACCGCCTCGGTGCGAACTCGCTCCTCTCCTGCATCTACGCCGGCCTCCTCTCCGGTCCCAAGGCCGTAGCCTACGCCAAGTCCCTCGCCCCCCAGCCCGGCGACGGCGGCCACGCAGCCGAGTTGCAGAGGCAAATCGAAAAGAACAACGTGCTCCTGACCTCGACAGGTTCGGAAAACCCCTTCAAGCTCTGGCGCGAACTCGGCGACACGATGACCAAGCACTGCACCATCGTCCGCTACAACGCCGGACTCGACGAGGCCGACGCCAAGCTGGTGGAGCTACTCGACCGCTACAAGAACATCAACCTCTCCGACAAAAGTCAGTGGGCCAACACGTCATTCGCCTTCACCCGCAACCTCGGCAACATGCTCGAGCTCGCCCGCGTCATCGTCCAGGGCGCACGCCTCCGTGACGAGAGCCGCGGAGCCCACTACAAGCCCGACTTCCCCAACCGCGACGACGCAAAGTTCCTGAAAACCACGAAGGCCGCCTTCGTCGATGGAGCCCCAAAGATCACCTACGAAGAAGTCGACACCAGCCACATCGTCCCGCGCCCCCGCGTCTACACCTCTGCCTAGACACGCCGCCTTACTTTCATAGCTCCACAACGAAGCTCAGTCCCCGAGGAAATATTCCATGGACAACACGGCAAATCGCGTTCATCGCTGGCGCTATCTCGTCGCACTCCTCCTGCTGAGCTCCGTGTTACATACGAATGCGCAGGAACACCCGCTCCCCGTCAATCCGCCGACCACAACGGATACCCTGATAGCTCCCACTCAGCGCAAGTCAGCGCCGAACTTTTCACTCGTCGATAGCGATGGCAAGAGATTCACCCTCGCCGACCAACGCGGAAACGTCGTCGTGCTCAACTTCTGGGCCACCTGGTGCGGTGGATGCAAATTCGAGCTGCCGTATTTCGTCAACTACGAGAGCAAGTACCATGACCGGGATTTCGTGATCCTCGGCATCTCAATGGACGATGAAGGCTTCAAGATCGTGCGACCGTTCTGGACAAAGAACTCCATGCCCTATCCCACGGTCATCGGAGATGAAGCACTCGGCAAACAGCTCGGTCTCGGTGCAATGCCCTATACGCTCCTCATCGACCGCCAGGGACGCATCGCCATCGCTCACTCCGGCGTGCTCGACCGCACAGATTTCGACCACCACATCCAGGATCTCCTAGCATCAACCAGGTAGCACGCCGAGGAATATGAACATGGCATCCCGCACCATCCAAGTCGAGATCAAGCGCCAGTCGACCCCCGACCACTCCTCCGTCACCGAGAAGTTCGAGGTCCCCTACCGCCCGAACATGAACATCACCTCGCTCCTCGGCGAGATCGCCCTCAACCCCACCACGGTCGACGGCAAAGCCACCACGCCGATCACCTACGATTCGAACTGCCTCGAAGAGATCTGCGGCTCCTGCGCCATGCTCATCAACGGAAAAGCCCGCATGGCCTGCTCCGCCCTCGTCGACAAGCTGGAGCAGCCCATCAAACTCGCCCCCCTGTCCAAGTTCCCCGTAGTCCGCGACCTCGCAGTAGACCGCTCCGTCCTCTTCGAAAACCTGAAGAAGGTCAAAGCCTGGGTCCCCATCGACGGAACCTACGACCTCGGCTCCGGCCCGCGCCAGTTCCCCCAGCTCCAGGAAGAGCTCTACCCCCTGTCGAACTGCATCTCCTGCACCATCTGCATGGAGGTCTGCCCCCAGTTCAACGACGCCACCGGCTTCGTCGGAGCCGCGACCATCGCCCAGGTCAAGCTCTTCAACGACAACCCGACGGGCCGGGTCCTCAAAGAAGAGCGCCTCCGAGCCCTGGCCGGAGACGGCGGAATCCAGGAGTGCGGATACGCCCAGAACTGCGTAGCCGCCTGCCCCAAGCAACTCCCCCTCACCGAAGCCATCTCCGACGTAGGCCGCGACGTCGTCATCCAGCAGGTCAAAGACTTCTTCGTCCGCTAACGACCCGTCATCTCGACCGAAGCTGCCGTTGCCTTTCTGCCTGTCATTCCCGGCGGGAATCTGCGTTGGCACCTCCCCGCGCGAGCCGAGCGTAGACCAGCGTTCCCGATCCCCGGTTCAGTCATCTCAACGCAGGAAAAGGCGCAACCCCAAGGCACGCCCTTTCCTCACAGCTCACAACTACTTCGTAAACAAGCCGCCACTGTTGGACCGCACACCACCAACCGTATCGGAGTGCTCCGACTGGTGCTCCACTTTACCAGCCTTGGCTGCCATATCATCTGCGAGCGAATCGATCTTCTTCTGATCCGATTCAAACGGCGTGGTGCTGTCGTCATGATTGATCTGCGGATTGGTGCTCGTGTCTACCGTGCTCATGGGCCTTACCTCTGTCCATACGATGCGAATTCCCCAACCCGGTTTGCCTCGCCGAAGTCATCGCGCCTACCGCGCCCGATTGAACCGAAGCGCCGTCAACCGCCCCGAGACGGAAGCCACCTTCGTATCCATCATCCCCACACCCCGAAGGGCCTCCCGAACCTCTCCCTCCCCAACCATGCTTTTAGCCCCCTTGGGATAGACCACCCACAGAGCAACTCCCCGCCCCCGCAACCCCTCGCTCTGCCGAATCAGTTCATGCAGATCCCCAGCCACTTCCACCTGTCCCACCGCCACATCCACCTCTCCCACCCCGACCCTCAATCCAACGCTCAAAGCCTCCTCCAGGTTCGTGTCAGTCACCTGTCCAAAGACCCGAACCCGCGTATCCCCATCGATCCCAAGACGCTGCGCCAGCGTGGGAGGAGCCTTCCGCAATGCCGCCTCCCACCTGGCCGCCAAGGCTCCGCCCAGCGCCAGGGCAACCTCCTCCCCATCGACCGCAAACGACAAAGAGTCCCCCTCGACCCGCAGCGAGCGCAGCTCCGAAACCGGAATCTTCGCCCGGATCGCCCCACGCAATACCAGTTCCTTCGTCTCCAGCAGCGCCTTCACCTCCGCGCTCCGCTGGCCCCAACGACACACGCAGACCGCCTCCCGCCCCATGGCATCCACCCCCCGCAGAGACAATAACACCACCTCCCATGGATGTCGTCTCGCAGGGGCCGGGGAGCTTCCCCGCACGATACACTCAAAGCAGCCGTCGCCATGCGCATCCTCACCCGCTACATCCTCCGCGAAGTCGTCTCCCATGCGCTCCTCGGCGGCGTGCTCTTCACCTTCGTCCTCTTCGTCAGCAAACTTGGCAAGATCGTCGACCTCGTCGTCCGTGACTCCGCCTCCCTCTCCCAGATGGCCCGCGTCGTCGCCTACCTCCTCCCGGACGCCCTCACCGTGACCATCCCCATGGCCGTCCTGGTCGGAATCCTCCTCGGCCTCTCCCGTCTCGCCGCCGACAGCGAGATCACAGCCATGCGCGCCAGCGGAATGAGCGCACTGGACTTCGTCCGCGTCGTCTCCCTCGTCGCCGCCGTCGCCCTCGGCCTGGGCCTGGTGAACTCCCTCATCCTGGCCCCCCGCTCCGCAACCGCGTTACTGGCCCTTGAAAACGAACTCAAGACCACCCAGGCCTCCTTCGAGGTCCAACCCCGCGTCTTCTACGAAGACTTCAAGAACATCGTCCTCTACGTCCAGGACGTCCGCCCCGCCGCCGGAGCCGCCCTTTGGAAGCACGTCTTCGTCGCCGACCTCACCAAACCCGAGAATCCCGACATCACCACCGCCGACTCCGCCATCGTCGTCAGCGACGGCACCACGACCCCCGAAGGCGGCCCCTCCGTCCGAATGCACCTCCTCAACGGCGGTCAGCACCAGGTCTCTCCCTCCGATCCCAACCAGTACAACATCTCCACCTTCGGCATCTCCGACCTGCCCCTCCAATCCGCCGCCCAGGACGACACCCACGTCTCCCGCACGAACACCCCTCTCCTCGCCCTCCCCACCGGCGAGCTCTACCAACGCGCCTACGCCCCCTCGACAAACTCCCGCCCATACCGCATCGAGCTCTACCGCCGCTTCTCCTACCCCTTCGCCTGTCTCGTCCTCATGCTGATCGGCGTCCCCCTCGGCCTCTCCTCCAAGCGCGGCGGCAAATCCACCGGCTTCGTCCTCACCATCCTGCTGGTCTTCCTCTACTACGTCTTCTCCTCCGTCGGAGTAGCCCTCGCCCGCCAGCAAAAGCTCTCTCCCTTCTTCGGAGTCTGGGGAGCGAACCTCCTCTTCGCCACCGCCGGCCTCCTCCTCCTCCAGGAGATGTCCCGCGGCAGCATCCTCGTCGGAGCCCTCACGAGCGCGGGCGCAAGGCTCGCCGCACTCCTCCCGGGACGCTTCGGATCGGACGCCGATCCCGCCTCCGACGAGAACGGAATCCGGTCCGTTCACACCACCCTCATCCACCGCGTGCGTCGTCTCCGCAGCCTTCTCCACATCCGTTTCCCCCTCCTCCTCGACGAGTACGTCATGCGCGAGTTCGCCTCCAACTTCGCCCTCGTCCTCCTCTCCTTCTCCGCCCTCTTCGTCATCTTCACCTTCTTCGATCTCGTCGGCGACATCATCCGCAACCGGACCGCGGTTGTGACCGTCGGCGAATACCTCCTCAACCTGCTCCCCTTCATCCTCAACCAGGTCATCTGGATCTCTTCGCTGGTCGCCGCCCTGCTCACCTTCGGAGCGCTCAACCGAACCTCCGAGCTCACCGCGATGAAGGCCACCGGAATCAGCATCTACCGCATCATCGCCCCGGTCCTGGTCCTCACCGCCGTCATAGCCTGCGGCCTCTTCGCCTTCGATGAGGTCTACCTCCCCAGCGCCAATCGCCGCCAGGAGGCCCTCCGGTCCGTCATCAAGGGCAAGCCCGCCCAGACCTTCCTCCGCCCCGAGCGCAAGTGGATCTCCGGCCAAAGCTCCCCCCAACCCGAGACCCAGCTCACCTCGCTGATCCTTCCCCCGCGCTCAACCCAGCCCGCCCAATCCGTCCAGACCGTCCCCCAGGCCGCACCCCTCGCCGACCCATCGACTACCCTCAGCCTCGATCCCGATCGCATCTTCTACTACCAGTTCTTCGATCCCGACCGCAACGTCTTCGCCAACCTCACCGTCTTCGAGTTCCAACCCGCCACCTTCGCCCTCCAGCGCCGCATCTTCGCCTCCTCAGCTCGCTGGGATAGCCGCGTCAACCAGTGGATCCTCGAAAACGGCTGGCAGCGAACCTTCTCGGGCGAGTCCATCGCCACCTACCAGCCCTTCACTCTCAGCACCTTCCCCGGAATCCACGAGCAGCCCAGCTACTTCAAGAAAGAAGACCTCCAATCCCAGGAGATGAGCTACGGCGAACTCGACCGTTACATCGCCGACCTCAAGCAGTCCGGCTTCGACACCATGCGACTCCGCGTGCAGCTCAACCACAAGCTCGCCTATCCCGTCGTCACCTTCATCATGGCCCTGATCGCCATCCCTTTCGCGCTCACCATGGGCAAACGCGGCGGTCTCGCCGGCATGGCCACCGCCATCCTCATCGGAATCGTCTACTGGGGAGTCTCCAGCGTCTTCGAAGCCATGGGCAACGTCAACACCCTCCCGCCCATGCTCGCCGCCTGGACCCCCGACGTCCTCTTCGGCCTCGCCGGAGCCTACCTCCTCCTCCGCACCCCCACCTAGCCCGGATTGCCTGTTGGTATAGAGTTGGGTGCCCCACCTTCGCGACACGTCTCATCGTCGCTAAGGTGGGCCGGAGCGCCACGGCATCCAACGTACAACCTTACACCTTCAGCGAACTGCGGCATTCTCTTGGAAGCAAAAATGTCCTCAAATTGGAATGCTACGCCTCCGCCCTTGACATAAGGCCTATAAACGTCGATGGCCTCACCAAGGCAATGCTCAAGGCCAAAACAGATGGCATCCTGCCTCTGACGTTTACCCGGCGGGATAGTCAAAACGTCGTAGCAAATTCCGGCAGCGCGTATTTTGCCCTTTGTAGCTTCCCTTTCGAAAGTCACCGTCAGTAGATCAATCAGGGACTGTGACGACGGATGGTCGTCGCCCTCCATCTTTGCGCCGACGTGCCGGATCTCACCATCTGACAACATGACTACCCCGATAGGGTAAAACTCCCCCTGCACCGTCAAGAGCTTTTCGGCCATTGGAAGAAGCGCGTCTAGTAACTCGTTCAGATCGGAGTGTGCCATAGAGTGTCGGACCTTTACCTTACAATTCATCAATCGATGCGACATTGCCAAGGCGCAAAAGGACCTGCTACTTCCGTACCTGCGCCAACAATCTCCGCCAGTTCTTCTGATTCTTCCGATAACTCTTCTTCAAATCCTCAAGAATCCGTTCAAAGTCCGAGTGCCCCCCCAGCTTCCGCCAAGCCGGATTGATCGAGAACCAGGGATAGTTCTCATTCCCCAGATAGATCGCCCGCCGCAACCAATGCAGCGCCTCGCTCTCATCCCCCTCCAGGGCAAAGTAGGTAGCCAGCCGATAAGCCATCTCACTATCCGCCTCCGCCGCCGACAGCGTCTCATCGACGATGAAGCTCGCCGCCTTCTCCCGCTCCCCCAACTGCACGTAACACAGCGCAATCGTCGGAAACACGATCCGCAGCGTCTCCTCCTCGCGCACCACCGCCTCCAGCGTATCGATCGCCTTCGACAGGTCCCCCATCCGCATCTGCTGATACCCCTTCGAGATCCGAAGCAGCGGCTGCCTAGGCTCCAGAGTCAGCCCCTTGTCGATCTCATCCCCAGCGAGCTCCAGCTGGTTCTGATACTGGTAAACCCGCGCCCGATGGTTATAGATCAACGCCGCATTCGCCGGGTTCAGGTGCAGCGACGTATTGAACTGGTCCAGCGCTTCCTCGTACATCCCGTCGATCCGTAGCGTCATTCCCGCGACCATGTGGACGTTCCAGTCATTCCCCGCCGTCTGCAGCAGGTTCTCGATCCCGTGCCTCGCCGACTCCTTCTCCCCCCGCGACAGCAGCATATAAACCCGATAAAGATTCGCCTCCACCGACCCCGGATCAAGCTGCAGCGCCTTATCAAACGCCCGCCGCGCCTCAAGCACATGCATCTGCCCACCCAGCCCATGCCGCGCATACTGCAGATGCGTAATCCCCAACCCCGACCACCCCGGAGCATAGTCGTCGTCCTGCTTCACCACCCGCTCAAACAACTCCCTCGCCCGGTTCAGATCATCCCGGCTCCCCGTCCTCGACATGAACGAAGACAGCACAGCCCGCGCCTGCAGATAGTCCTCCGAGATATCCTCACTCAGTCCCGTCTGCGAAGACCGACTGCCATCACCCAGGCCCTTCAGGTCTCCAAAGCCCTGCAATGTGCTAAAAACCTCGTTACAAATCTCTGTCTGCACCGAAATCAAATCGAACGAAGCCACATTGATCGATCCTCCGGCCCGCACGCTCTGCCCCGGCACATCCAGCAACTGCCAGTTCAGGTCGAACCCTTTCTCCGACCGCAAAAAATTCCCCGCCAGCACAAAGTGCACCAGCAGCTTCTTGCCTATGCTCAGCGGGTCAAGCTGCTGCGTCGGAACCGTCATCAGCGAGCTTGACGGCCGCACCACCAGCGACGGCATCCTCGCCAGCCGCGCCGCAATCGCATCCGCCAGCGCATACCCATAGAGCGGTGCCACATCCCCCTCGCCCCCCGGCGTCCCCGGCGTCCCGAAGTTCGCAAACGGCAGCACCACAATCGTGTTCTGCTTCCCTGCCGTCGCCGTACCCGACTCGCGAAACCTCTCCGCCAGCATCGACAGCAGCCCCGACGTCCTCTTCTCTTCCTCCGGACTGTCCAGATTCAGCCGCCCCTGTGTCTGCCCATGATGATGCACCGTATCCCCCGGCATCACCACCGAATCCAGTTGCAGCGTTTTCATCAACGTCCGCAGCGCCTCGCGCACATCCGCCGCCGACGAATACCGAGCCGAAGGCTGCTTCTCCAGACAACGCAGAATGACCGACTCCAGCTCCACCGGCAACCCCGGAACGATCTGCCGCAGCGACGGAGGATCCGCGAACTGCACTGCACGGATACTCTGAAACTCCGGAGCATCCGGCCGATGAAACGGATGCCGCCCACTTGCAAGCTCATACAAAATCAAGCCCAGCGCGAAGATGTCCGACTGCACACTCGATTGCCCCGTCACAAACTGCTCCGGAGCCATGTAAGCGATCGTCCCCCCACGCGCCGTATAAGTCGCCGTCGGACTCATCTGCGGAGCCCGCGTAGGTCGCGAAGGATCGAACTCAACATCCTCCAGGTTCAAACGCCGCGCCAGGCCGAAGTCCAGAATCTTCACCAGCCCGCCCTCGGTCAGCATCACGTTCGCCGGCTTCAGATCCCGATGAAAGATCCCCAGTTGATGCGCGGCGGACAGTCCATCGGCAACCTGGATCCCGATCGAAAGCAGAACCTGCAAACTCGCCGGACCCGCCGCAATCACCTTGTCCAGCGAGTTCCCCGGAATGTACTGCATGACGATGTAGGCCTCGTCCTCCGCCTCACCCACGTCATAAATCGCGCAGACATTCAGATGATCGATCGCAGACGCCAACCGCGCCTCACGCAACTGCGTCGTCCGCATCTGCTCCGGAGTCAGGGCCCCGCGCTTCAGCAGCTTCAACACAACCGGGCGCTGCAGCAGCGTATCGTTCGCCAGGTACACGACGCCGCTCCCACCCGTCCCAATCTTCCGCACAAACTCGTAGTGCCCAATCACACGGCGCTTCATCGATCCATTATCGCAAGAGTCCGTGTGAGTAAGATGACATCAACTCCCTCTCAATGACCCAATCTCCCGTTGCAGAACTTGGCCCGGACTAAACAGGAGGTCATCGATGAGCCTGGCCATCGAGGTCAAACACCATCGCGCATCCCTACTTCGCCCCACCCTTCCGCTGCGGAACCCCCCACTTATAGACCAGCTCCAGATAGCCGAAGTTCGCAGTCTTCCCCGACGAATAGATCGCTCCCTCCACCGACTTCCCGGACGAGTGAGCATAGTACGTATTCACCGCAAGCGACGAGGTCAGTTGATAGTCCGTGCTGATATCGAACATCGTCGACAAGCTGTTATGCAGATTCGCCGGTCGACCCGTATAGCCGAAGGCCAGATTGTCATAAGCCCCACCACCTCCATACCAGAGGTCCGTGTTCGATGTCAGTTGCAGAAAGTGCAGATCGGAACGGATCTCCAGCCGCTTCGTCGGATTGTCGACGATCTCCACAAAACCATCCCGGTTATTCATCAGGTTGTAAAAGGGAAATCGCGCGTAGATGCGCGGCGTAGGCAGAATCTGGAAGAACGTATTGTGCTGGTTGTCGGTCGCATTGTGATCGCCGGTACTGCGGAAGAATCCACCCCGCAGCCACGGCATCGAAGCCACCTTCATCAACCGGTACCCCCCTTCGACCGTCACCGCGCCCGAGTGCTGATTCAGCAATCCCCAGCTCCCATTCTGCACAACTCCCCAGAACAGAAGATCTAAGCTCCCCGCACCCGCGGGAATCGTCGCCAAAGCGTCCGCACCATAGGTCCCGATGCGAATGTTCTCATGGTCCGTCTGCCGAACCCCCAGCGCCCGATTGTCCGTCTTCGTCAAACCAGTGCGACCGTCGTGATAGCCAATGGAAAAGACCCGCCACACCAGGTGCTCGCGAAAGTCGTGCTTCGTATACGCCAGATACTGGAGATCGACATTCAGCTCGGCATTCGCGTTCATATTGAACACACCCTGCGTCACGCGACCGGCCATCGCCATGATGTCCCAGCTTCCCTTCCCATAGTGCCCATCAATGCCATCGAAGCTGCGCTGGCCATTCGAAAATCCGAAGTTCCCAATCAGCCGTTGCGAGATCCGATTGGTCTGGAGCCACGCGATCCCCGCATTCTTCGTCGCCGTCTCCGCGCCATCGAAGACCTCGAAGCGCCCCACGCGCGCCATCTGACCCGGCTTCTCGCCGTGGTACCTCAGAAATCCCTGTCGAAACGAGACCGCGGCCGGAAGCGTGTTGCCTCCATCCGCCGCATAGTAGGTTCCTCCAAGCCCAAGCTGTCCCTGCGCCGTCACCGTCGAGACCGAAGTCGTCGGCACATCGAAGACATCATTCTGCGAAGCCTCCAGCATCCAGTCGAAGCGCTTGATCCTCTGCGCAACGCTCACTCGAAGCAGCTGCTCCACGTAGGGATAGGTCGTCGTATACGGCGGATCCCCGTACCAGCTGTTCGCCACCGTACGGGTGCGATCCATCACGCTGAAGGTCACCGGAGCGCCACCCGCCCTGGGCGTAGCTTGCGACAAAGCGGGAGAGAGCACACAGGTCATCAGTAACGCAGCCAGGGTTCGGTTCATGCTTCTCATCTCGACACGTGTCATGGGAGGTCCTTGCAGATCAGGCGAAGAGACAGGAGTCGCAATGCCGCGCACGCGTCGACGCATCCGTCAGGACGGCATCGTTCGCAGGCCAGCACAATAGCTATCGGGAGCGGCGCCGTTCGTTCGACAACGAAACAGGCTCCATCAGCAATCGGGAGATGCCAGTGGCATCACGCAGCAATGCCGAAGTGAAAAGACGCGGCGCATCGGGGAGCCGCGAGTGGGACAGGAATACATCGAGAAATAACACACGCATCATGCACACGCAAATTTGGCCCCACGGCAAACAAGACATTTGCGAGCGAGGCCAACTCTTTCGTTCCATATCGGAAGGCATTCCCGTAAATCCCGCTTGCGTCCATCCCCCTGCCACGCTATGATCGCGAAACCGGTAGCCAAGGACGGATATCCTCTGACCTTCACCGAGCCAGCCGAAGCCCACGGCGTCTTCCCTGGCCTGCTTCTCCTTCGCACTACCAGCGACCGCACCACCAGCAAACTGACATCTCTGCTCCAAATCTCTTTGCTCCAAGACGAGCTCTGAACCGCGACTAAGCCCTTACGGAGGCTAATGTCTGGCGTCAAACCCTGCTTTCAGGGCCGCCACGACGTCCTCCCGTACCGTCGACCAGACCTTTCGTCTTCCCGCAGGAGCCTGAGCATGTCGTCCCCAAGCGTCTCGCCAAACCGCACCAATCCGACGGTCCCACTACCGCTCGACGCCAACGCCCCGTTCACGATCGAGCAGAAGCAGTACCTCGAAGGCTTCTTCGCCGGGCTCAACCAGTCCATTCCCTTCGTAGCCCAAACCCCCTCCGGCCACCTCACCGCCGACCCAGACTCCAATCTCCCCAATCAGGCCTCGCCCACCTGCCACGGAACTCCCGTCGAGGACCTCAGCCGCGAAGAGCTCTGGAAGTACGAAGAAAATCCCCTCGACGTCTGGGACAAGCTCCTCGCCCACGCCAACGAAGACCGCCCCCCGGCCCCCGACGACCTCTTCCGATTCAAGTTCCACGGCCTCTTCTACGTAGCCCCCGCGCAGGATTCCTTCATGCTCCGCCTCCGCATCCCCGGAGCCACGCTCACCTCCTCCCAACTCCGTGGTCTGGCCCTGATCGCAGCCGACTGGGGATCCGGACGCGCCGACATTACCACCCGGGCCAACCTTCAGATCCGCGAGTTCCAGCCCCGCGACATCGTCCGCGTCCTCAACAAAGTCCAGTCCCTCGGCATGTCATCCCGTGGCTCCGGAGCCGACAACATCCGCAACATCACCGCCTCGCCCATCTCCGGACTCGACCCCGAAGAACTCCTCGACGTCCTCCCCCACGCCGAGGCGCTCGGCCACTACATCCTCAACTCACGCGACCTCTACGACCTCCCCCGCAAGTTCAACGTGGCGTTCGACAACGGCGGCTCCATCAGCGTCCTCGCCGACACCAACGACATCGGCTTCCTCGCCGTACGCGTCCCCGAAGACCAGGATCTCCCCGCCGGCGTCTACTTCCGCATCGTCCTCTGCGGCATCACCGGCCACCGTCAGTTCGCCACCGACTGCGGCGTCCTCATCCACCCGCATCAGTCCGTCGCCATCGCCGCCGCCATCATCCGAGTCTTCATCGCCAACGGCGACCGCACCGACCGCAAGAAGGCCCGGCTCAAATACCTCGTCGACCGCTGGGGTGTCGCAAAGTTCCTCGAAGAGACCGAAAAGCTCCTCGCCTTCCCCCTCATGCGCCTGCCCGCATCAGCCTGCATCCCGCGCAAACCCATCGACCGCGCCGGCCACATCGGCATCCACCCACAGTCCCAACCCGGCCTTCATTTCATCGGCATCTCCACACCCGTCGGACGTCTTCCCGTCTCTCAGATGAACGCCCTCGCCACGATCGCCGACACCTGCGGCAGCGGCGATCTCCGCCTCACCGTCTGGCAGAACCTGATCCTCCCCAACATCCCCACCGAGCACCTCGAATCCGCGAAGCAGCAGATCCTCGCAGCCGGTCTCAACTTCACCGCAGGCCCCGTCCTCTCCGGCACCGTCGCCTGCACCGGAAACCAGGGCTGCCGCTTCGCCGCGACCGACACCAAGACCCACGCCGTCGCGCTCGCCCATCACCTCGACGAGCGCTTCAAGCTGACCCAGCCCATCAACCTCCACGTCACCGGCTGCCCTCACTCCTGCGCCCAGCACTACATCGGCGACATCGGTCTGCTCGGCGTCAAGGTCGGCGGCGAAGAGGGCTATCAGGTATCGCTCGGCGGAGGTTCCGATCAGGACCAGGCCCTCGCCCGCGAGCTCCTCCCAGCGGTCCCATTTACCGAACTACCGCCCATCTTGGCCCATCTGTTTACCGCCTTCCTGGACACCCGAATCGACGAAAACGAGACCTTCCTGGCCTTCACAAGACGCCATTCCATCGACGATCTCCGCCGCTTTGCCCAGCCCACCAGCGAGGTGGCCTGACCCATGCCAGCCATCCCCCACATCCCCGACAACGCCCCCTTCACCCCCGCGCAACGCGCATGGCTCAACGGTTTCCTCGCCGGAATGTACTCACGCGACCAACCCACCGCGCAACCCCCCACCGCCACCCGCAACGTCGCCGTCCTCTACGCCTCGCAGACCGGCACCAGCGAGCGCCTCGCCAAGAAGATCGCCAAGGAACTCAAGCTCAAAGGCCACACCGCCCGCGTCACATCCCTCGAAAGCTACGCACCCACCGCACTCGCCACCGAGCAATGCGCCCTCATCCTCGCCAGCACCTACGGCGAAGGCGATCCACCCGACCACGCCAGGCTCTTCTTCGACCAGCTCTGCACCGACCAGGCCCCACGCCTCGACCAACTCGACTACGCCCTCCTCGCCCTCGGAGACAGTCACTACGAGCACTTCTGCAAGTTCGGAGTCGATCTCGATTCCCGCCTCGAAACCCTCGGAGCAAAGCGCCTCTGCCCCACCGTCACCTGCGATGTGGACGTCGACGAACCCTTCGAAGCCTGGAAGTCCGAACTCCTCACCCGACTCTCAGCCGCAACCTCCGCCCCGCCCACCCCCGTCATCGCCCCGGTGGTTCCAACGGCCCCCATCAGCCTCTATCACCGCAAGAATCCATTCCTCGCAACCCTGATCGACAAGCGCTCTCTCACCCACAACATCTCCAGCAAACAGACCATCCATCTCTCCTTTTCGCTCGACACCTCCGGCCTGGACTACGAAGCTGGAGACGCCCTCGCCGTCCTCCCGTCGAACGATCCTTGCCTCGTCTCCGACATCCTCGAACACGCACAGCTATCCGGATCAGAGCCCCTTGCCCTTCCCAACTCCGACCGGCAAACACTCGCCGAAGCCCTCACCCATCGCCTCCAGATCACCCGCCTCAGCCGCAAGCTCATCGAAGCCTTCGCCAGGGCGGGAGCTTGCACCACACTCCTCTCCCTCCTCAAACCCGAGCAACAGAGCCACCTCGACCAGTACATGCACGACCGCGGCCTCATCGATCTCATCCTCGAGCATCCCGGCGTCGTCACATCCGCCCAGCAACTCGTCGATCTCCTCCCGCAGCTCGCCCCCCGCCTCTACTCCATCTCGTCGAGCCCCAGATCCCACGCCGGTGAAGTCCACGCCACCGTCGCCGTCGTCCGCTATCGCTCGCACAACCGCGAACGTGGAGGCGTCTGTTCCACCCTCTTTGCCGACCGCACCGCCATCGGCGAAAAGCTCCCCATCTACATCCAGCACAACAAGAAGTTCCGCCTGCCCCTTGACTCCGCAACCCCCATCATCATGATCGGCCCCGGAACCGGCATCGCACCCTTCCGAGCCTTCCTGCACGAGCGCCGCGCCACCAGCGCCACAGGCCGCAACTGGCTCTTCTTCGGAGAACGCAGCGCCGAGACCGACTTCCTCTATCGCGAAGAGCTCGAGCAGATGACCGCATCCGGCCTCCTCACCCGCCTCGACACCGCCTTCTCCCGAGACCAGGCCCACAAGATCTACGTGCAGGACCGCATGATCGAGCAAGGCGCCGAGCTCTTCCGCTGGCTCGAGCAAGGCGCAACCCTCTACGTCTGCGGCGACGCCACCTACATGGCCAAAGACGTTGACGCAGCGCTCCATCGCATCCTCGAGCAGCACGGCAGCCTCAGTCCCGAAGCCGCTCGCGACTTCGTCTCCAACCTCCACGACTCCAACCGCTACCAGCGCGACGTCTACTGAAAGCGAGTCCCCCTGGCCCTCCCACTTCACGACCGCGCCATCGACGGAAAGAGCATGGGGCTCGTGCGCCTCACCGAGAACGGCTTCGTCTTCGGCGAGGCCGTCGTCGTTGACACCATCCCGACCCTTGAACCCGAGCCCTTCACCTTTCCCTCACTCATCCCAGGTCGAGAACTGAAGGACGGCGAGCAATACCGCTTCCACTTCAACATGACCAAATGCATCGGCTGCCGCTCCTGCGAGGTCGCATGCAACGAACAGAACGGCAATCCCGCCGACATCCTCTGGCGACGCATCGGCGAGCTCGAAGGCGGAACCTACCCCAACACCCAGCGCCACTACCTCTCCATGGGCTGCAACCACTGTCTCGACGCGGATTGCGTCAAGGGCTGCCCCGTAGACGCCTACAAGAAAGACCCCATCACCGGCATCGTCGTCCACTCCGCCGACGCCTGCATCGGCTGCCAGTACTGCGTCTGGAACTGCCCCTATTCGGTCCCTCAGTTCAACCCCGAACGCGGCGTCGTCGGCAAATGCGACATGTGCAAGGGCCGCCTCGAAGACGGCCTCGAACCCGCCTGCGTCAACGCCTGCCCCGAGTCCGCCATCGAGATCGAGATCGTCAACATGGCCAACTGGCGCGAGAACTTCACCGAAGCCGACAGCCCCGGCATGCCCCTCGCCAGCCACACCATCTCCACCACCCGCATCACCCTTCCCGAGAACACCACCACCACGCTCGAACGCGTCGACTCCGGCCAGGTCCAACCCGAGCACGCCCACCTCTCACTCGTCTTCATGACCACCCTCATGCAGGGCATCACCGGCGCGCTCATCGTCCTGCTTCTCAACCGTTCGCTCGATCCACTCCGCCTCTTCCTCCTGCTCAACATCGGAGGCGTCGCCGTCACCATCTCGACCCTTCACCTCGGCCGCCCCGCCTACGCCTGGCGCGCCCTCAAGATGTGGCGCCGCTCCTGGCTCAGCCGAGAGGTCCTCCTCTTCACCCTCTTCCTCCTCACCCTCACCGCGCTCACCGCAATCACCGCCGCCCCGCTTCTCCACCTCCACATCCCGGTTCATCTCATCGCTCCCATCGCCTGCCTCGCCATCGTCTTCGGCCTCGGCGGAACCCTCGCCAGCGCCTGCATCTATCTCGTCCCCGCGCGCCCATCGTGGAACATGATCCACACCCCGATCGACTTCTTCCTCACCGCATCCTTCCTCGGAACCATGCTCAGCGCGGCCCTCTGCAACCTCCCGCATCCCGTCCTCCTCGCCACGCTCACCGCAATCGCATGGTCGCTCAACCACGCCTTCCGCCTCTACCGCCTTCACTCCTCCAAACTCTTCGAATCCCGCGCCGCCTTCTCGCTCCTCTCCAGCCATCTCCTCCGCGCCCACACCATCGCCGCCTTCGCGCTGGTCGCACTCAGCGTCACCCTCCTCACCACCGGCCATCCCCTCATCGCCCTGGCGATCGGCTGGTGCGCCGCACTCCTCGCACGCTATCTCTTCTTCGTCTCCGTTGTCCCCCTCAACATGGCCCTCACGTTCATACGCTCGAGGCACGCATGAGACTCCTCGACAAACTACGCCGCCTCGCCGGCATCGACACCGCGCAGAAGCGCTACGCCTACGGCAAAGACGATCGCTACGGCTTCGTCTCCGCCTCCCGCGTCGCCGACACCTGGGTCAAGACCACCTGTGGATATTGTTCCGTCGGCTGTGGCATGTTGATCGGCGTCCGAGACGGCAAAGCAGTCTCCTCCCGCGGCAACCCCGACCATCCCGTCAATCGCGGCAAGCTCTGCCCCAAGGGCCTCAGCGAGCACCACATCCTCAGCGCCCCCGGCCGAGCCACCACCCCCATGCTGCGCAAAAACGGCAAACTCGAACCCGTCTCCTGGGACGAAGCCCTCAACACCATGGTCGAACGCATCGGCTCCATCCAGACCAGGTACGGACCCTCCGCACTCGGCGTCGTGGGCACCGGCCAGCTCCTCACCGAGGAGTGCTACACCCTCGGCAAACTCGTACAACTCGGCTTCCGCACACCCAACAACGACGGCAACACCACCCTCTGCATGGCCTCCGCCGTCTCCGGGTACAAGCTCTCCTTCGGCAGCGACGGCCCACCCGGAAACTACACCGACCTCGAGACCGCCGACGTCGTCCTCCTCATCGGCGCCAACATCGCCGACAACCATCCCATCCTCTGCAACCGTCTCGAGCGCAACAAGCACCGCACCCTCATCGTCGTCGACCCGCGCGTCACCAAGACCGCCATGATGGCCGACATCCACCTCGCCGTGAAGCCTCGCAGCGACATCGCCCTCATCAACGGCATCGCCCACATCCTCATCCGCGACAGCCTCATCGACCGCGCCTACATCGACGCCCACACCACCCACTTCGAAGACCTCTCCGCCTTCCTCCAGGCATTCACCCCCGAGCACGTCGCCGAAGTCACCGGCCTCACCACCACCCAGATCGAGCACGTCGCCCTCCACTACGGACGCGCCCGGGCCGCCTTCATCGGCTGGACCATGGGCGTCAACCACTCCTCGCAAGGCGCAGTCACCGTGGCCGCCATCAACAATCTCGCACTCATCACTGGCAACATCGGCCGCGCCGGAGCCACGCCCTTCTCCATCACCGGCCAGTGCAATGCCATGGGAACACGCGAGACCGGCTTCACCTCCTCACTCCCCGGCTACCGCAAGTTCGAAAACGCCAAAGACCGCGCCGACCTCGCCGCCCTCTGGAACGTCGACCCCGCAATCATCCCGCAGGCCCGCGGCCTCGCCTACCCCGACATCATCGAAGCCGCGGTCACCGGCAAGGTCAAGGCCATCTGGTTCATCGCCACCAACCCCGCCGTCTCCTTCCCCAACTACTCCCTCTTCGAGCAAGCCATGCGCAGCCTGGAGTTCGTCGTCGTGCAGGACGGCTTCTTCCCCACCCCCACCTCGGACTTTGCCGACCTCGTCCTCCCCGGAGCCATCTGGGGCGAGAAAGAAGGAACCTACACCAACTCCGAACGCCGCGTCAGCAAGGCCAACCGCATCGTCGCCCCACCCGGCGAGGCCCGTCCCGACTTCGACATCTTCCTCGACATCGCCACCCGCCTCGGTCTCCGCGACACCCTCTACCCCGGCTGGTCCACCACCCACGACGCCTTCCGCGAGTGGCAGCGCGTCTCCACCGGCCGCATGTGCGATTACAGCACCTTCACCTGGGACGAGATCGAATCCCGCGGCGGAATGCAGTGGGGCGGAGAGCGCCTCTACTCAGACGGAGTCTTCCCCACGCCCGATGGCCGAGCCCGCCTCCACCTCGTCCCCTGCGACCCCTTCACCGAGCAGCCCAACGAAGAGTTCGACTTCATCCTCAACACCGGCCGCACCGTCGAGCACTGGCACACCCGCACCAAGACCGCGCAGGTGGACATGCTCAACAAGATGGTCCCCAACGCCTGGCTCGAGATCAACCCCATCGACGCCGCCCGCCTCAAGCTCCACTCCCACGACCGCGTCACCGTGGTCTCCCGCCGCAACCAGGTCGCGAATCTCGAGCTGCGCATCACCGCCATCGTCGCGCCCGGCCAGGTCTTCATGCCCTTCCACTTCTCCGAGACCAACTCGAACCTCGTCACCCTCGGAGCCTTCGACCCCATCTCACGCGAACCGAACTTCAAACAATGCGCCGTTCGCATCGAGAAGACCACCCAGCGCCCAGGCGCGAAACTTCCCCCGGCCACGTAGCCGGAGTCTGCCAGCAGAGAAGCCGCAACCAGGACGTTCGGCCTCCATGCCCGACAAACCCAGCACCAACTATTCTTCCGGAGGAATCTGCATGGCAACCTACAAGGCTTTCCTGAAATCGGGCCATCCGCCCACGCTCTTCGCCGCCTTCCTGTACTTCGACTTCAGCTTCGCCATCTGGGTGCTGAACGGAGCCATGGGACCCTTCATCAGCTCCGCCTTCCATCTCACCCCCGCGCAGATCGGCTTCATGATCTCCGTTCCCACCATCGCCGGAGCCTTCATGCGCTTCCCGCTCGGCGTTCTCTCGCAATACATGGGTCGCAAGAACGCAGCCATCGTCGAGATGTCCGCCATCGTCGTCGCCCTGCTCTACGGCTTCTTCTTTGTCCATACCTACCACGAGGTGCTCGCCATGGGAGTCCTCCTCGGAATCGCCGGCGCCAGCTTCGGAGTCGCCCTCTCGCTCGGCTCCGGCTGGTTTCCCAAACAGTACAAAGGCCTCGCCATGGGCATCGCCGGAGCCGGCAACAGCGGAACCGCCCTCGCCGCCCTCTTCGCCCCACGCCTCGCCATGCACTTCGGCTGGCAGCACGTCTACGGCTTCGCCGCCGCGATGATGCTTCTCCCGCTCCTCGTCATGATCCTCTTCGCCAAAGAGCCCCCGGACATCGAGCACCAGTCCCTCCGCCAGCATCTGCAATGCCTCTTCGAGGCCGACGGCTGGTACTTCAACCTCATCTACATCATCACCTTCGGCGGCTTTATCGGTCTCGCCACCTTCCTGCCGTCCTTCTACTACAGCCAGTACCACGTCACCAAGGTCCAGGCCGGAACCCTCACCGTCTTCGCCACCCTCACCGGAAGCCTCACCCGAGTCCTCGGCGGCTGGTTCGCCGACAGGATTGGCGGCATCACCACCCTCTCCGTCGTCTTCCTCATCGCCATCGCGGCGCTCTTCGGCCTCATGGCGACCCCCACCCTCACCGTCACCACCCTGCTCTTCATGCTCTGTTTCGCAGCCCTCGGAGCAGGAAACGGCGCCACCTTCCAGCTCGTCCCCCTGCGCTGGCCCATCACCACCGCCGTCGCCGGAGGCATGATCGGAGAGATCGGCGCACTCGGCGGAGGCATCCTGCCCAACGTCCTCGGCATGTCGAAGCAGCACACCGGAAGCTACCGCCTCGGCTGGATCTGCTACGCCGCCCTGGCCTTCGCCATCCTCATCATGATGCGTGTCGTCGCAAGAAGCTGGACCAAAACCTGGGTCGGTTCCGGTGGCCGCGCTCTCAGCGCCGACCGCCATACCTCCCCCGGCCCAGCAGAAGGATCCATCACCGTAGCAGCCTGAACCGATCCGTAGAGCAGATTGCCGATTGGCACAAAGTCGGGTGCCCCACCTTCTGGTATAGAGTCGGGTGCCCCACCTTCGCGACACGTCTCATCGTCGCTAAGGTGGGCCTGCCGCCACAGCACCGGGCCACGGACTCTATATCATTACCGAATCGCATCTAGAGCAGATTGCCTGTTGGTATAGGGTTGGGTGCCCCACCTTCGCGACACGTCTCACCGTCGCTAAGGTGGGCCGGAGCGCCACGGCATTCAACGCACAACCCTACACCTTCAGCGAATCTGCTCTAAGAGCCCCGGCCCGGATCCGTGTGCCAGACTGCGAACCGGCTCAGGGGTCCCCCGACGGACTTCATCCGCGCGATAAACGCACCATAACAGACCACTTTCGAATCAGCACCCGCTGTCCAGTTTTTCCACGCAACGGCCCACATTCTGCGCACAA
>JAMFSC010000088.1 GCA_026225095.1 bacterium
GTGCTTCGACAGAACCTTCGTGATCGCCGCCGTCAGCGTCGTCTTGCCGTGGTCGATGTGGCCTACCGTACCAATGTTTACGTGCGGCTTCGACCGGTCAAACTTTTCCTTGCCCATGACTGCTCTCCGTATCTCTTACTGCTGAAATCGAACTGCTTATCTTTAGCTTCGCAGGCCCACTGAACATCTACTTCGCGTTCAGTTCCTTGCCCTGCACCTTGGCGATAATCTCTTCCGAGACCGACCGCGGCGCTTCTTCATACTGCTTGAACTGCATCGAGTAGTTTGCGCGGCCCTGGGTACTCGAACGCATGTGCGTCGCGTAGCCGAACATGGTGCTGAGCGGCACGGTCGCCTTGATCGCCTGCGTTCCGCCGACCATCTCCATGCCCTCGATACGGCCACGGCGGGAGTTGAGGTCGCCGATGATCGTGCCCATGTACTCTTCGGGAACCGTGACTTCGACTGCCATTACAGGCTCGAGCAGCACTGGCTTTGCCTTGCGGGCAGCTTCCTTGAAGGCCATCGAACCGGCGATCTTGAAGGCCATTTCGTTCGAGTCGACGTCGTGGTAGCTGCCGTCGTAGAGCGAGACCTTGATGTCGACCATCTCGTACCCGGCCAGAACGCCGCCCTGCATCGCTTCCTGGATGCCCTGGTCGATCGGCTTCACGTACTCCTTGGGAATAGTGCCGCCCTTGGTGTCGTTCGAGAACTCGTAGCCCTTGCCCGGCTCGTTGGGCGAGACGCGGATCTTGGCATGGCCATAGTTACCCGAGCCGCCGGTCTGACGGATGTACTTGCCTTCCGCCTCGGCGTTGCCGCGGATGGTCTCACGGTAGTTGACCTGGGGCTTGCCGACATTGGCCTCGACCTTGTACTCGCGCATCATGCGATCGACGATGATCTCGAGATGAAGCTCGCCCATGCCGGCGATGATGGTCTGACCCGAGTCGATATCGGTGCGCACGTTGAAGGTGGGATCTTCCTGTGCCAGCTTGGCGAGGGCGACGCCCATCTTCTCCTGGTCGGCCTTGGTCTTTGGCTCCACCGCGACCTCGATGACCGGCTTGGGGAAGTCGATCGATTCGAGCACGACGGGGTACCTGTCGTTGCAGATGGTGTCGCCGGTGATGAGGTTCTTCAGACCGACCGCTGCGCAGATGTCGCCTGCCATGATCTCCGAGATCTCTTCCCGCTTGTTGGCGTGCATCTTCAACAGACGACCGATGCGCTCGGTCTTGCCGGTACGCGGGTTCAGGGTTGTATCGCCCGTGCGCAGGACGCCGGAGTAGATGCGGATGAAGATCAACTGGCCGACGAACGGATCGGTCATGATCTTGAAACCAAGCGCGGAGAGCGGCTCGGAATCGTCCGCCTTGCGGATGATCTCCTCTTCCATGTTGTCGGGGTTGTGCCCGATCATGGGAGGAATATCGAGCGGGCTGGGCAGGTAGTCGACGACCGCATCGAGCAGCGTCTGCACACCCTTGTTCTTGAACGACGAACCGCAGAGCACCGGGAAGATGTTCATCGCGATGGTGGCCTTGCGGATGCCGGCCTTGAGCTGGGCCTCGGTGGGCTCTTCGCCCTCGAGGTACATGTGCATGATGGCGTCGTCGGAGTCTGCAACCGCCTCGATGAGGTGTGCGCGCGCGATCTTCGCGGTCTCGAGCAGATCGGCAGGAATCTCTTCCACCGTGTACTCGGCGCCCATGGTCTCGTCGTGCCAGTAGATGGCCTTCATCGTCACCAGGTCGACGACGCCAAGAAACTTGGCCTCCGCGCCGATCTGAATGTTGATCGGAACCGCACGCGCGCCCAGGCGATCGACGATCGTCGAGGTCGCATAGACGGCGTCGGCACCGGCCTTATCCATCTTGTTGATGAAGCAGATCCGAGGAACCTTGTACTTGTCGGCCTGGCGCCAGACGGTCTCAGACTGCGGCTGCACGCCGGCGACCGCGTCGAAACAGGCGACCGCACCATCGAGCACACGGAGCGAGCGCTCCACCTCGGCCGTGAAGTCAACGTGGCCGGGGGTGTCGATAATGTTGATCCGGATGTTCTTCCAGGTGCAGGTCGTCGCGGCGGACGTAATAGTGATGCCGCGCTCCTGCTCCTGCTCCATCCAGTCCATGGTCGCAGTGCCCTCATGCACCTCTCCGATACGGTGCGTGATGCCCGTATAGAAGAGAATGCGTTCGGTCGTCGTCGTCTTTCCGGCGTCGATGTGCGCCATGATCCCGATGTTCCGGCAACGATTGAGCGGTATAGTGCGTGCCACAGTCTTGATCTCTTGTCTGCTGGAGCAAGTCCAGCGGTTCTAAACCTGGGTTGAAGCGAAACGGAAAGCCCTAAGAGGATTCCCTGCTTACCAGCGGTAGTGGGCGAACGCCTTGTTGGCTTCGGCCATCCGGTGGACGTCTTCCTTCTTCTTCATCGCGGCGCCACGGCCGTTGGCGGCATCGAGCAACTCGGCAGTCAACTTGTCAACCATGCCCTTTTCGCCACGCGCCCGGCCGTACGTCACCAGCCAGCGGATGGCGAGCGAGGTGCGGCGCTCCGGCAGCACTTCGATTGGAACCTGGTAGTTGGCTCCGCCAACGCGGCGGGACTTGACTTCGAGAAGCGGCTTGCAGTTTTCGATCGCCTTCTTGAACAGCTTGAGGGCCTCGTCGCCACCCTTCTGCTCAAGGTTCGTCATGGCGGTGTAGAAGATGCCCTGGGCGGTGGACTTCTTGCCGCCCCACATCATGGAGTTCACAAACTTCGTGACCAGGGTCGAGTTATAGACCGGGTCGGGAGCGACGTCACGCTTGGCGATGTAACCTTTACGGGGCATTTCTTCTCTTTCTCGTCTTCCTCCAGCGCCGGACTTCTCAAGAGCTGGACCTGTTTTGAACTAGCGTTCGAACTTTGATAAGCCCCGGACGGCGATTACCGTCCGGGACCAGAATTTAGCGGCCCTTCTTGGTGGCGGGAGCAGCGGCTCCGGCCTTGGGACGCTTGGCGCCGTACTTTGAGCGGCTCTGCTTGCGGTTGGCCACGCCGACCGAGTCAAGCGTGCCGCGCACAACGTGGTAGCGAACGCCCGGGAGATCCTTCACACGGCCACCGCGGATGAGCACAATCGAGTGCTCCTGCAGGTTGTGGCCGATGCCCGGGATGTACGTCGTGACTTCAATTCCATTGGTCAGCCGGACGCGCGCAACCTTGCGCAGCGCGGAGTTCGGCTTCTTGGGGGTCTGGGTGTAGACGCGGGTGCAGACGCCGCGGCGCTGGGGAGAGCCCTGGAGGGCGGGGCTGGCGGTCTTGTAACGGGTGGGCGTGCGGCCCTGCTTGACGAGTTGATGAAACGTAGGCACTGGTGAAACTCCTTTTCCGCTCTTACGGGAACGGGTTATACCCAAATCCGGAATTCTGACGATTCGGGCTCGGCACAGGGCAGCTCCTTCGCTCTACCACACTCCCGATCACGCGCATACGATACGCAACAGGCGGAGCACTTTGGCTGGTGAAGCCCAAGGGCGCTCCGGGCGAAGTCCTGAATCCTGCGCGCGGCCGTACTGCTTCCTGCTGCCGACACGCTTGTTCCTGCTTCACGTCTGAGGTGATAACAGTCGACGGTGACCGCACGTGCTGGCCGCCCCTTGCCCTATACCAGGCGTGGGCTTGCCGACAGTCGGCTCCGTTTCGCTGTCCCGGCCCGCATAGCCCATCCTTTGGATCCCTTTACCGGAAAACCGGCTGGGTGGAGGGTGTCGCAGGCACGATTGCGATAGGTCGCAGAACTCCGCCTGCCGTCGATCTCAGCTTCCGACCTTGCGTCAGGCTCTGCGTTGAATCTCTTGTATCCAGTGTACGGCAAGTGGAAAATCCCCGCCTGCCCGGGCGCGACTCCACCCGATCCCCCGGCGGACATTCCCCGACAGGGTGCTCCGGATACTCGCGGAACCCTCTAACCATATCAAGATTGGAGAATGGCGTCAAGATAGCTTGAGTCTCGGCAGGGAGTCCGCTTGCCCGGCCACCACCTCCCAAAACCCGTATTTCGAAGAAACGGCTTGGAACGTAGCCTCTGACGGGAGCCTGTACCTCGCCTGGTTACCACTTCGATATCAAGAATCTGTGTACCCCTCCGTCCTGGATGGACAGGGATACACCATGGTCAGGTAGGCTGAATTGGCTCGGCTCTCCGCGATAGGTCCAATATGGCAACGACCGCACCCCCTTCAAGGCTGATTGGACTTGACACCCTTCGTGCTGCAGCCGTCCTCGCAGTCGTGTTCTATCACCTGACGATCTTCGGCGAGCTTCCCTCTTCACTGCTGCCGGTTACCTACTTTGGCTGGATGGGGGTTGATCTCTTCTTTGTTCTAAGCGGATTTCTAATAGGCCACCAGGTTCTGAAGCCCTATCTCAATGGCGAACGATCCTCCGTCGCAGCCTTTTACCGCCGGCGTGCATACCGCATCATTCCCCCGTACCTCGTCGTGCTAGCCCTCTACTTCCTTGTCCCCCGGTGGAACGAGTCTCCGAGTTTGGCACCTCTCTGGAAGTTTCTAACGTTCACGATGAACTTCGGCTTCAGCTTCGACCGTCGCGGTTTCTCTCACGCCTGGTCGCTTTGTGTTGAGGAACACTTCTACCTTTTCTTTCCGCTCCTTGTTTTGCTGCTGATGCATCGTCCCTCGATTCGCAAGACGGTGGCAACCATCATGTCCGTTGTCCTCCTCGGCATCGGGCTTCGCGCATTTCTCATTACTCATTACCCAGACGCAGTGTTTAGCCGCATCTACTACCCCAGCTACTCACGTCTGGACGGGTTGGTGATGGGAGTAACTCTGGCAATCGTCCGCAACTTCCATCCTTTGTGGTGGCATGCCTTACTGAAACGCGGTCATACGTTATTGTTTTCCGGAGTGTTCTGCGTCGCTTGCGTCGTATGGATGTTTCGCGGGTATGGTCTTGGAAATAGCAGTGGGTCAGCCATGTGGGGGATCATCCTGGGCCTGCCACTCCTCGCATTCGGTCTGGGGCTCATCACCGTGTCGAGTGTCAGCGATAACGGTTTCCTTGCAAGGGTGAAAATCCCAGGCGCAGGGAGTCTGGCAACTCTCGCATTCTCCCTCTATCTCACACATAAGGCAGTTGCGCACCTGGTAATGCAAGGTTTTCCCGCAATCACCTCGTCGCGAGGTCCCGGAGCGTGGCTGCTCTACGCGGTCAGTTGCCTTGCTGCGGCCTGGCTACTCCATATTGCGGTGGAACGGCCGTTTCTTAGGCTTCGCGATCGCCGGTCGCGTGCTGCATCCGCCTCTGTTCTTGAAGTAGAAATGCGTGCGGATCCTGCACTCTAGGCGGCTTCGTTGTAGACGATACAAGTTGTTTCGTTGCCTGTGAGTTCCTGTATTGATAACCCCACACCCATCCCTCGGACGCGCGAGCAAGGATATAGTGAGATACGGCGATTCAGCGGGCACTACCCCCTTTTCGCGCGGCGTTCCGGTGCATCAGAAAGAACATTATGGCCATGCAGGAGATTCTGGAGGGCAGGCGCGGGTCGGACCCATCCGTACGGGGACGCCGTGGCAGCGCTGCGCCGGAGGACAGGCCAAGCCGGGGAATCGATCGGGGCTCCAGTGAAAGTCTTGGCCCGGTCGATCGCAAGACCCGCCGCGAAGGGCTGCTTCGGGTCCGGTTTCGCCGTGGAGTCGTCCCGCGCTCGACTGCGGGCCGTGTCGCCGCCGGGATCGCGGCCCTGGGTATCCTGGGGGCGATCGTCTTCGTCGGATATATCGGCCAGCGCTACCTCCTCGAAGACAGCCGCTTTACCGTTCCCTCCTCCGCATCCATCCAGATCGAGGGCAACAGCCATCTCTCGCACGCCCAGTTGCTGAGCGTCTTCGGCGAGGATGTTGAGCGCAACCTCTTCGGCATTCCCCTCGCCCAGCGTCGCGCCGAGCTCGAACGGCTGCCATGGGTGAAGCACGCGACCGTCATGCGCCTTCTGCCCAATCAGCTGCGTGTCGCCATCGTCGAGCGTACGCCGGTGGCTTACGTCCGGCAGGGATCGAAGATCGGCCTGGTCGATCCGAGCGGCGTGCTGCTCGACCTTGACGACGCCGAGGGAGCACCGCTGGCTCCGGGCACCACACCGGCCTATTCGTTTCCCGTCGTCACTGGCATCACCGCGCAGGAGCCGCTGTCGGTCCGCGCCGCGCGGATGAAGATTTTTGAGCGGTTCACCCACGATCTGGACTCCGGCAAGGACAATCTCTCGTCCAAGCTGAGCGAGGTCGACCTCTCGAATCCTGAGGACGTGAAGGCACTCATCCCCGAAGAGGGGTCCGAGATCCTGGTCCACTTCGGCGATACCGACTTCCTCGACCGCTATCGCAAGTTCGAAGAGCAGCTTCCCAACTGGCGAGCGCAGTACCCCAAGCTCGCGTCGGCGGATATGCGCTATGAGCGCCAGGTGGTGCTCGAGATGCAGTCCGGAGCCGCCGCGCCGGAGCTGCGCGCAAGTAATGCAGACGCCGAAAAGGCCCCTGCCGCCCCATCCGTCAAGCGTCCGGCAGCGGCTCCGAAATTAGCTGCATCGAAGAAGGGGGAGGCAAAGCCGCAGCATCCCAAGGCAGCTCCCGCACGTGGACTTTCGAGCAAGGCACTCAGCGCGATGGGCCAACCTCACTTTCCAGGCGAGGCCGGGACCACCGCAAGCCCCGGCAAGCACGTTATATCCTCAAAGACAGCAGACCAATAGAGGCGATCTTCACAAGAGACGCGTACTTCCAGCGGGAGCATGAACCAGAAGCCTGACAACCTGATTACCGTCCTCGATGCGGGAAGCGCCAAGATCGTCGTGCTGGTCGCGGAGGTGGCCGACGGCGTCCTGCGCTATCGCGGCCATGGGATCGAGGTGGCCAAGGGCATGCGCAAGGGCCTGATCGCGGAGCTTGGCCCCGCCGCCGAGGCCATCAACCGCGCCGCGCTCACCGCCGAACGCGTCGCCAAGGCCGGAATCGAGACCTGCGTCGTCGGAATCGGAGGCTCGCACGTTCGCGGCATCAACAGCCGGGGCGGCATCAGCATGGGCAGCCGGATGCGCGAGATCACCCGCGAGGAGGTCCGGGCCGCCGTCGACCGTGCCCGATCGATCGCCCTGCCTCCCGACCGCGAGGTGCTGCATCTGCTCCCGCAGGAGTTCATCCTTGACGACCAGGCCGGCATCCACGACCCCGTCGGGATGGTCGGGAACAAGCTCGAGGTCAACCTCCACCTCTCCACCTGCTCGGGCGGCGTCGCTCAGAGCGTGATCACCTGTGCCAATCGGGCCGGCCTCGAGGTCACCGACACCATCTACGAGGGGATCGCCTCCGCCGAAGCGGTCTTGTCGGCCGACGAGCGCGAACTCGGCGTCTGCATCGCCGATATCGGGGCCAGCACCACGGAGCTCGCCGTCTTCTTTGAAGGATCGATCGCCCACACCGCCGTCCTGCCCATCGGCGGAGACCACTTTACGAACGACCTCGCCGTCGGCCTCCACATCACCGCGGAAGAGGCCGAAGAGCTGAAGCGGATCTATGGCAACTGCGTGGTCACCTCGGTCCCGACGCTGAACGAGATCGAGATTGGCCGGGGGCAGCCCCGGATGGTGCGTCAGCGCTTCCTCGCAGAGGTGCTGGAGCCGCGCGCCCGAGAGCTTTTTACGATGATCCGCGATAACCTCCGCCAGGGCGGGGTGCTCGAGGCGCTTGGGGCGGGATGCGTCCTCACCGGCGGGGGAGCGCGGCTGGTCGGCCTGCAGGATGGCGCTGAGTTCTTGCTGCGCGTGCCTGTCCGGGTCGGGTCGCCGATTCATATGTCCAGGATGCCCGCCGAGTTGGAAGGCCCGGAGTTCTCAACCGCTATCGGAATGCTGCTGTACACCCACCGCACGCAGATGCGTCGCGCCAATGAGGCGCAGGGGTTGCGCGCCAAGCTCCGATCGATCTTTGCCGGGAACGCGTGAAGCGGGGCATTGGGCACGAGTTGAAGGGACTCCCTTGTTTTGAGCGGGTTAGCCGACCGAATCTTGTTCCTCCGACGTCAAAACGAAGAAGGGCCGTGGTCCATTGCCGTCCGGGTAATCCAGATTGGTACTTCTGATTCGTTTGGGACATACGGATTTGCGCTCCAAGGTGAAAGAATCGGATAACGGATTGCAGCAGGTTCTCCTAGCGGATCTTCCAGGAGTTGGGGTTTTATGTCGAATGCATCGGATGATTTAAGGATTCACTACCACGACGAGATGCCGCGGGGGGCGCGCATCAAGGTGATCGGCGTGGGCGGAGGCGGAAACAACGCCGTCAACCGTATGATCGCGGCCAAGGTGGAGGGCGTCGAGTTCATCGCCGCCAACACGGACGTCCAGGCGCTGCAGGTCTCGAACGCCCCGGTCAAGCTGCAGCTTGGAGTCAAGCTGACCAGCGGCCTCGGCGCTGGCTCGAACCCCGACGTGGGCCGCCGCGCCGCGCTCGAAGACTCTGACAAGATCATTGAGGCGCTCGAGGGCGCGGACATGGTCTTCGTCACCGCCGGTCTGGGCGGAGGCACCGGAACCGGGGCCGCCCCGGTGATCGCCGCGCTCGCCAGCGAGATGGGTGCGCTGACCGTCGCCGTCGTCACGCGTCCCTTCTCATTCGAAGGCAAGCGCCGCATGATGCAGGCCGAACGAGGGATGCAGGAGCTTCTGGAAGCCGTCGACACGGTCATCGTCATTCCCAACGAAAAGCTGCTCGCCGTGGCCAAGGACGCGGGCTTCTTCGAGAGCTTCCGTATCGCCGACGACGTGCTCCGCCAGGGCGTGCAGGGAATCTCCGACATTATTACGATCCCCGGAGTCATCAATCGCGACTTCGCCGACGTCAAGACCACGATGGCCGGGATGGGATACGCGGTCATGGGAACCGCCTCCCGCTCCGGACCGACGCGCGCAGTGGACGCAGCCGTCGCGGCCATGGCCTCCCCGCTGCTCGAAGCCGGGGCTATCGACGGAGCCCGCGGGATCCTGATCAATATCACCGGGTCGAGCTCGCTCAAGCTCAGCGAGGTCAACGAAGCCTCCTCGATCATCCAGAACGCCGCCCACGAAGACGCCAACATCATCTTCGGAGCCGTCCAGGACGAGAATATGGGCGATGAGGTCAAGATTACCGTTATCGCGACCGGATTCAAGCAGGATCAGCAGCCGCAGCGACGCGAGCGGATGCTGGCCGAGGCCACCCTGCCGACGCACCGGGCCGATCCTCCCATCGTGCCGATCGTGCAGCGCCCCGTGACCGCCCGGACCCCTGCACCGGAGGATGCCCGGCCCGCGACGCAGTTCGCCAGCGAAGCCCGCCGCGAGGAGCTCCCCGCCGTCTCGCGTCCCGCCGAAGCCGCCACCCGGAACACCCCGCACAGCGAAGACCGCTACGAACTCGCTCCTCTGGACGAGGACGAAGAGGCCCTCGGGGAACAGGATTGGGAGGACGAGGAGAAGTTTGACGGAACCGCGCCGATGTTAGAGGAAGAGGAGGATCCGGAGGAAGAATCCAGACCTTACGTCATCGAGCCGCAGGCCAGGCGCGAGCCCGAACTCAAGCCCGTTCCCGCCTCTGTCTTCGACGACGATTTCTTCCGTCCCTCCCCCCGGCCCGCCCCCCGCTCCGAGCAGGGGTACGCCGAGCCCGGCGGACGCGACACTCCGGCCCGCGCCAAGGAGGACTACGACATTCCGAAGCCCCTGCGCATCCAATATGCCGAGGCCCGCGAGGCATCCCCCGGAGCCACCCTGGCCGAACCCGGCGTTCGCGTCCCGTCTTTCGCCGGGCCGACGTCCGGAACCAGCCAGCAGGAGTCCGACGAGTTGGATATCCCCGCGTTTTTGCGACGGGGAAATTAGCATTACCTAACGTGGGCCCGGTTTGGTGTTAGACCTCTCTGAGCGTTTACAAAGACGGTTGGCCCTTGATGTGTCTGTTCTCCTGGTGTAATCAGTCTTGTGTTTGGGGTGTACTTGATGATGTCTCTCTCGATGTGGTCCTCGAAGTTGCGGAACTTGAATCAAACGGCAGGTCGGTTTGCGGCAGCGATCCTGGCTCTGGTCTTTTTGGCATGCGGTGCAGGCCAGGCCCTTGCCGGCACCCGTCAGGTCCCACTCACGAAACATGTCGTCGCCCGCAGTTCCACCGCGGCCCGTCACCGCGGCGCCGGAACAAAGTCTGCCTCCCGTAGCCCCCGGCTCGCCGCACCGGCTGCCCGGGGAATCCACGGACGCACGCCTCGCGGGCGCGCATCCCGCCCCCGCAGCGTGGTCGCCGTCGCCTCTGCCCGTCGCCCACGCTTCAGCGAGCGCTTCACCGCAAGCTCCTTTGCCGACAATCTGACGCTGGGCGACGTCACCAACGGCGAGGACCCCACCGTCCGCGCCGCCGCCATCGAGGCCCTCGGCAACATGAACGGCACGGCTCTCGCGATCGACCCCTCCAGCGGCCGTATCCTCGCCATGGTCAATCAGAAGCTGGCGCTCTCCCCCGGCGCTGAGCCCTGCTCCACGATCAAGCTCTCCGTCGCGCTGGCCGCGCTGGAAGAGGGCATCGTCCGTCGCGACACCCCCGTCTCCCTCGGCGGAGGCTACCACCTCACCCTCACCGAGGCCCTCGCCCA
>JAMFSC010000089.1 GCA_026225095.1 bacterium
GCCGGCATATCCGTCGACCGCACCGATTCCGCCAATGTCCATCTAGGGGATCATGTCGAGGTGACCGGGGTCAGCGGACCCGGCCTATTTGCGCCGGTGGTGCTTGCTTCAAGCGTGCTCCTAAGGGTGTAGCTTGGGTCGTAATGTGGCGTAAATCTTTGGGCGCTATTTGGCGTAAAAAGGGCTGAGACTCGGTCAAAACATAAGGCTCTGCGTCTCTGCCGCGGTCCACCGATCTTTAGGAGTCCCAGCAAGTGCCTCAATCAAAAGAGGAAACCCTTCCTGCTGTTTCGCGCTGTCAAATTGCGTGCTGGTCTGGGGCTGTCTCTTACGCCACATATCGCCCAAAGATTTACGCCAAATAATTCCCAAAGCAACACACAGGGAGAGGATGTGCGAGGTTTCCCATAACCCCGTTTGCAAGGAACGCAGCGTCTGGCGTTCTCAACTGCCGCCGAAGAGGAACGTTGCGCGGCTTGCAGTTTTACCGGAGCCTTGGCACCGCCGGGTTGTTGGCACGCGCTCCAATCAGGTTGGTCAAGCCGCGTTGGCGATAGTGGGCAGAAAACGACCGCTGTCCTCCCGGGGAGAGGGATGGGCGAGTTCTCGTCGCGACAGCCTTTGTTCCATTTGACTGAAATGAACCCGACCGAAGGAATGGACGAACTGGAGGCCGGGCTACGCCGCTGAGATCCAGCACTGCGATACCGTCTCCACTTGCACCGGTGATGGCGACGAGAACGTCATCCGCTCCGTCTGAAACAAGGGCGCGGTAGTTCTCGGACAATTCGAAGGGGAGAGAGACGCGAGAAATGAATTGGCCGGTATATCCATCGAACGAATCAATAGCACTCACGCCCGGCTGGAAGAGAAGGGTTCCATCGGCCGAGAAAGCCCCTCCGTAGACGTAGCTGGCGTCATAGCTTGGAGTCCACCCCAGGCTCTGCATCGCGAGGCCGTTACCGTTGCTGTCGGTAATGAGCCCCCCAACTGCCAGTCGGCTCTGATCCGGCGCGAGTACAAGTTCGTACCCTCCACTGAACTCGCCGAGAGGACCTTGATCCACGATCTGATAAGTCCCAGTCGCCGTATCGAGGTAGACGAGCTCGCCGTCATTATTGAAGTACACGCGTGACCCATCCGCGGACATTGCAAGGCGCAGGCCGAATTCGTCATAGTCGTCTCCCTGCGGCGGTCTGTTGTCCACGCCTGTAACCCAGGCTGCAGTGCCTGTCGTCGTATCGATCTTGTAGAGATCGAACTGGCCGTCGCCAAGTTGATCGAACGTCGTGAAATAGATCGCTCCAGCGTTGGTGACCGCGACTCCCGAGGGCGTGTCCGTGAGATCGAACTGACCTGACAGCGGATAGGTCGTGATGGAGGATGGAGAGCTGGGATTGAGGAGATAGATCGCCAGGGCGCCGGCGTCCGTAACAGCCAGCTTGGATCCGTCGGGCGACAGCGCCAGGCCGTAGAGACGTTGCGGCCCAAAGGCCTTCGCAGGTGCCGGCAGAGGAATCGGGTTCATCCACCTTGCCTGGGTGCGCGAGAAGACAAGAATCTGATTAGCGTCCGTGAAGTAGTAAAGATCACGCGACTTGTCGTAGATGCCGTCGATCAACTGGCTCCCGCTGGCGGAGAAACGCTGCGTTGCAGGCAGGTAGCGCAGGGTGGAGCTCTGCCCCGAGCTGCTTCCCTCAACCGTGTTAATCACGATAGGCGACGTGGCTCCTGCGACTCCCGGAGGAACTGTGTACTCGATGCCTTGTGTTGGGAACGGCTGGGTGACGGGATAAGCATTTGCGTATGGGGCCGGAACATACCCAAGGACGGTAGCGGATTGTCCACCCACCGAGACGGAGAGTCCGCCGGGAGCAGGCAGATAGGATTTGTCTACGTCGCTGATGCGGGTCACCGGGCCGAATCCATAGCCGAAGATCTGCGCCGTGCCTCCACCGTCTGCCGTGGCATAAGCCGTGGTCGTATCCAGAATCCAGGGGCCATAGGAGAAGGCCTCCGGGAGAAGCTGCTCGCCGCCGTCCGTCGTGGTGATACGAACATCGACCGGCCCTGCGGTACCCGCAGGAGTATCGGCATAGATCTGCCCTATGTTTGAGTAAGACACCTCTTTCGCTGTGTTCGAGCCAAAGTAGACGCTACCAAGCGGCGCACCCGCAGACTGCGGAAACTGGTTCTCAGTCCAGTCAGTATCGGTTGCACCGGCCAATGGTCCCGTCGCTACCTGCAGCGCAGAGAAGCCAAACGTAGTTGCGACTGGCGGAGCATTCAAAGACTGGCTATCGATCAGGCCGATGCCGTTGTCGAGCGGGCCCGCGATCAAGCCATCATCGCTGATGGCCTGCATGTAGGGGTTCGACGGCTCATACCACTTGTAGGAAGACGACGCTTCGACCTGCGGGATCCACCCGGTCATCCCTCCCGTGGTGAGGTTGTAAGCACGCAGAACAGTACCCTCCGAAGGATTGTTGAGATAGAGGGTTTGATTGTCGGTGCCGATGATCATGTTCGGGTAGACGAAGTTGAATCTCGTAGCTGTCGCGGGAAACGAGTTCTTGATCTGCAGCGTCGTGGAGTCGAGCACGTAGACCTTGGTCTCATCGTAGGTGACCACTGTCTTACCGTCAGGACTCGAAGCAAGCTCGGCGACGGTGTTTGTGTCCTGCGCTGGCAAGTCAAAGAGAGCCGGGGAGAGATTCCAGGTCCCTGTCTCGGGATCCAGCGAGCAAAGCTGCGAGCTGCCCTCTCCTGAAATGACCGGCGCCAGGATGGCCCGCGTACGGCCGGCAGTCAAAATGAGATGCTCGAAGTGGTCGTAGCAGGAGAGCCGCTCGGGCATCGCTCCCCCATCAGGAGCTGTGACGAACTTGACGATCGAGTTGTGACTCGGATCCCATAAAGCAAGCGGGCCGTTGCCGTCGACCCAGGAATAATACGGGTAGATAAAATACTGCATCAACAGCAGCTTCCCATTCGCCATCGCGAAGACGGCATTGGCATGGAAGCCGAACTGACTGATGGTCGAAGCCGCGATGCGCTTAGTGACCACGAGCTGCATCGGATCGACGACATAGATGTCGCCCGCAAAGGTCCCCACATAGATGCTGCTGCCGTCAGGTGCCTGGTCAATGCCGAAGGCTCCGGGTATGTCGAGAGTTGCGGCAAGCTTCCGCGTCGTTGCATCGACGACGTACAGATGGCCTAGGTAAGAGTCGCTGGAAAAGAACCGCGCCGTTGCCTTGTGATAAAGAGTGAGAGTGGGAGCCGGCAACGCCCCAAAGTCTGTAGTCGACCCGGTGCGGATATAAGTGGATCGAGATTTTAGAGCGACCGGCGTGCCGGACTGCGCCGGCCCAATCGTGACTGGAAGTGTAGTCGTCGCTGTGAAGGGGCCATACTTTGCCGTGAAGGTTATGTTGCCCCCCGAAGCTCCCGTTGCAGCTGCCTGCAAATAGAAGACCTGGGACGGTGCCGATGCTGGATTCGTTGCACTTGCCGGTGTAGCGGTGACGCCAGCGGGCAGACCGGAGAGAGTCTCGGTGACCGTACCGGTAACGTTGTTACCGCTCAAGCCATAGACCGCCAATTCCACCTGCGCAAATGAGCCGGCAGCAATCGTCAGGGGAGTAGGCTGCAAGGAAAGACTAAGCGGCGGGGCATTCACATACATTTGGAAGGACGTTTGATGCGAGAGTGGCCCACTGTTCCCTTGCACTGTAATGGTCGGCGTCTGCCCTGTTGCCACGGTAAGTGCAGCCGTAATCGTGACGACCTGAGAAGCCTCGCCTACGGTAGGGGTAATAGAGAAACTGGAAGGGGAGGCTGTAATTCCGGCGGGCAATCCCGCGAGAGTCACGGCGACTGGAGCGTCGAATCCGTTGTAAGAGGTCGCTGTCACTGAGAAGGTTGCAGAACTCCCGGCGTTGATGGAAAGACCTGTATAGATGCCGCTCGACAGCACATAATCCGGAGCCGTAGAGACGGAGACAGGCGTCTGCGCGCTGGCCGTGAGTGTACCGCTGGTGCCCGCGGTGTTAATCGTCCCCGATCCCGAAGCGGTAGACGAGGTCGTGAGCGTGACGGTCGTACTGCTTCCGGGATAGCCGGTGGTAGACGATGGAAAGATAGTGACGCCCGAAGGGAGTCCGCTGAAAGAGAGGCTCACCAGACCATTGAAGCCATTCACTGCGTTGATCGCGATCGGAAATTGCTGGCTCGTTCCAGGCAGGAGACTGATGCTGGAAGGTGTACTTAGCGTGAAACTCTGCGGGCCTAGGATCACCAGGCTCATGGTTGCCTGATGCGAGATCGCTCCGCTGGTGCCTTGAACATGGATGACGCCCCCGGTAACCAGCGCGGCCGAGGAGGAGACGCTGATCTGCACAGCCTGGCTCGCGCTCCCAGTCAACGTGAAGCTCGCCGGCGAGACTGTAACTCCTACTGGCAGGCCAGCGAAGCTGACGCTGATCGAACCGCTGAAGCCGTTTAGCCCGGAACTGGATATCGTGGCGGTCTGACTTCCTCCCTGATTGACAGTAAGGCTGCCACTCGCGACTGAGAGCGAAAAGTCAGGCGTGTTTGAACTCCCACCGCCACCGCCTGATCCACTTCCCGCGCCGCAACCAGTGAGTGCGGCCAGAAATACTACGCCAAGGCAAACAATAAAATTTAAGGCCCGTGAAATGCGATTCACACCCATCACGCTCATATGAGAAATACCAAAATTTTAGGAATTGACAGCATAGTGCTATGTACTACTCCACGTAAGAAGCACTTTGAATAGAATGTCTTCAATGTACCATTGGGGACCGCAACAAGAGTGCGACCGCAACCGACATCGAGAACCGCCTCGTCGCCAGGCAAACGCTGCTGGTCCAGCAGCGAACGCATTATCCTCTTCTTGATCTACAAACTTGACGCGAGCATCCAGGCGGCGCCTCCGAGCATGCTCACGCCTGTCGGCAATAGCTTGTAGGTAATCGATGCGCCAGGGATGCTGTTCGGGGAAGAAATCCACTCGCGAGGAAGACGGCGATACCTAAGAGACCAAGAGTGCGTACAGCCCCCGGCGCGTAGACTCCTTAGTATTCACGATCTTTAATCCAATGACTCTACGTCGAACTTGTCCAAATGGGGAGGAGAGCCTGAGATGTTCCTGACCTACACATTCTGGGACCTACCGCCTTCAGTCCAACGCGCCTTGACCGCAAGAAGAAGCACCCCATGAGTTTTTGCTGACTCGGCTTCAGACCAATTCCCGCGAAGTCGATGTTTTCGGCAACGTCGAAGTCTTTGATCAGGCTGCAGAGGATCTTTTAGCTCTGGCGCTTTTTGTAAGTCCCTTCCCTGCCCTAGTTCGAGCCGGTATTGAGGACTGAGGTTGGGCCAATGCCTGCATCACGAGCTGCGGATCGTGAGCGATCACCATAAGCAGCGCCCGCGCCGCCGCTTCCGGGTTTCGACGGCCCGACTCCCAATGGCGTACGGCGTCCACCGACAAGCCGAAAGCATCCGCAAAGCGGCCCTGGCTGAAGTGGAGCCGGTTTCTGATCCCGCGTACGTCGATGGATTCGGGCAGCGTGACTTTGTAGCCTTTCCGGTCCCCTTCCATGTAGGCGCGGGCCTCCGCTGTGCCTTGCGCCATCTCTTCAAACAGTTTGCTCATGCTTTTCTCCCATAGTCCGCGAAGAAGCTCTTAGCCATTTTCGCGAGAGCGTTTTGCTCGCCCTTGCTTAGGTTGCCCTTTTCCGCCTTCGCATACACGGTGATAAGGAAGATGGGAAAGTCTTCACCGCCGTAGAGGTATACGACTCTTGCGCCGCCGCGCTTCCCTATTCCGGCCCGTCCGAACCGCCGTTTGCGATACCCCCCGGTACCCGGCATGAGGTCGCCTGCTTCGAGGTCTGAGCCAATGGCGGAAACAATATCAGCCCGCTCCGCTTCCGTGAAAAGAGCTGAGGCCGCTTTGAGGTACGTCAGCGTCGACGACCGTTTGCATAATGTGAGTGTATGCCAATGGCACGGTATTTCAAGAGTGCAAAATCGTCACCAAGGCGAACAGGCGAGGCGACGGCTTGGCGAATGTTGCTGTCTCGCACCAAAAAACAGCGGGGAGGATGACCATAGCCGAAACGAAGCGATCCTACGCCCAGCTCGGTATCGGAGTCTTTGGAACAACTGGACGGAAAGTGCGGGTAAGGGCATACGGTGCTGTTTGCACGGTTGCCTCTGACAGCGGATGTTCTGGAATATGTTCAATGGAATCAACGATTTGCAGTCAGCATGGCCGCCCGTTGCGGGAAGGCCCGAATCGTCTTCGTAAACGCGATGGATCAAGAAAAGTCTCAGCGGAGCAAGGGGGCCGTCCACTCACATGGATCGTTGATCTTGTGAGAGCACTCCTATCAAGAACTAAAAGGCATGTCAGTGAGAGGATTGTTGGCATATTGAGCCTCCATCTCTGGATCAGGCCCTATTGAGAGACGGTTGGAGGAGCCTAACCGGAGTTTCCGTCCAGTTGTTCCAAAGACCCCTTGTTGAAGCGATCGATCTGCTTCCAGCCATAATGGAATCCACGCCTGCCCTCTCCTAATCATCTGGGCGGTCTCGAAGGAAGTTACACTCCCGGAAATGGGGTTTGTGGAACTACGCATTAAGGTGAGACCGATCCTTTTGCTTCAGTATGCGATCCGCTCCACTTCATCGAGCGCTACTTCGTCGCTGCGGCGATCATAGAGTCCGGTTGTTCGGGCCGACGCGTGGCCGGCCATCTGCTGGGCGATTTCGAGCTTGCCGCCGTTCTGCAGATAGGTAGTGATCCCAGTGGCGCGGAAGCTGTGAGCGCTGATCTTGGTCTTGAGTCCCGCAGCTCGTGCACGCCGCTGAATCATCATGTGCACAGTGGCCTGGGGCAGGGAAGTGCGATCGGTCAGCCGTCCATAGCGCAGGGTAGGGAAGAGCGGCGCCTCGGGTTCGGTGCCAAGCCCGGAGGCTGCAATCCACTCCTCTAAATACTGCTCCAGGTTGTGATGGCAGGGAAGCTCGGTCACCTTGCCACCCTTCTCGTGGAGCCGCACCCAGCCGCGCCGTTTTTGCATATAGAAGTCTTCAACCTTCATTCCGGTGGCCGCTCCGACGCGGGCGAAGGTGTACCCCATGAGGGCGATTAGAGCCCTGTCGCGGAGCCCTAGCAGGGAAGTCGTGTCGATCGCGGCGAGCAGCTCCCGCATCTCGTCCGCTGAAAGCACCGAGGTCTTGCCCTTGCGGACGCTGTGCTTCGGTCCCCGAACGGCATGAGCCGGATTGGTCTCCATGATGTGCCCGGTAACCAGCCAGTCGAAGAGCATCCGGATCGCGGCGAGGTGTTGTTTGACGGTCGGCTTCGAGTGCGTACGGCCGAGCTGCTCGACGTAGACCGCGACGAGCATCGGCGTCACCCCATTCAGATCTCCGAGACCTCTCTCCTCGCACCAGGCAGCGAAGCCCTGGACGGCCTTGAAGTAGGCGCGGCGAGTGTTCGGGTTGCGGATGTTGACGGTAAAGAACTCCCAAAAGCGCCGTCCACCCTCGGGCATCGCCTGGAAGAGCGCCGGCAGACGACCCGGCCCTGAACCTGGCGATACGACGGAGGGCATGGATGGAAGGATAGTGGCCACCGTCAAAACCACCGTTCGTGCATCAGCTCAAGGAACGCCCGCGTGATGGGGCAGCCAGATGCCGAACCAAGGACGGCGTCCACCGGACAGTTAGGGCAAAGCGCGGTCTGCCCGTCGTCGGTCCATTCCGTGATGGCTGCCGGCGGAAACGTGCTCAGGCAGTAGAAACAGCCGCAGATCTCGCTCGCTTCGATCTCGGCCCGATGCCAGATACAGTGCTTGTGTGCGGCGGTGAGATCAAGACTGGTCATGTTCATAATTTATATATGATAACGTCCTTTATCATATATATCAAATGACGTCGGAATCTGAATGACGGGCCGAATCATTGCAGCGAACCGGTTCCTTGCTCTGCTCTTTCCATGGCAAGGATGTGTCGCCGGCAGAATACAAGCGGTATTGCTCCAAAGATTCCGAAACTGCAATCGACAAACCGCCAAACGATAGGGAGACCTCGAATCTGACCGGCTATGAGGGCCAACGGAACCACTCCTGCACAGGCGATCAGACCGAATGTGATAATCCACTTGTTTCGTATGGGATCACGATACGGCCCGATAAAGGCAACCGCGATGACGAGGTGGGCGAAAGCTAGCCAATCGGTACCATATGCCAGAAAGGAATAGTGCTGGTTTGTACTGGCAACGGCGTTGTAGACACGTGAAATCCAGGGAAGTAAATGAGACACCTCGGCAAGAGGGCGCACAGGATCGCTTTGTAGAAGAACGAGAAAGAAGCGGAGCTCGGTTTCCAAAGGAAATGCCGTAATGCCGCTGAGAAAGAGACCAGCCATCACCACGCCAAGCCAAAAACGAGTGGCGCGGAGATGCTGCTCAACAGTAGGAACGGAGCCTATGTTTTCCTTGCTGACTTCAGTCATTCGATCTTTCGTCATCACGAACTCGTCTCGCGGCTTGATCAAGGGTACCCGGTGTTGGCTGCTCACCTAAACCGGCTTCTCCGGACTTGTAAATCCTTATGTTCAGGAAGAAAGAGGAGGCGGTGGAGCAGCGGTGAAAGCCTGGTTTTGTTGGACCTTTTCAGCTGCTCCTCGATACCAGTTCACGTTCCGTGTCACGAACATCACTGCAGCCAAGAGTAGGAACAGCATGAGCGAACCGAGAATTAGAGCATTGTCCTCCGAAATCAGCAGTCCATATATGGCTGCGTAAAAGCTGGTCAGCATTGCTCCAAATCCAAGGCCTCGTTCCGTGCTTCGCAGTACAAAGGAAAGATAGAAAGTGAGCAAGCCAATACAGGCCATGCTGGAGATCAAGTACGCGACGCCGAAGGCCATGTGCTCTGAAAAACTTACGAGCAAAAGGAAGAAGACCGCGAGGCCAAACCCTACGAGGAGGTATTGAATGGGGTGTATCGGCAGTTCCTTCATCAACTCGAAGATGAAGGAACCGCCAAAGGTAAGGACCACGAAGAGTATTCCGTACTTTACCGCCCGATTGCTCAGACTGTAAGGATCGAGCAGCGTTGTCAGGCTCACGCTCATGAGATCGATTGCTTTGACCGGATTGGCCTCAAGCTGTACTTGTGTTCCGCTGGCAAGCGAGGAAACCTCCCACACGGCATGGAAGCCGGTGTTTGCCACATCTCGGGTTCTCGGGAGGAACTGTCCGCCAAATAATGGCGATCTCCAGTCTGAGTGGATCTCCAAGAGGTTTGAATCGCCGACTGGAGCCATGCTCAACGTCTCGGTTCCGGCAAGATTCACGTCGACAGCGAAATCCACTTGGCCTTTCAAAGAAGACACCCCACGAAGTGGAACACGCAGATTAGGCTGCCATCCAGTTGTGGCAGGAGCTCCTTGGAACATCGTCTCTTCGACACCATTCACCAGCACCTTGGGCCTTCCAACGATCCCTCGGACATCCGTAACGGAAAGCGCTAAATAGGGTTCGCCCCAAACAACTGTGCCTTCCGTCTGGGGATCGGCTACATCGAAGTGGCCCTTGAGCTGGCCTTGGAGCTCGTAGACCTCCACTTTATATAAGCCGTGCCGACGTTCGCTGGGCAGCATGGCTCCACGCATATTCAATTCACGAGGGAAACTCGTCGCGGTCAGTTCCTGCTTCCGAATATTTGTCTTCTTTACCCCCTTATCATTGGTCTCTGTGGTCTCGACGATCTGCGTATAGGGCCGCACCAAGACTGGTCCGATGAGAATCTGTGGACCCGCATAGCTTCCTTCGATTGACTGCACTGCAGCCTCGCGGTACTTCTGTCTATCATCAATAATGCCGCTCACCATGTAGAGAGCGATCAGGATCACACAAGCAAGTGCGGAAATAGCCAAGCCCTTCTGTAGCAATGTTTTGTTCACCGAGAATCTCCTTTAGATCCGTCTCTAACCATGTCTCTTGGTGGGGTGGGAGGGCTGCTCTCTCTGCATAAGGCGAGAGCGCCTGAAATTATCAAGCGCCGGCGACGGACAGGGCGGGGCACTGGGCAGAGAGGGGCGGGATACCACCAAAGCGCCGCTCCCTTTGTCTGAACACTTCAAGTGCGGCCTCAAGGTCGATGGCACTAAAGTCTGGCCACATGCGATCGAGGAACAACAGTTCAGCGTAGGCAGCCTCCCACAACAGGAAGTCGGAGAGGCGCTGCTCCCCTCCCGTTCGAATCAGTAGATCGACATTGTCCGTGCCACCGTGACCTCCCGCAAGGAGCTGCCCCAGTAGATCGCTTAGAGATGGTCGATCATAGTCAGGAGCAGAAGACATCTCGAGCGCTGCCTGCGTAATCGCATCACGAGAGGAGTAATCTACGGCAACGCGCACATGAATGCGCTGGCCTTTGGCCGTTGCTAGTTCTACTTCCTCGATCTCTCGGAGCAGCGCCTTTGGCAGGCGATCCCGCCTACCGATAACTTCGAGTTTTGCGTCGTTCCGTCTGAGGTGGTCGCGTTCCACCCGTAGATAGCCACGAAGCAACCAGAAGATACTCTGCACCTCTAAAGCAGGTCTGCGCCAGTTGTCTGAGGAAAACGCATAGAGCGTCAGACGCCGTATGCCGAGATCGATAGCGTGTTCGACCGCACGCCGGGCGGCGGCCGCTCCAGCACGATGGCCTGCTATACGAGGGAGTCCGCGTCGTTGAGCCCATCGACCGTTACCGTCCATGATGATCGCTACATGCAATCCACTTTGCATTGTAAAGTTGCTAGAATCAGGAATAGTACTTTGCACTGTAAAGTTACCTCAGAAAAAAGGGTCAGACTTTGGATGGAGTAAGGCCACGCATCAGGCCAGAGACGGGCTTGTTTTCCGAAATCTTCGCCGCATCCTTTACTACCTGTTCAAGCGTGGAAAGATATTGAAGATAGCGTTCACGGCCAGCTGAGGTGATACGGCAAAAAGTTTGGGGCCGATTGTGCTCATGTCCTTTGGTGATCTCAACCATGCGCTCTGCTTCGAGCACGCTAAGGTGGCGACTGAGATTGCCGTCCGTGAGCGAGCACAGCTGTTTCAAATCGTTAAAAATCAGGCCCTTCGGATTGGTGATCAGGCACGTCAGCACGCTGAGTCGGGCACGCTCGTGGATCACGCGATCCAATCCCTCATAGGCAAAACGTCCTTCGCTCCCTCGGGTTTCAGGCTTCATTTTCACCCTCCTGAGCGGCAACAAGTAGTATCCCCGCCACGAGCAATTGACCGGCCCCAAAGGCAAGCCCCATCGTCCATGGCGCGAGTGCGCGAAAGTCCCCCAATGCGAGGCAAACCAGACCGCTTAGCAAATACCAAGCGCCTGCTGCAATCATTGGGCGTGGCAGGAAACGGCATGACGAAAACACGCCTAGGCTATAGATGACTTGCCACAGCCCAGGAAGCATCCAGAGGACCGATGGCACATAACGCACCAGGACAACTGTGATCAGCATTCCCGCACCAACAGCAGGCATGAACTGTTCAACGGCGGTGCGAATCATCTCGTCAGAAAGACCGGAGTGCAAGCGCCGAGTGCGCGTGTGGATCTGCACTCCTGCAACGGCAGAGGAGAGCACGGCCGTTCCGATCCAAAGACTCAAATAGGCGTTCAGGTGGTTCGTCGGGTCTTGTAGCCAGAACGCTTGAGCAGTTGCAGCAAGCAAAGCGACGATACCCGTACCTGCGAGCGTCGCTGGACCGTAGCCGCGAAATTGCGTACTGCGGGCCATTTGCCGGCGTATGTTGCTGATGTCACCTAGCGCATTGTGAAGATCGCTCATGCTGCATTCACTTTACATTGCAAAGTGGATTGTGAGCAAGCTCAGTTTTGAACTGATGAGCCGTAGTCTGACAAACGGGTACGGTTGAAGCCTAACGCACGGGAACGACAGGCAACATAAGGTGAGACGGGTACGAAGAGTTATGCATGACTGTCTGACGTGCGATCTTGACATCTACTATCGCAGCTGCGGCCGCACCCGTGTTTGGGTTCCGATCAAAGCGAGGGAAATTACTGCTAGAGACCTCTAATCGGAGACGATGTCCTTTGAGGAAGACCATACTTGTGGGCCATAGATCGATGTGAATCTCAGAGATGCCGGAACTGGTGGACGAGTGTGCCATTTCTGGATAAGAGTGCCTCAGGACACCATCGGAGATATTGAGGGCCAGTCCGTCGCTCTGCACGTCGACGAGCTTTGCCGTGAAGTCGGTGTTGGGTGCTGTTGTGGAAACATAGAGAGTAAGCGAGAAGGGACCGGTCACCTCCAGGTCATCGTCAAGCGGCGGGGTGCTGTAGACAAGGACATCGGGTCGTGCCTCGATGTCATTCTGACGGGCAATGCCGGCGGCGGGACCGATCATTGCTCCTCCAGCGGTGGGAACGGGATGCAGTGGGTCGTAAGTGTAGGTGTCGCTGTGCGGCATACCCGTGGGTATGGCAACGCTTAGAGTGCCATCACCCGTTGCACTGTTGGCTCCCTTGACGCTGCCGAGATAGAAGGGGATGTAGCGGGTTCGAACGAGTGGCCATTCATTCTCCGATCTCCATACGTTCTTGCCCATTACAAATAGCTTTACAGGCGCGATGCTTGGAACTTGAGCAACGCCAGTGTTCTCATCAAACCATGGCAGACTAAGGGCAAGACTCTGGAGTCTAAAGTTTTCACCGTGTGTGCCATCGGGAAAGTAGACTTCGCCCGCATGGGTCCAGGGACCGATGATGAGGCGGCTGCGAGTAGCGACCCTTGATTGCGGTGAATGGCGGATTGTCTGAAAGTCATTAAGCTGCGTCGGGAGGAATGGATCGTACCATCCGGCCATTAAGAGGACGGGGGCTTGTAAAGAATGGGCTCGATCATGGCCGTCGATCTCGGCCCAGAGTTCATCACGTTCGGGATGATCAGCCCAACCCTTAAAGAAGGGTATGTCTTCACCCGTGGCGCGGCGGTCGGCATCACGCATGGGAAACCCGTCTGATGCCTTGCGGACTTCCTCTGCTGATGGCCAGTCAGGATGATCTCGCAAACCGTGACTTCGAATGGCCCAGCTCAGAGCGCTGTCGAGTGAGAAAGCTCCTCCTGGATAGAACATGTCGTAGAAATCGGTGCTAGCGAAGTAGACCTGCATAGCGGTTGGGCCGGGATTCATCTGGTCAGCGATTGCCCACTCGGTTTGCCCGAAGGCGGAGCCGCCCCAGGTGAGGATGCGGCCGTCGTACCAAGGCTGGCTGGCGATCCATTTCAGAGTGTCGATTCCATCCTGACGTTCGCCATGCAGGGGATAGAAGGAGCCACCGGAACTGAAGCGGCCGCGAGTTCCCTCAATGATGGCGGTATAGCCCCGTTCAGCCCACATTTTGCCGATCGTGCTGGCGAAGAGCGAATTCTTGAGGTCGCGGGTGAGCGGAATGCGGACGAGGATTGTAGGGCTGTGGGCGGTGTGCTGGGGATGGTAGATGTCGGCGACGAGACGAACTCCATCACTGGTAAAGATAGCGACATTTTTCTGCTCACGTGCAGCGTATTGCGAACGACGAAGGCCGAGCCTGTGAGCAAGGATTGAGGGAGTCATCTGGAAAATCGCCCATGCCACGATGCAGAGGATCGCGGCCAAAGCTCCGATGAGATGGAATGCGCGGCGTGGGGCACTGGGCGCGGGAGGGCGCGGAGTTGTGCGCCAGTGAAAGCTGCCGAGCACGAGGATGAAAGATGAGAGAACCCAATGAAAAAAGATCGGAATGCAACCACCGGTCCAGCGTTCATGAGGGTAGAGGCTCATGCGCATGATGTAACGGAGGATCATTACGGTCAGGTACAGTGCTCCAAATATGAGCAGGCCGGTGCCGAGGCGTCGTCTGGGATTGAAGAAGTAGCCGCTACCTCGATGAAAGTCGAGGCAGATTTTTGCATAGAGCAGGATGATGAGGATCTGGCTGGCAAGCAATCCGGGGTAGGGCACAAGGCCGGACATCCACTCGTCCATGGCCGGGAGCCACAAGACGTGGAAGGTCGCCACCAGAAATTGACCGAGGACACGGAGGCAAAACAAGAACAGGAGGACGGACAGAATAGCCAGGTATCGCCGCTGGAGGGCGGCCGGCGGCGAGAATGGGGCGTCAGTCAAAGGGCGTCCTCGAACATGGACCGATAGTGCCGGTACCAGTCGCTTTGGAAGTGCTCTTCGGGATCGTACTTGCGTTTGAGCGAAAGAAACTCAGCAAAGTTGGGATAACAGGCGAGGACCTGCTCCCGACGAGCGTACCGGTGATAGGTAAGGAAATAGCTACCGTCGCGTTTGGCTGCCATGTCGATTAGGCGACGGAAGGCTTCGGCCGAGTGCTCGATGCCTTCGGGAGAGTGGACAGTGTGCAGGTTGAAGATGGTGCAGGCGTAACTTTGTCTGGCCCAGGGCAAAAAGCTTTCATCATCCCTTTCGATCAGCCTTACAGTGCCGTAGATGAGGTTTACGTCGTTTTTGCGGAAGTCATCGCGGGCCTCAGCTAGAAAGGACTCGAGCTGCTCTCGGGGGACATTGATCTCAGTAATGATCTCGCTGGCCGGAGTGCTTGCGTTCTCAATCCGATCAATCTCGTGATGATAGTTTTCGGGGTAGAAGCTCATCTGGTGTGTGTCCGACCAGTAGAGTTGTCCATCAGTCGAGCGATAGTAGTCGGCGTAACCTCGAAAGGCTTCCTTCTTATTACTGTGGGCGAGATAAAGCAGGGTTCTCCAGCCCTCGTCGGACAAACCCTTCTCGGGAGGGATGAGAATCGCTTGGTCGACGAGCCGATAGCAGGAGAAGACGCCCTTGTTGAGAAAGTCATCTGAGGCCGGATCAATGGCGAATTGGAAGTCTCCATAGAGAAAGCCTTCGCTGATGCGTTGGTCGAAAGCGGCCATAAGGCCGGATAAACTACGGATATCGACCACACGCTGAATCTTCTGTCGAGGAACAAGGCGGAGCGTGGCAGTTGCGATTACGCCGAACAGGCCATAACCGCCGATGGCGAGACGGAAGAGCTCGACGTTCTCTTCGCGGCTGCAAACGAGTAGAGCCCCTTTGGCGTCAACGAGGGTGAAGGACTCCACGTTGCTGATGAAGGGCTGCATGGTCAAGCCTCGACCATGGCCGTTTGCCGCAAGGGTTCCCCCAATGCTGATATTGTCCGCACCGGTCTGCTTCTGCGCGAAACCCCATTGGGTCGGAGAATCTTGCTGAAGACGTAAATAGGTTTCCGTGAACTGCGGCCAAAACGCTCCCGCTTGAACCTCTGCGAGCCCGGTCTTTTGATCGAAGCTGATCACCTGGTTGAGATCTGTCATATCGATCAGAACCATGCCGGTTCCAAATGGCTGGCCGCCCATGGAATGACGTGCTCCTGCGATCGACACCGGCTTGCCGGCCGCCTTTGCCTTGCTAACCGCTTCTTGAAGCTCCAGGACGGTGCGGGGCTTGATGATGCTATCTACAAGCGTGCGGTTAAGTTGGGAATGGATGTCATTCACGATTAACGAGTCATCCGAACCGGTATATGCAGCATGAGAGCTTAGGGAGGATGCTTCCGTTACCGTACTGAACTTGCGAACATGGGTCACCTGGTGTACTCCTCCAATCGAATGCTCTCTTGTGCCGCAATGAAGATCATCCAGAGAGCAAGGGCCTGGAGAACGTGATAAACGGCATTGTGGTTGAAGAAACGAGAATGCAGTGCCCACTTAAGCTGTTGCGCGCCCGCTGCGGCAATCATTACGCAGATACCTAAAAATCCTACCAGTAGGGCAGATTTTCCAGATCTCAATTGGACGATCAGGAAGGCACTCGCGAGAAAGATCAATGAGGGAAGGTAGTTAAGAACGGCGAGTCGAAAGTCGCTTTGGACAAACAGAATGACAACGGTGTAGGCAAGAAAAACAAGAAATCCCGCAATATCAATCAGTCGAATGACTGCGGAGGAAAACAGCAGGGCTGCGCTGATGTGGATCCCTGCAAAAGCGGTGATGCCCACACAGAAGAGAGTGAATGGCCACAGGAGGCGGTGGCCGAAGGATTTCTCGTCAGCGAAGAAGCCGTGGACGGTTCCGCCCGCAGTGGCGGCGACGGCAATCGACAAAAAGAAGATTATGAACCCAGCTGCCAGCTGCGAGATAGGGGATCGAGCAGGGATAAGAAGGTATGTAAAGTAGGCACATTCGGCCGTGACAGCGTAATCGGTGAGGGTGACATCCACTTCCGTCATCCGCATTAGAATAGCGCATTCTTTATTCTTGATTCAAGAACGAAGAATGCATAGGATGGTTCTATGCTCCGCTCCTTCGACATTGCGGTACTGCTGAAACTGACGCTTCCAGGAGCTGCAGAGTCGTCATTCCAGAAACTTGCTTCCGACCTTCATGTCGCCAGCTCAGAGGTACATGGGGCCATTAAGAGGGCGCGGGTATCTGGCCTGATGCAGCACGATGGGCCAAAAAAGGTAAACCGTTCAGCACTTCTGGAGCTGTTGGGGCATGGCATGAGGTATGTGTACCCGGCCGTACGGGGAGAGCTGATGAGAGGTGTGCCCACTTCTTTTGCAGCCGAGCCATTGCGGAGCGTCGTACACAGTAGTGGAGATGAAGTGCCTGTGTGGCCACATCTGCTTGGGAAGGTGCGCGGTTATTCCTTTGAGCCGCTCTACAAACACGCCGCAGAAGCGGCCTTGGCGGACCCTGCGTTTTACGAACTCCTGAGCCTTGTCGACGCGCTGCGGGATGGACGAATCCGCGAACGAAAGATTGCCCTGGACATGATGAGCAAGAGGTTACTGGAAAATGGCTAGCAATCTCCCCTTGCTGGAGGAAGCGGCTGCGAAGTTGAAGCATCTGCTGCCTGAGGTCGTCTTCGTGGGGGGATCGACGCTCGATCTCATCGTGACCGATCGGGGATCGGCGCCGATTCGATCCACATACGATGTCGACGTGATCATTGCGGCCGACTACGCCGATTACGCGGCCTTCTGTGATCGACTACGAGACGTCGGCTTTGATAACGACACTCGCCCCGGTGCTCCACTTTGCCGTTTTGTCCACGGCGGCCTGATGCTCGATGTCATGTCGACCCAAAGAGGCGCGCTCGGCTTTTCGAACCGTTGGTATGGAGGGGCGATCCAAACAGCGATGCCGGCGTCTTTGCCCAGCGGTAAGGTGATCCGGTTGATTACGGCCCCCTTCTTTCTGGGAACCAAGATGGAGGCGTTCTACGATCGTGGCGAGAACGACTATTACATGAGCCACGACCTGGAAGACTTCATTGCCGTTGTCGAGGGAAGAGAGCAGTTGCTCGAAGAGCTTGCC
>JAMFSC010000090.1 GCA_026225095.1 bacterium
CCCACCCCCCGGCACCCCCCTCACCGGAACCCTCCAACTCAGCTAAGCTGTAGCCAGTTTCAAAGCGCAACCAGGGACGCAAGGAGTTCGACAGATGATTCTCGCCGGCGATATCGGAGGTACGAAGGTCCATCTCGCGTTGTACGAGTTCGCAGCCGGACGTCTGAAGTGCATTCGCGGCCATAAGTACCCGGCGCACAACTTCGCGACGCTCGACGACATCGTCAACGACTTCTTCAAGGATGACGACTCCTCCCGGCAGAAGGTCGCCGCCGCCACCTTCGGTTGCCCAGGCCCGGTCCGCGATGGCCGCCTCAAGCTCACCAACCTTCCCTGGACACTCGACGCCCGCGACCTCCAGAAGTCCCTCCGCATCCAGCACATCTTCCTCATCAACGATCTCGAGGCCAACGGCTATGGCATCCCCGAGCTCTCACCCGACGCCATCTTCACCCTCCAGCAGTCCGATCCCGCTTCCGTCGGCCATCGTGGCCTGGTCTCCGCCGGAACCGGTCTAGGCGAAGCCATCCTGGTCTGGGACGGCGCCCAGCGCCACCACCCCATCCCGTCCGAGGGAGGCCACGGAGACTTCGCCGCCCGCTCCGACCAGGAGATCGCCCTCCTCCAGTACCTCCGCCGCACCCTCCAGGGCCGAGTCTCCACCGAGCGTGTCGTCTCCGGAATCGGCATCAAGAACATCTACGCCTTCCTGAAGGAAGACAATGGGGGACACCCGCTCGAGGAGCCCGCATGGCTCGCCGAACGGATGCAGCACGAAGACCCCAACTCCGTCATCGGAAGCTGCGCCGAAGACGGCTCCTCCGAGCTCTGCGTCGAGGCCATCCGCATCTTTCTCGGTTGCTACGGGGCCGAGGCGGGGAACGTCGCACTCAAGATCCTCGCCATGGGAGGCATCTACCTCGGCGGAGGGATCGCCCCCAAGATCCTCAAGACGGTGCAGAACGGCGTCTTCCTCCAGGCCTTCCTCGATAAAGGCCGCATGGAAGCGATCCTCCGTGATATCCCCGTCCGCGTCATCCTGGACGATACCTGCGCCCTCCTCGGAGCCGCAGGATACGCCGAGATCCGCTCCGCCGAGCTCTCCGGCCACTCCGAACGCGCAGCCTCCCTCATCCACGTTTAGACCCCTATGTCCTCGCTCGCCACCCAGCCCGTCGCCGTCAGACCTGTCGCCAGCCAGACCACACAGTATGTTCGCGCCTTCGTCGGCCTCTTCTTACGCGATGTCTACGTCCTGCGCCGCGAGCTCTTCCCCTTCGTCATCCGCGTCTGCATGAACCCGCTCCTGTTTCTCTTCGTCTTCACGTATGTCTTTCCCCACATGCAGGGGGGAGCCGCCACGAACCCCACCGCCGTCCTCCCCGGCGCAAGCTTCTCTACCGTGCTGCTTCCCGGATTGATGGCCGTGGCCATCATGTTCTCCGGCATCGCCGCGGTTGCCCTTCCCCTTGCCCAGGAGTTCGGAATCACCCGCGAGATCGACGACCGAGTCATGTGCCCGCTCCCCGTCGCTGCCGTAGCCATCGAGAAGATCTGCTTTTCCGCCGTTCAGTCCGTCATCGCCGCAGCCATCGTCTTTCCACTAGCCACCTATGTCCCGGCCGTGCGACCCGCCACCCACATCACCAGTTGGCCCTTCCTGATCGTGGTGATCGTCCTCGCCTCGCTCACCGCCGGAGCGCTTGGCCTGGTGATCGGAACCAGCGTCAAACCGCAGCAGATCGGCCTCATCTTCGGCGTCGTGGTCATTCCGATCACCTTCCTGGGCTGCGTCTACTACCCCTGGGCCTGGCTGCACCCCATCCCGGTCCTCCAATACGCCGTGCTGCTGAATCCCATCGTCTATATGAGCGAAGGTCTCCGCGCCGCTCTCACCCCCACGCAGCACATGAACCCGATCCTCATCGTTGGAATGCTCTGTATCTTCCTCTGCTTCCTCACGTATCTGGGCGTCCGCGGCTTCCTCCGCCGCGTCATCGGTTGAGCGCTACTTCCCCGTGTAGTAGCCCTCGCGCGTCTGGACCCGGAGATCCTTCTGCTTTGGGGCTGTCAGATCGATCAGGTGGTAGCCGTCCCCCGCCGTAGCCGCATCCGGCGTATAGCCCAGCCGATATTGCGACCGCAACTCCTCCGCGATCTGCCCATAGATATCCGCGACCTTCTGCTTCTTCGTCACTTCAAACATCCGCCCGCCGGTCTCCCCCGAGACCCGCTCCAGGATCTTTTTCCCATCGACACGGCTCTCATTTCGTCCGCCACCCCCGCCACCCCCGCCACCACGACCTCCACCCCCGCCTCCAGGATAGCCGCCACCTCCACCGGGGAACCCGCCCCCGTGCCGTCCGCCTCCGCCAGGAAATCCCCCACCCGGGTTCCGCTGCTCTTCGCCCTTGAAGTAGATCGCATAGACAACCGTATCGGCTCGTTGAGCCGCTTCGATCGCATGGGTCAGAGACTCCTTGCTCCCGTTATCGACTCCATCCGACAGGATCACCAGCGCCTTCCGCCCATGCTGCTTTGCCATCAGCTCATCCGTGCTCAAGAAGATGGCGTCATAAAGCGCCGTCCCCCCTCCTCGCCTTCCACCCCTCCCACCCGGGTTATTCCCCGAATCCGTCTGGGAATCCGTCGGTGAGCGATCCGCACCGCCCCCCGAGCTTGAATCGCCGATCTCCTTCAACGCCTTCTGCAGCTTCGGCCGCGAGCTGGTCAGGTCCTGCAGCAACTCCGTCTCTCGCGCGAACTGGATCACGAAGGCCTGGTCCGGAGCGCGTTTTTCCGGTGCCGTCACCATCTGATCGACAAACGCGGCACTCGCCGTCCGTTCCTCATCGAGCACATTGCGCTGCGACATACTCGTATCCACCAGCAACCCAAGCGTCAGCGGCAGATCGTTGTCCCGGTCGAAGTAGCGAATCGTCTGCTGCTTTCCGTCGACGCTCAGCACGAAATCGTCCTTGGTGAGGGTTTGCACCAGCGCGCCCTTTTTGTCCCTCACGATCACCGGCAGGTTCACCAGGCGTGCATCGACGGAGAGCGTGGTCGTCGCCGCCCCCTTGTCAGGAACATTGCCGGGCTGTTGCTGCCCATCAGCAAACGCCGCACTCAACAGGGAAGGCACAAGGACGCAATGGGCGGCTAGACGGAGCAGCATGTCCGTTTAGACGGGCTCTCTCGCCCCAGGTTTCAGAGGATCAGCGCCGCGCGATCAGTGGCAAGCCGGCGTTCGCTTCCGGGTTACGTCCGTTCTCAATCTTCCAGCGAAACGTCACCCGGGCCTCGCCCTTCCGGAATTTCTCCCGATAAGAAGATTGAGCGGGAATCATGGGCAAGCCTCGCTTCGACGCACAAGAGGAAATCATATTCCAGGAACACCTCGACCCCATGTCCTGAGAGTCGCTCTCAGCCGTGGGTCATCCACGTGCCATCATCTTCAGTTCTCCAGGCATCTCTTGCAAATCGGAGTCTCAATGTCATCGTTCACCATCGGAAAAAAACTCTTTCTCGGCGTCGGAACCCTCCTCGTCTTCGTCTTTGCCCTTGGAATCACAGCTTTTGTTTCCATGGCTTCTATAGACAGTCACCTGCAATCGATTACGACGAAGGCTGTAACGAAGATGATTCTCGCTTACAAAATCGACAAGGACGCCTCCGATCTGCTCGCTGAAGGCCGCGGTATCATGGTGCGCGGTTTCATGAAGGATAAAGAAACGGCGACCCAGTATCATACCCAGTTTGCCACCTCGGCGGATGACATCCAGTCCGCTATCGACACCATGCTCCCAATGGTCAAGAAGCCAGAGGTGAGAGAGTCGCTGCAGCGCATCCAGGAGGGAATGGCCCCCCTGCGAGAGGCGGATGAGGCGATGTACGCGGCCGCGATCGCGGGAAACATGCCCCTCGCTATCAGCGCCTACAATGACAAGCTGCTTCCATTGCAAAAACGCCTGGTGACCGAGTTAGTCTCGATTCTCAAGGCCCAGGAAGGGGTTCTCGATGCGGACGTTGCGGCCACCAACGCTTCCGTCGCGACCAGCCGCTGGGTCAACGCCATCGTCCTCTTGCTTGCCTGCGGCGTCGGCTTCGCCATCGTTCTCATGGTCCGGCAGATCAGCAGCGTCCTCCGCAGCAGCGTTGAAGAACTCGCCGAGTCCTCCGTCCAGATCGCCTCCGCCGCCAGCCAGGTCGCTGCCTCCAGCCAGGCCATGGCGCAGGGATCGTCCGAGCAGGCAGCCACGATCGAAGAGACCTCGAGCGCCAGCTCCGAGATCAACTCCATGGCCCAGCGGGCCAGCGAAAGCTCTCGTTCGGCCGCCGACATCGTGAACCGCTCTCACGAAGGTTTCGATAAGACCAACTCCTCCCTTACCGAGATGGTCAACGCGATGGACGAGATCGGAGCCTCCAGCCAGAAGATCTCGAAGATCATCAAGGTCATCGACGAGATCGCCTTCCAGACCAACATCCTTGCCCTCAACGCAGCCGTCGAAGCGGCACGCGCTGGAGAGGCCGGCATGGGATTCGCCGTCGTCGCCGACGAAGTCCGAAACCTCGCCCAACGCTCTGCCCAGGCAGCCAAGGACACCGCCGGACTCATCGAAGACTCGATCGAAAAATCCAATGGTGGTCGCGTCAAGGTCGATCAGGTGGCAGTCGCCATCCGCACCATCACCGCCGAATCCGCGAAGATCAAGGTCCTCGTGGATGAGATCAACCAGGGAAGCGTCGAACAGTCTCGCGGGATCGACCAGATCAGCCGCTCCATCACCCAGATGGAGCAGGTCACCCATAGCAGCGCGGCCAGCGCGGAACAGGGCGCCGCCGCCGCGGAGCAGTTGAATGCGCAGGCCGAGGCCATGAAGGATGTAGTGGATCGCCTCAGGCTGATGGTGGATGGCAGCTCGCAGCGTCTCGCAGCCTGAGCCTGGCACCCTCCGACACTGAAGCCCCGGATCAGAGCAGATTGCCTGTTGGCACAAAGTTGGGTGCCCCACCTTCGGCGCGACGCCTTACCGCGCCTAAGGTGGGCCGGCCACCACAGCACCGGGCGACGGACTCTATACCATCTAGTTCGCCGGGGCATCTCTCGGAAGCGTGACCTGGAACGTCGTGCGTGGATTCGGATCGTCGGGGGTCGGATTGATGACCTCGATCTTCCCCCCATGCTTGCGCGATCGACTCGGAGACCCAAAGTCCCAGCCCGGTCCCGGTCCCATCCTTCGTCGAAAAGAACGGCTCGAAGATGTAAGGCCGAACATCCTCCCAGACTGTCCGATAATCGAAGCCAAAACATACCACTTTCGTACATCCGGTTTCTGTCCAGTTTTTCCGGACAACGGCCCACGTTGTGCCATCGAAAAGTCTCTGGTGAAACATTGGCAATTCTGCGACCGTCTCCCATAACCCCTTTAGAACACCACGATTACAGCAATGCACCAAAACTGGTGCAAAACAGACCACTTGACGAGAAGAAATCTGCCAGGTGGTCCTACCTCTCGCCCCGTCCACGAGCGAAAGCAAAGCACACTCCTGTCCTCCAAAGCTCCACGAACATGCTTCGGTACGGATGCAGAGGCATCCTTAGATGCCTAGCTCGGTGCGGATGGCGTCAGCGATGGAGTCCGCGTGGTGGCGCATGAGGGGCTCGGATTCGGCTTCGATCATGACGCGGGCGAGGGCCTCGGTTCCGGAGTAGCGGATGACGACGCGACCGGAGTCGGCCAGGGCTTCTTCGGCGGCGGCGATGGCGAGCGCAACCTCGGGGATGGAGTCGAGCGGACGCTTCTCGCGGACCTTGACGTTGACGATGACCTGGGGAAAGGTCTTGAGGTCTTCGAGGAGTTCCGCGAGGGACTTCCCTGCCCTGTGCAGGATGTCCAGAAGGAGAAGGGCGGTGAGGAGGCCGTCTCCCGTGGTCGACTTGCCCGAGAAGATAATGTGGCCGGACTGTTCGCCGCCGAGGGGGGCTCCGGTGGCCTGCATCTGTTCGAGGACGTACTTGTCGCCGACGGGGGCGCGGAGCATGGCGATGCTGGAGCGCTTGAGGGCGGCCTCGAGGCCCATGTTGGACATGGTGGTGGCCACGATGGTGGCGGGCGAGAGCAGGCCGCGGGCCTGGAGGTCGCGGGCAGCGAGGAGCAGGACGGCATCTCCGTTGACGACGTTGCCGTACTGGTCGGCGAAGAGGGCGCGGTCGGCGTCGCCATCGAAGGTGATGCCGAGGTCGGCATGGTGCTTGACGACCTCGGCGGCGACGACCTTGGGGTAGAGGGCTCCGCAGTTCTCGTTGATATTGCGGCCGGTGGGGCTGGCGTGGGTGATGAGGACCTCTCCGCCCAGGTCGGCGAAGAGCTGGGGAGCTACAGCGGAGGCGGCCCCGTTGGCGCAGTCGATGACGATGCGCTTGTTGTCGAGGGAGAGCCCGGGGACCTGGGCGAGGAGGAACTGAACGTACTCGGCGCGGTCGGCTTCGTTGACTTCCGGAGGGTTCGAGGGCTCGGGGGTCAGGGGGGAGAGGGAGAGCTGGCGGAAGATCTCTTCTTCGATGCGGATCTCGGTGGAGTCGGGGAGCTTGTAGCCGTCGGGGCCGAAGAGCTTGATGCCGTTGTCTTCCCAGGGATTGTGCGAAGCCGAGATGACGATGCCCGCCGAGAAACCGTGGGTATGGGCAAGAAAGGCGACGGCGGGCGTGGTAATGACGCCGGCACTTTCGACGGTGGCTCCACCGGTGGTAAGACCGGAGGCGAGGGTAGCGGCAATCCAGTCGGAGGACTCCCGCGTATCCTGCCCCATAAGGATCTTCGGTGCGGGGCCGAGGGATTTGGCAAGGGCTAGGCCGATGGCGTGGACAGTCGCCGGATCGAGGGGGGGCTGGCCGGCGACGGCGCGGATGCCGTCGGTGCCAAAGAGCTTCTTCATGTGGTCGTGATCTCCGTGACGGTCGCGCTGAGAGTTCCGTTGGCGAGACGGGCGCGGATCGATTGGCCTGGTTCAGTCTCCGCCGATGAGCGGAGCAGGATTCCTTCTGCCGAGTATACGAGGGCATAGCCGCGTTGGAGGACGGCGAGGGGGGAGAGAGCTTCGAGGCGAGCCCCGGTTTGGGCCAGTCGCGCGGTTCGGGACTGGACGATGTGGCGAGAGGCTCGCAGGAGCAATTGGTCCGACCGATCCAGGCGGCGATAGGCGGCTGCGAGGCGGAGGCGGACGTCCTGGCGGTGAAGGCGGGCGGTGAGTGCGGCGACGTGAGCAGCGGGGGTGCGGAGGCGGCGCCGGGCGGCGGATTCGAGGCGGAAGCGGAGGTCGTCGAGACGCTGGTCGCGGCGGCTGACGGTGTCGCGGAGGCGGGAGAGGACGGATTCGGCGGAGAGGCGGTCGTAGCGGCGGCGGGTGTCGAGGAGGCAGAAGCGGATGGCGCGAAGGGCGCGGGCGGAGAGGGCGGAGAGACGGTCAGCGATGCGATGCTGGGCGGCGGTGATGAGTTCGGCGGCAGCGGATGGGGTCGGGGCGCGGAGATCGGCGACGAAATCGGCGATGGTGAAGTCGGTCTCGTGGCCGATGGCGGAGACGACGGGGAGGGTAGACGCGGCGATGGCGCGGGCCAGGGACTCGTCGTTGAATCCGGCGAGGTCTTCGAAGGAGCCTCCCCCGCGGGCGATCAGGATGATGTCGACACGATCGGGGTGGGCGTTGAACCAGCGGATTCCGGCGGACACGGTCGCGGAGCAGGCGCTGCCCTGCATGACGGCCGGGTAGATGAGGAGGTTGAGCGAGGCGTGGCGGCGGCGGGCGATGGTGACGATGTCGCGGATGACGGCCCCGGAGGGCGAGGTGATGACGCCGATGCACCTTGGGAAGGGCGGGAGTGGGCGTTTACGGGCGGAGTCGAAGAGGCCTTCGGCGAGGAGGCGGGCCTTCAGACGCTCGAAAGCGAGCTGGAGGGCTCCGGCGCCGTGGAGCTCGAGGGATTCGGCGATGAGCTGAAGCTGGCCGCGACTCTCATAGATGGAGATATGGCCGCGGGCGCGGATCTCATCGCCATCCTTGGGCCTGAAGCGGAGGAGCTGGGCCTGACGACGGAAGAGGACGACGGGAAGCTGGGCGTCACCGTCTTTGAGCGTGAAGTAAAGATGGCCTGAGGGAGCCGGGCGGAGATTTGAGATCTCGCCCTGAACGAGGATGTCGTTGTAGCCACGCTCCACCTGTTGACGGACGTCGACGACGAGGGCTCGGACGGTCCAGACGCGGGGTTCGAGGGCGTCTGTTGGGGCCTGGGGCCGGGGCTCAGGGGTCGGTTCGGAGATCTGGAGGGACGAAGCCGGAGGGACTGGGGGAGGTCGACGGCGGGGTTCAGGAGCGGCTTCGGGGAGGGGATCGGAGAAGAGAAGGTCGAGACTGGCTTGCTTTGGCCGTCTGGCCAGCCGCTTTCCCCTGGAACCGAGGCTGAGGCTGGCAAAGGTGGGCGGCGGGTCTTGTTTCTCGGCCATGCCGGTTAAGTTTAGCATCGGGGCGGAGCAAGTAAGATGACCCTAACGTGGCACGTGAGATCCGGCTGGCTCGGCGAATCCAGCGGATCAGGCGGTGGCGAGGATGGCTGAGGGTAGACGATGGACGCAGGAATCCCGCAGCGTGGCTGGAAAGCTCTGGTAAGGTGGGGCAGGAGCGGATACCGTGCGAGTGGCTGCTTTTTTTCTTGGTCTGATCTGCTGTTCCGGGGTGTATCTGGATGCGTTCCAGACCATCATCCTTCCGAGGAGGCCGACGGGGCGGCTGCGGATTACGCGGTTGTTCTACCTCTTGACTTGGACGCCATGGTCCTGGGCGGCGCGAAGGATCCAGGACAACCGAGTTCGGGAGCAGGTTTATAGCGTGTTCGGGCCGCTGTCGCTGCTTCTGCTGCTGGTGGTCTGGGCGGTGCTGCTGGTCGTGGGGTTTGGCGCGTTCTACTACTCGATGCGGACGCCGTTCAACGACGCCGCGGGGATGAGCAGCAGCCTGGCGCCCTTTCGAACCGATCTATATGTAAGCGGGACGACATTGTTCACGCTTGGGCTGGGCGATGTCGTGCCGCGTTCAATGGTGGCGCGGGCTCTCGTAATCTTTGAGGCGGGCACGGGATTGGGGTTCGTGGCGTTGGTGATTGGGTATGTGCCGGTGCTGTACCAGGCGTTCTCGCGGCGTGAGGTGGATATCGCGCTGCTGGATGCGCGGGCTGGCTCGCCGCCAACGTCGGGAGAGCTGCTGCGGAGGCACCGCTTTGAGGGTGGGGATGACGCGTTGATCGCGCTGCTGGCGCAGTGGGAGCGGTGGTCGGCGGAGATCCTGGAGACGCATATCTCGTATCCGATTCTCTGCTACTACCGGTCTCAGCATGACAACCAGAGCTGGCTGTCGGCGATGACGGCGGTTCTGGATGCTTGTGCGCTGCTGATCGCTGTGGTGCAAGGGCCCGCTTCGCGGCAGGCGCAGTTGACGTTTGCGATGGCTCGGCATGCCCTGATCGACCTTGGTCACGTCTTCCATCTGGAGAAGGAGGCGAAGGAGTGGGCGCTGCGCGGCGATACGGGAAGGCTCGCGGCGGAGCGGTTCGGTTCGCTGTGCGAGGTGCTGGCGGAATCGGGGTTCGAGCTATGCGGAGATCAGGACTCCGCGCGTCGGCTCCATGCGATGCGGACGCTGTACGAGCCGCACGCCTGCGCGATCGCGCATTCCCTGGGGATGACGCTTCCGGGTTGGGTTCCGGAGCCAAACGCCAAGGATCAGTGGGTCGTCATCGAGCGCCTGCGGCAACAGGCTGAGGCTGTGCTGGCGGCGAATCGCCCGGTGAATCGGCGTGAGGCAGGAAAGCTGGTGGGTGAGACGCATGAGCACTGATCACGGCTGAAGAGCAAACGCAGATTCCCTTTGGGGCAGATTCCCTTTGGGAAAGACAGACAGAAAAAGCGAAGGCCGAGGCGCAAACTGTTGTTTGCGCCTCGGTCTGGGTTGTTACGGGATTTACTGCTGGCGCTGGGGAGCCGCGCTGGGGTTGAGCTTCTGGGCGGCGATGAGGCCGGCTGGCCCCTTGGCGTCCTTGTCCTTGAGCTGGGCGTAGATCTTGCGGGCCTGTTCGGGCTTGTTCTGGCCCTCGTAGAGCTCGGCGAGCTGGAGTTGGGCGACTCCGGCGGGAACGGTCGCGGCGGGCTTGTCGGCGATCTGGTTGTAGAGGTCGATGGCCTGGGCATCGCGTCCGGTCTGACGGTAGAGCTGGGCGAGCGACAGCCTGGCGAGGGCGGCGAGATCCTTGTTCCAGCCGGAGGCGACTGCCTTGAGGGTGTCTTCGGCGGGCTGGTTCTGGCCTTCTTCGATGTAAGTAAGGCCGGCGAAGTAGCGGGCGAGCTTTCCAGAGGGGGTCATTCCGTACTTGCCGGCGACCTGGGTGAAGAGGTCGTTCGCGGACTTGGCGCGCTCGCTAACGCTTGCATAGGTCTTGGTTCCGGGAGGAACCTGCTGCCCGGGCGCGGCGAGGGGCGTCTGGTAGGCCTGCATCGCGGCTCCGAACTGGGTGGAGGCGGCTTCGGAACGGCTGTGATAGATCACACCCGAAGCGACGAGAACGACGATGACCGCGAGCAGGAACACGGTGGTGGTGATGACGGAGCGGCGGTTCTCGCGGGCCCAGTGAAGGCCGGTTCCGGTGGCGACGACGAATTGATCTTGCTTGAGGGCTGCTTTGGTCTGCTGATCCACTTGGTTTCGGTCTTCCTTTTTGGCGCTGATCGCGCGTGAGTGCGCAGATTCTCTAGTCTAACAGCGTTGAGCGTGGCTGCCCGGCGGCTGGAGGCGGTATGACTGGATTCAGAGGCGACCGGGGGCGGAAGTCCGGTGAATGATCACCTTCCCCGAAGCCCACGGATCGCCACGAAGTACCCTGCAAAGGCAGGGTACTTCGTGGGCCGTTGTGTGGCAATCGTGGGTGACCGGACGCGCCTTGGAAATGGTCTTGGTTCAGGCGGCATAAGCCGGGTCGGGGCCGAACTTGAGGGTGACGCGACCGGCGTGCTGGAAGCTCACGTCGACGCTGGAGTTGCCCTGGGCCAGGGTATTGCCGGTCCAGGAGCCGGTGGTGATCCACTGCCCGGCCTTGAGGCCGCCGGTTCGGTCGGTGCCGTGGTTGGCGAGCCAGGGGATGAGGCCGAGGAGATCGCCGGAGGTGTTGGAGCCGGTGCGCTCGACGCGGACGGTTCCGTCGACGGCGAGGGCTACGGTCTCGGTGTTCCAGTCGATGGTCTGCCAGTGGGGACAGGCCGGTCCGAAGACGAGGCCGCCGTGCATCTGAAGGTCGGCGAGCATGGACATGCGGTCCGCGGCGGCGGGGTCGGCGAGGCCGGATTCGAGGACCTCGATGACCGGGTGGCAGGTGGCGATCGCGGCGAGGGCCTCTTCGCGGGTGTAGGGCGTGGCGCGGGCGGGGAGGTCGGCTCCGAACTGGAAGGCTATTTCGGCTTCGAGGCCGCGGTAGCGCCACTGGGCTCCGGAGAGGAGGGCTCCTCCGGCGGCGATCCAGGCGAGGGGCATGGGGGCGAACATGGGGGTGGTCTGGGCGTTGGGCGCGCCGATCTTGTAGCCGCCGATGGGCTCGTAGGCCTTGGCGATGTTGTCCTGGACGAAGTAGGCCTCGTCGAGGTCGGCGGGACGAAGCGCATGAGGGAGATCGGCGATGGGGGTGCGAGTGCGGCGGGCGTTGAGGAGGGTGTTAGTGGTCTCGAGGAGGACGGACTGACGGGCGGCGGGGATCGGGGGCATGAGGACTCCTTCGGGGAATAGTGTCGCCTATATTCGTGGGGGTTGTCTTGTCCTGCCGGACGGGCCCCCTACGCGGGGGGCGGTCACTTCGTGACTTGTATACCCTGCTTTGGCGGGATGAGATTGGGTGGGCCTTCCGTTGGTCGGCGGGGGGATGGGCGTTTGCTTGCGGGGGTGCAGCAGGCTTCGGTGAGGCGGGCTCGATCGGCTTGCATGGCGGGGTCTTCGGCCAGGTGGGCCAGGGTCTCGCGCAGGATGTGGGCTGCGCCGGGGTGCGCGGGGAGGACGATGCGATAGTGCATCCACTTGCCCTCGCGACGGGGCGAGACGATGCCGGCGCGGCGGAGATAGGCGAGATGGCGGGAGATCTTGGGTTGGGGGGCATCGATGACATCGACGATGTAGCAGACGCAGAGCTCCTGATCGCGCAGGAGATTGAGGAGGCGAAGGCGGGTCCGGTCGGCGAGGGCCTGAAAGAGGAGCTCCAGGTTGAAGGGTGGTCTCGGTGGATCGGAGTTGGGAGCAGGTTTCGTCACTCTCTTTTTATATCGCATATGGATTGACGAATGTGTTGAAGGGACATATAGTCGCCTAAGCAGATATGTACTGGAGGGTTGCGATGGCGAACGACGTGATGGATTCCGTGCGGACGAAGTATGGGGCGGTGGCGGAGAGTGCGCTGACCAACGAGGATGCGGGTGTGCAGGCGGTGGCGGAGGCATTTGGCTACACGTCCGAGGAGCTGAGGTCGATTCCCGCGGGGGCGAATATGGGGCTTTCGTGCGGGAATCCGACGGCGACGGCGCACCTGAGGCCGGGCGAGGTGGTGGTGGATCTGGGGTCGGGCGGGGGGCTGGATGTGTTTCTGGCGGCGAGGATGGTCGGACCAGAGGGCAGGGCGATCGGGATCGATATGACTCCGGCGATGCTCGACCGGGCGCGGGCGAATGCGGTGGCGGGAGGGTATACGAATGTGGAGTTTTACGAGTCGACGATCGACCGGATTCCGCTGGAGGATGGGTCGGTGGACTGCGTGATCTCAAACTGCGTGCTGAACCTGGCGCCCGACAAGCCGGCGGTGTTTCGTGAGATCTTTCGCGTGCTGAAGCCGGGCGGGCGGGTGGCGGTGAGCGATATTGCGCTGAGGCAGGAGCTGCCTGCCGAGGTGGCGCAGAGCATGGCGGCATATGTGGGATGCATTGCGGGGGCAATCCTGCTGGAGGACTACCGGGAGGGGCTGCGGGCGGCGGGGTTTGAGCATGTTGAGATCGTGGACAGTGGTTCGGATTTGAACGCGTATGCCAAGGTGGAGAACCAGGCGGGGTGCTGCTCGCCGGTGATGGATGCGGGGAATCCGTTGCAGGTCGTGGGGGAGGGGTGCTGTTCGGAGGCGCCGGGGACGCTGCATGGAGAGCTGGCGGAGTTGCTGGCGCAGCATGACATCAATGCTGCTGCGGCGAGTGTGAAGGTCTTTGCGGTGAAGCCTGGAGTGGCGGCGAAGGCTTGTTGTGGGCCGGGGTGCTGTTCCTGAAAGCACCCCCTCGCTGGGGGGTCGGTATCTCTACGGATGCGGTGCGAGGTTGGGGATGCTAGGCTTTTTTGCATGAGAAAAGGTTCTTCCCTTCCCTTCCTGTGCGCCTGTTCGGGCGTTGCTTTGATCGCTTCGACACTGTTTGCTGTGGGGCAGAGTGGGAATCCGGCTCCGGTTGAGCCGATGAGGGTTCACGATCCGGTCGTGATGGCGGCGATGAAGGCGACGCAGGACAAGGTGAAGATGCCGGGGATGGTGGCGATTTCGCCCGATGGGAAGATGTTGGCCTACACGGTCGGCGGGCGAGCCGGGGGCGGGCTGCATTTGATGGAGCTGGCGAATCCGGATCCGGCGAAGGACAGGATTGTGACGCCGAGTGGGGACACTTCCTGCAAGAACGGTGCGCCGGTTTGGTCTCCGGATGGAAAGACGCTGGCTTATACGTCGAACTGTACCGGCAAGGAAGAGAAAGACGGGCAGGAGCAGGTGTTTCTGTGGTCGAAGGAGACGGGGGCGTCGAAGCAGCTGACGCATGTGACGGGGCTGTTTCAGCAGGTGGCGTGGTCGTCGGATGGGAAGACAGTGGCGATGCTGTTTGTGGAGAATGCGACGCGATCGGCGGGGGCGCTGGCGGCGATGAAGCCGTGGTCGGGCGTGATAGGGGAGGACGGGATTGAGGTGCAGCGGGTGGCTGCGGTGGAGGTTGCGACCGGGGCCGTGAAGCAGGTGACTCCTGCGGCGCTGCACGTGTTCGAGTTTTCGTGGTCTCCGGATGGGAAGGAGATGGCCTATATTGCTGCCGCGCCTCCGGGGGAGAACAACTGGTGGGTGGCGGATCTTTATACCCAGAAGCTGGGCGGGGCTCCGAAGGTAGTGGTGGATACGAGCAAGGTGGCGGGGGCGCTGCACGGGTTGCAGATGGCGGTTCCGCAGTGGTCGCCGGATGGGAGGCGGATTGCGTTTATCGGCGGGCTGATGAGTGATCAGGGGTCGACGGGTGGGGACGTCTGGGTGGTGGATGCGAAGGGTGGGGAGCCGGTGGATGTGACTCCGGGGATCGATGGGACTCCGGGGTATGAGGTGTGGCTCTCGAATGAGAAGATCGGCATCGTCGAGGAGAGGAGGGGCAAGATGCGGCTGCCGGATATCGACGTGGCCAAGCGGGCGGAGATTGCGGGAAGCGCGTTTGAGTTGGGCGAAGTGTCGATCTCGGGGGGTCCGGTGAAGGATGCGGTGGGTTTTTCGAAGAACGGCGTGTTTGGGTTGGTGAAGAGCGGACTGAATGCTCCGCCGGAGGTTTGGGCCGGGACGCAGGATGATCTCAAGCAGGTGACGCACCTGAACGATGGGGCGAAGCTTCCGGCGGGGAAGACGGAGTCGATTGAGTGGACCAATGAGGGGTTCCATGTGCAGGGTTGGCTGACGTACCCGGTGAACTACGATCCGGCGAAGAAGTATCCGATGATCGTGAGCGTGCATGGCGGGCCGTCGGCTTCGGTGGGGCCGCGGTGGGGGGCGAATGCGGCTTTCTCGTCGGCGGGGTACTTTGTGTTTGCGCCTAATCCGCGTGGCAGCTATGGGCAGGGGGAGGCGTTTACGGCGGCGAATCGGACGGACTTCGGGTATGGGGATCTGAGGGATGTTCTGGCCGGGATGGATGCGGTGGAGAAAAAGGTCTCGGTCGACCCGAAGCGGGAGGGGTTGATGGGCTGGAGCTATGGCGGGTTCATGACGATGTTCGGGGTGACCCAAACGACGCGGTTCCGGGCGGCGGTGGCGGGGGCGGGGATCTCGGACTGGCTGAGCTACTACGGGGAAAACTCGATCGACCAGTGGATGACGCCGTTCTTTGGGGCGACCGTGTACGACGATCCGGCGGTGTATGCGAAGAGCTCGGCGATGACGTTTATCAAGAAGGTAAAGACCCCGACGCTGGTGGTGGTGGGGGATAGGGATGGGGAGTGTCCGGCGCCGCAATCGTTCGAGTTCTGGCATGCGCTGCGGGCGGAGGGGGTGAAGACGCAGCTGGTGGTGTATCCGAATGAGGGGCATCATTTTGCGGATCCGGCGCACCAGGAGGACCTGATGGAGCGGGAGATGACGTGGTTTCAGAAGGAGATGCCGGCGAAGTAGCACACGGGAGGGCTGGCGCTGGTCTCGGTTCGCCGGGGCTGGCGCCTTTTTCTTTTTGTATGCGGTTTGACTGGTAGCGAAGCGGTTTGAGCGTCGTCTAAACGGAGAACAGGCAGGAAGAGCACCAGAGGGCATGGTCGGCGGATCCGCTGAGGCGGGTATCCGTGGTCCGGCACGACATCGGACCCGAGGTGGGGACGGTGCGCGGGAGTTTCGGGTTCCGGATGAGTGTCCGGAGATGGGATTTTCGTCCTGGGGCGGCTGTGCCTGGGGCTCGGCGAGGGGTACGGCGGGGAGTCAGAAGGGGCAAAGAGATTTGCCGCTTTATTTGCTTCCCCGTGGACGGGCTTCTACACTGGGGCTTGCGATATTCAGCATGTGCGGTGAGACCGTTCGGCCTGTAGAGCGGCTGGGCGGGGAGGATCAATGCGTCGGTTTGTCACGTTAGCGGTTTTGCTTCTGTTTTCGGTTCCATTCGGTATCTCGCTCTCGGGCTGTCACAAGGGAACGGTGATTACGTACTGCGGTGGCGGAGACTCGGGTGTGTCGGTTGGGCAGATTACGACGATCACGCTGCAGCCACGGCTGTACGGGATTTCGTTGTCCTATGGGCAGAAGGGTCAGATTACCTCTCCGTCGGCTACGGATTGCAAGGGGACGACGGAGACGGCGACCTTCCGGTACGGAACGACGGATATGACGTTGGCCGACGTGAACCCGACCACGGGTGCGTTGTGCGCGGGGACCTGGAACCGGAACACGGGCGGCGCAATCGCCGACTTCACCGTCTGCAACCAGACGAACAAGACCGGCACGGCTTATGTGACGGCGAGTGCGAGTGGAACGGTTAGCAATCCGGTGGCGGTGTATATCCACCCGATCGTAACCTCGGCGGTGCTGGGAGCGCCTTCGACGAACTGTACGACCGATCCGGCGACGAACTGCAACGCGGCCGCGACGGATAACACGACGGTGGCGGGAGCTCCGTTCGACGGGACAGTCTGCTTCTCGCAGGGCAAGACGGCGCAACTGGCGGCACGGGTCTATCAGAAGGGGCTGACGGATCTGGCGGATAACATCAGCCTGTCGGTGGGGCATCTGACGTACGCACCGCAGACGACGTCGGTGGTGACGATCGACGAGAACGGCGTGGCGACGGCGGTGGCTCCGGGATCGACGATCATCTCGGCGACCGTGGCTGGGACGTCGAGCTCGGCGGGATTCTTTTCGACGTGTCCCCCGAAGTCGATCACGCTGACGAACCCGGGATCTTCGACGTTGAACGTCAACAACTCGCAGCCGCTGACGGCGGTGGTGCTGGATACTCAAAATTTGCCGATCACGGGCTTGAGCCTGGAGTATCAATCGACGACGCCCACCACGATCGCGGGAGCGCAGACGGTCAACCCCAGCTTTCCGGGGACGGCGGCGATTACCGCGGTGTGCCAGCCGGGGACCTGCAACCCCTCTCCTTTCAACCAGATTGGACTCTTCGGGAACGGCAAGCCGGTCTCTTCGAATCCGGTGACGATTACGACTCCCGGGACGAGCGGGACGATTCTCTACATCGCCAGCACGCAGTCGCGGTACGTTGTTCCGGTCGACTTTACGACGACCACGCTGGGGACGCCGGTGCTTCTGCCGTACGCTCCGAACTCGATGGTCATCAGCAACGACGGGTCTTCCATCTACATGGGTAGTTCCACGGAGCTGATGGTTTACAACTCGACCAGTAACGGGGTATCGGCGCAGTATACGGCTCTGCCGGGCAACGTGCTGGCGGTGTCTCCAGATGGAAATACGCTGGTGGTGTCAGATCCGGTGCGGCAGGTGATCTCGCTGGTGGCGGCGTCATCGGGCGGGGTCATTACGACGTACGGCGGAGTTGGCACGCGGGCGCAGTGGTCTCCGGATAGCCAGGCGGTGTACATCGCCGCGGGAAACCAGTTGCTGGTGTACTCGACGTTCACGGGATGGGACAACATCGTGCCTTCGACGCCGGTGCTGGATGTGGCGATCACGGTTCCGGCCGTGGGAGCTTACTTCGCCGGGGCATCGACGACGGCGCGGGGCTACTGCTCAGCCAGTTCGCCGAACGTGGCAAACGGGCAGACCACAGAGACCAATGTGTTCTACCCGCTGGCGGATACCAACGCGGCGATTACGGACCGGCTGGCTGCGACCAACGACGGAAAGCATATCCTGGGCGCGGCGGTTTCGAATGACCTGCTGAGCGATCTGCTGGTGTCGATTCCGAACGGGGCCTGCCCGACGACCGATGGATTGGCGTTTACGAGCGCCCTGCACACCGTGCCGTTGCCGGTGACTCCGACTTCGATCACCGGCATTGTTCCGGCTTCGGACTCCTCTGTGGCGTTTGTGACCTACACGGGAACGGGCGGGGTGCTTCCGGCTTATATCCCGCCGACCTCTGGTGTCGGGACGATCACACCGGTTACGCTCTCGGGGACGGCCACCGCGCCGGTCTCGGGGGTGTTCAGCACGGATAACCTGACCTTCTACACGGGAACCTCGGGAGATAACCAGATCCACATCATCACGCGTTCGACGCTGAAGGATACGACGACGATTGCGCCGAAGCTGGTGGATCCCAACGGAAATATCGTAGCGCCGAATCTGCTGGTTCAGCGGCCACGGAAGACGACCTCGTAAGGGTGGTCCTGCCGGCGATATCGGCAAACAAACCGGCCCTCTCGTTGAAGAGGGCCGGTTTGTTTGTGTCGGGATTACTTGAGGCGGTTGGCGAGGACGGTCTTGGCGATGGCGTCGAGGACGCCGTTGAGGAAGTGGATGGACTCGGGAGCGGCGTAGCGGCGAGCTACCTCGAGGGATTCGTTGATGATGATGGGGCCGGGGGTGTTGGGGAAGCCGAGCATCTCGGCGACGGCGGCACGGAGAAGGTTGCGGTCTACGACGGCCATGCGTTCGATGCGCCAGTTCTGGGCGTGGGACTCGATGAGGTCGTCGATCTCGTCCTCGCGGACCGTTGCGATGCGGTAGAGGTCTTCGGCGAAGGCGCGGGTCTCCTCGTCGACGTCGTCGCGGGCGGGCCAGAAGGACTTGCGGACCTGGTCGGGGGTTTGTTTACCGAGATCTCCCTGAAAGAGCATCTGCATGGTGAGTTCGCGGGACTTGCGGCGTGTGCCCATTATTCGGTGACCGATAGCTTTCTTTGGATGGAAACCATCTCGATGGCGGCGATGGCGGCTTCGAAGCCTTTATTGCCGGCTTTGACTCCGGCGCGGTCGAGGGCCTGTTCGAGGGTTTCGCAGGTTAGGACGCCGAAGGCGTGGGGCACCCCGGTCTCCTGCTGGGATTGGCCGATGCCGCGTGCGACCTCGGTGTAGATGGCCTCGTAGTGAGCGGTTTCGCCGCGGAGGAGGCAGCCGAGGGTGATGATGGCGTCGTATTGGCGGCTCTCGGCGAGGGTGCGAGCGGCGGAGGGGATCTCCCAGGCACCGGGTACGCGGACGATCTGGATGTCCTGCTTCCCTGCTCCGCTGCGGTGGAGGGCGTCGAGGGAGCCCTGGAGGAGGCGGTCGGTGATGACGGCATTCCAGCGGGCGGTGACGATGGCGAAGCGCATTCCGGCAGCGGAGAGGTCGCCTTCGATGGCCTCGGGGCGGCCGTGGAGGGGGTTCTCGGACTGCCAGAAGCCGAGGGTGAGATCGGGTGTGAGCTGGACGGTGAAGAGGCGGGAGTTCCAGTGGGTAGGCTCGACCGGGGACAGCTTGGTGGCTACCTCTTCGGTGCGGAGGTGGGTGTTCATCCATTGGCCGACGATCGCGTGGATGTGGTCGAGCTGGGTGACCTCGATCAGGATGGGTGGAACGGCGGGGGCGCGGCCGGTGACGAGCTCGAGGTTGGCGAGGGGAGCGAGGAAGGCAGCGCCGCGACCGGAGTCGTCCTGCCAGCCCTTGCCGGGTTCGAAGCCGAGGACGCTGAAGAGGCTGGAGAGGTGGTCGAACGCGTCGGGAGAGGGCACGGCGCGGACGAGGGTGATTCCCTTGATCATCGTTCGATTGTAACGTTCGCGAGAATCGGGGGTGGTACCCCCTCCCCCCTGTTGCTCGCAAAGTATTCAAAAGATAAGACCTAAGTCCAAACTCGGATTCTGGAATCTGGCACCGGTTTGTGGGGGTGGGTGCCTTCTATGATGGGTCCGTGTCAAGTGTTGCAGGATGAGGGGGATCGATGGGATACGAGACTTTGCTGGTGACGGCGGCGGGTGGGGTGGTTACGGTGACGCTGAATCGGCCGAAGGTGCTGAATGCGCTGAATGCCATGGTGTTCGATGAGCTGGAGCGGGTGTTTCTGGAACTGGCGGGGGATGAGGCGGTGCGAGTGGTGCTGCTGACGGGAGCGGGAGAGAAGGCGTTTGCGGCGGGGGCCGATATCAACGAGATTCGGGCGACCGACGCGTCGCTGGGAGAGGCGATGTCGCGGCGGGGGCAGCTTGTGTTTCGAGCGATCGAGACGCTGGGAAAGCCGGTGATCGCACTCGTGAATGGATTTGCGCTGGGGGGTGGGTGCGAGCTGGCGATGGCCTGCACGATTCGGATTGCGAGCGACACTGCGAAGCTGGGGCTGCCGGAGATCCGGTTGGGGCTGATTCCGGGGTATGGGGGGACGCAGCGTCTGCCTCGTCTCGTCGGGACTTCTGCTGCGCTGAAGATGATGCTGACCGGGGAGATGCTGGGGGCGGCGGAGGCGCTGCGGATTGGGCTGGTGGATGAGGTGGTGGCGGCGGATCGGCTGATGGCGCGGGGGGAAGAGTTGGCGGGGGCAATTGCTTCGGCGGCTCCGCTGGCGGTGCGGGGGGCGATGGAGGCGGTGCGGAAGGGGGCGGGGTTGGGGATCGACGATGCGACGGTGGTGGAGGCGGAGGTGTTTGGGAGGCTCTGCGGGACGGAGGATATGAAGGAGGGGACGGGGGCGTTTCTGGAGAAGCGGGAGGCTCGGTGGGTGGGGCGGTGAAGGGTGAGTCCGGGTTGAGGCGGCGTCACGCTGGGGCGGGATGCAGTGGCGCCCCGGCCCACCTTAGGCGCGGTGAAACGTTGCGCCGAAGGTGGGGCACCCGACTCATACCAATCCCTTCAGGCGGGGGCGGCGCTTAGAAGGATCGGCTTCACCATGGCTTCGATCTTTGCGGCCATCTGCTCGGCGGGGATGCGGTCGCGGGTCTGAAACCAGCGGCGTGCGGCTCCGAAGATGGCCCAGGCGGCGGTGGCGGCCAGCATTGCCGGATCGGCGCCGGGGGCGATCGCATGGTGCGAAAGGCCCTCCAGGAACATCCCCTCGACGACCGGGATGATGGAGCCTTCGAGGGACATCTTCGCGAGCTGGCTGGGGCATCCCGTGGTCTCGGTGAGGTAGTCGCAGACGCCCAGCGCAATTGCGCGGAGTGCTCCGTCGCAGTCGCTAAAGGAGATTCCGCGGCGCTCGATGAGCTCGCGGAAGCGGAGGTCCGTCATGGCCTGGAGCAAGGCGCTCTTGTCCGGGTAGTGGAGATAGAAGGTGGCGCGGTTGAGGGTGGCCTCGTCGGCGATCTCCTGGACGGAGATGTCTTCGAACTCCTTCTTCCTGAGGAGCGCGAGGAGCGAATCCATGAGCATGCGGCGACTTCGCAGAACGCGGGGATCCGTTGTCTCCGTCGCGGATTGGACAACCTGGGCCATCGTAGCTCTAAGAGTACCGCTTTGGCCTGCGCAGCGCGACAGACGCTGCTAATGCGACACTTGTCGATTATTTGGAATCGACGTATGTTTAGTAAGCATCAACTGTCGTATAAGGAGATTTTGCGATGCCTACTCTACTTCATATCGATTCCAGCCCACTTTACGGTCGGTCCGTCTCGCGCGAGCTCACCGGTGCTTTCGTCACACAATGGAAGTCTTCGCACCCGGATGGACTCGTGGTGGAGCGCGACCTGAACGGCACGGTCATTCCACCGATCAACGCGGGATGGGTGGGTGCGGTGTATACGCCGGAGGAGGCGCGCACCCCGGAGCAGAAGGATCTTCTTGCGCTTTCGGATACGCTGCTGGACGAGGTGTTCCAGGCCGATGAGTATGTGATCGGGGTGCCGATGCATAACTTCAGCGTTCCGTCGGTTTTGAAGCTTTGGATCGACCAGATCTGCCGGGTGGGGAAGACGTTCTCCTATGCGGATGGAACGCCGAAGGGCCTGATCGTCGGCAAGAAGGCGACCTTCATCATTGCTACGGGCGGGATCTACGACGCGCAGACGCAGATGGCTTCTTTCAATTTTGTTGAGCCTTATCTGCGGTCCGTGTTTGGATTTCTTGGTGTGACGGATGCGACCTTCCTGACGGCGGGCGGAACGATGGCACTGAATTATGGGCAGGATCGGGATGCGTTTCTTGCTCCGCACGTTCTGGCGGTGCAGACCCACGTCGTTGCCTCGCAGGGAGTACACGCATAGGGATTGCGCTGCCTTGCCGGGACCGATGATGGTGCGATGGGCGGACGGATGAAGCCTTCCCGGGCGATGCCGTGGCATAATGCTGCATCGATGGATATCCCCGTCCGCTGAGTTCCATCGAGGGATTAAGGTGCAGCCATGTTCGCTCCCAAGCTTGCTCAAGCGCAGACGAGGTCAAACGCAGGTCCGGCGAGCCGGTTTGCTCGCTGGCCGGCACAACCTGGAGAGATCCATGGGGAGGCGACTGCAACGGGACGAGCGTTGCCGGCTGGGCCATCCTGGGATCTTGCGAATTTGCCGATCTTCCCGCGTGAAGGCCCGGTAGATACAGCGGGGAGAGCGAGACCGGGGAGTCGGCTCCGTGGAGCAGGTGCAGGCGGGGGCGGAATCGAGCCGGGCCTGGCATGGAGCCTGGGCAGACCTGCAGCGCTCGATCCGGAGCAATCGATACATCCTCGCGCATTTCTGGAACAGGCGCCACGGCTCGATGTGCTGTCAGAGGGGAAGGCCGACCTGGGGGGGATGTATCTGGACCAGACAGGAGGAGGGGGCGCTCCGGGGGGAGTCGCTCCTGCTCCTGCTCCTGCTCCTGCTCCTGCTCCTGCTCCTGCCGCACCCGCACCTGCAGCACCTGCGGCCGCCGGCCCGGCTGCGCCGA
>JAMFSC010000013.1 GCA_026225095.1 bacterium
CGGCGTAGGTCGTCATCACCGCATTCCCAGGATGACGCTGCGCAAAATCGGCAATGACTGCACACCCCGTATTCTCCCCATCCGCCAGCGCCCCGCAACTGCGGCCGAGAATGTCCGCGGCCAACGCGTTGTCCGGCTCCTGCTGCAAGATCCTCGAGAAGATGCCGATGGCAGCAGGATAGTCGCTTCTCGCATACTGGGCGATCCCGGAGGCCATGCGGAAATGCCCGTTCTCCGGATAGCGCGACGCCCCAAAGTCCGCCACGGTAATCGCCTCATCCCAATTCCAATGCCGCAGAAGCTCGGCCACGACGGCGTAGATATTCGCATCCGACGGGGTCGCCCTGGCCGCTGCCTCGTAGTGCCCAAGCGCCTTGCCGAAGTCGCCGGCGCGCTCATCCGCATCTGCCGCCAGCGAGTGAATCTCCGGCGTCACTGAAGCCGCAGGCAGGGCATCGAGCAGCGCAACCGCCTCCCGGGCGGAACCACTCTCCAGCAACGCCAGAGCCTGGTTGTACTTCAGGTCGCTCTTGCCGGGATCAATCGCCGAAGCAGCGGCAAAGGCCTTCGCGGCGGCTCGGAAGTTCTTGGTCAACATCAGCGCCTGCCCCAGATTCTCCTGTGTCGGACCGTTGTACGGGTCGAGCCGGACCGCAATCTCCAACTCCCGGACAGCGTCCATGGGCTGGGCTGATTTGAGATGCAACGCACCGAGGTTGGCATGGGCTAACGCTTCCTTCGGCGCGATCGCACAGGCTCGCCGCAGATAGGTCAACGCATGTGGCAGGTCGCCGCTCTCGACGTACAGGCTACCAAGCGCTTCGTTGGCTTCGTAGTTCTTGGGATATCGGGTAGCCAAATCCCGGAGCGTTGGCTCGGCCTGCTGAGGCTTGCCCTGGTCGTAGTCCTGGAGCGCCCGCTGAAGAGACGCGCGGTCCGCCTTCAGCATGGGGCTGTCCGCGGAGGTCCTTGCTCTGTTCTGGGCTGGGCTTGTGGAAAGGCCGCAGAGCAGGAGCCACGCAAAGACTTTGGGGCGTCTTCCAGTGGAGTGCGCGGCCTGAGGAAAAAGAGACATCGTGAAGATAGTAGCGGATGCGCCCGCACTTGCGCGCGCATCCGCCGGTCTAGGGGGTTAGAAGGTGTACTTCAAAGCGAACTGGAAGAACCGCGAGTCGGGCGTATTGCTTTGGAAGGTGCGCGAGCCGGTGATCTGGCCGCCGTTGGAGGAGATGTTGGTGGTGGATGGATTGCCGTAGGCCGGAGTGTTGAGCGCGTTGAAGATGTCTGCGCGGAACTGGAGGTACTGCTCGCGGAACGTGGGGAAAGACTTGAACAGTGAAGCATCAACTCGTTCGTAGCCTGGACCACGCGTTTGACCGCGGTTATCACCGACGTAGGCATAGGCCGCCTGGCCTGAGACGGTATTGGGAATAAAGGTTTTGCCGTCCGGATACAGCCTGTTGGTGTAGCCGATGTTGTCAGGCGTTGGGTTGGCGAAGGCGCAAGGGTTATACCAGTTCTGGATGGTTCGCACCTTGGCTGGGCAGGTGACACCAGGATTGGACGAATTCGGCGTGCCGCCCGCGGCAAAAGGATCGCCTACGCGGTGGGCATTCACGGTCGCGCCGCCAGGGCTCGTGATGCCGTTCTTCCCGATAGAGATTGGCTGACCCGTCTCGGCACGGAAGACGAAGCTGGTCGACCATCCGCCGATGGCGTAGTTGGTGATGCCCCCATTGTTCATGTACTTTCGCCCACGTCCGATTGGCAACTCATAATTGCCATTGATGGTGAAACGATGCTTGACATCGAAGCCGGAAGGGCCGTAATCAGCTCCGAGACCAAGAATGTTCAAGCTGCGGGTTCCTTCATCACCCGAACTTCCGAGCGGAGTGTCGGCATTGTCAAGCGATTTCGCATAGGTGTACGTGGTGAGGAAGCTGAGCCCATTCGAGAGCCGCTTTTCAAGCTTGCTCTGAAGCGAGTTGTAATTGGATGCGCCGTCATAAGCAGTGAACGACATACCGCTGAAGTGTGGGAACGGTTGTAGCGGGTTCAGTTTGTCTCCGTTGGCATCGGTGTATCCGCTGAAGGTGCTGGGCGTCAACGCTGTCTGACCGTTTGGGTTAGGGAAGAATTGGAGATGGCGCGAGACAGCGCCCACGTATCCGACGGACGCTACCATGCTGTGACTGATCCCATACTCGACAGTCAGATTGAACTGCTCGCTGTAAGGGGTGCGGACTTGACCTTCACCCCCGCGCAGCGTGGGTTGGCTGGGCGAAGTGATGGACTGGGGTAAACCGCCCGACAACGTAAATCCATCGTTTGGGCAGGAGCTTCCTGCTACGCAAGTGCTTGGTACCGAGTAGTTTGAATCATACTCAAAAGGGAAGTTCTCGCCGAAGTTAGGATAGTAGCCTGTACTCTCCAGACCACCGAAGAAGATGCCATAACCCCCGTGAACGACCGCCTTCTCAGTTGCTTTGAAGGCGAAGCCAACCCGGGGAGCCACATTGGATTTTTGCGGCGCTACCAGATAGCGATTGTTGCTGTACACAGGCTTTATGTTGTCCTCAGCCAGTAGCTGGAGGAACTTCGCTGGTATCACAACATTCTGTTTGCTGATGGGGATGCGATACTCCCCGGACGCCGTGCCACCGGAGGTGTAACCGCTGGTGGGTACGAATGCAGCCTGGTTATCGTGACGTTCGAGATAGGGTGTCGAGTAGTCGTAGCGGATTCCGTAGTTGACGGTAAGTCGCTGGCTCGCCTTCCAGTCGTCCTGGATATAACCAGAACGGTTGAAGCGCACATCGTCGGAGGTAAAGACATTCGAGATCGCGGCCGAACCCATGTTGCCCGTGAGGAAGTCGGCCACTCCATAACCGGTGTTGGCTACACCCGCAACTCCTGTATAGAAATTTTTCGGATTGCCGGAATCCGTAACGCCCGATCCAAGGTAGTTGTACGTTCCACGTGGCTGCGTGGGCTGGGAGGTGGAGAAGCGGATGCGCTGAATACTTACGCCGCCCTTGATGGTGTGGCTGCCCAGAACCTTGGTTACGTTGTCGAGGATCTGGTAGACGTTTTCATACTCGTTGGTGGCATAGAACTGGGGCGAGCCGAAATTTGAAAGCCCATTGACTTGAAAGAAGGGTAAACCGCCGTTATTCTGCGCGTAGGGAACGTTGCCAAGGCCGAGGCTTGATGCAGCGGTTGGATTGTTGGCGTTCTCATGGAGACCAGCGTAATGACCGTAGTTGTAGCCGAAGCGGAACTCGTTGGTAAGAGTCGGCGTGAAGACATGCGACTCACTCCCGGCAAAGTTTTCCCCGAGTTGTACAAGTTGGCCCGTGCTGCCGAAGCCGCCTCCGTCCAGGATTGCGCCTAGCGGGGCGGGATGTGTAGAAGGTTCGTGGTTGTAGCTGTAGCGGGCGAAGGCTTGGTCCTTGGAACTGATGTTCCAGTCGGCGCGGGTGTCCCACTGGAAAGTATTGTCGACGATATTGTTTTGTGCGGTGAAGTTGTTGTATGTCTTACCCGCAATGCCAATGTTGGGTGCGGGGAAGAGGCTGAGTAACTTGAGGGCGACGGGATCGAGGGCAACGCCGGATTGGTCGAGGCGGTTGTTGGCGATGGGCGTCGTGCCGTTGGCTGTAGTGCTGGGTACATAAAGTTGAATGGTGTTTCCGTTAACGAGGCTAGGGTTGAGTAGCTCGCTAAAGTTGCCGGTGCGCATGAGCGCTGTAGGAACCGAAAGATTGGTCGTGGTCTGACCGAAGACGATGCGGTTGGCTTCCACGTCTCCGAAGAAGAACAGCTTGTTCTTGATGATGGGCAGCCCAAGCGTCGCGCCGAACTGGTTCTGCCGGTACTTCGCGATTGGTGACGACCCCTGGAAGAACTCGCGGACGTCGAAGGCATCGTTGCGGATGTACTCCCAGACGGAGCCGTGGATGTTGTTGGTTCCGCTCTTGATGCTGGCGTTGATGACGGCTCCGGCGGAGTGGCCGAACTCCGAGCTATATGCGCCCGTCTGCACCTTGAACTCAGCCAAAGCATCGGGCGGCGGGCGGACTACGTAGCTTGCTCCGTTGAAGAAGTCGACGACGTTCACATTGTTGTCCACACCGTCCATGATGTAGTTGTTCTGTTCAGCGCGTTGGCCGTTTGCGTTGAAGTCTCCGCCCTTCTGTCCGCGTGCTCCGTTCGACGGTGCAACACCTGCCGTGAGCTGCGCGATGAACACCCAGTTGCGCCCGTTCAGGGGGGTCTCGTTGATCGTTTTCGACTCGATCACCTGGCCCGTGGAGCCCTCCTCGGTCTGTAGCAGCGCCGGGCCGGTCGTGACCGTCACCTCGACGCTTTGGGATCCGCTCTTCAACTGCACGTTCGCCTCGATCCGGTCCTGCACGTGAACCTGCAAGCCCTCCTGACGGGCCGGCGAGAACCCCGGAGCACTCACCTCCACGCTGTAGGTCCCGATCTTAATGGGCGAGAAGACATAGTTCCCGCTCGAGTCCGTCTGCACCTTCAGGCTGAAGCCCGTCTCGGGATTGGTCAGAGTTACCTGGGCATTTGGAATCACCGCGCCGGTCGTATCCTGCACCAGACCGACGATCGCGCCCTGGTCGGCCTGCGCGTGGCTTTGGGTTGAAAGATTCGTGAACAACAAAAGGCATAGAAGAGCCTGGGAAAGCATCTTCAAAGCGGTTTTCATATAACGGCAGCGCTCTAAACTCATAGCATCACTCCATCCAAATAGGTCGATCAGGGTTGCATATTCATACTCGTGACACGCGAATCATCTCTCGCGCGCGCTGGTGATTGCCGAAGGGGCCCATTGCAAGATACTGAAACAAACGGCGAATTAACCACTCGGCGACCGTGGAAATCGTTTACCGAACCGAAAAACATAGTCTTGGTAAGCGACTGCAACGGTAGGCACACGAGAGGCGCATGTCAAGCCAAATCGCCTTATACGTCTAACTTTTTGTTACATGTCCGGCCACTCAGTTAGCCCCTGGCACCTTATGTCAAAGGTAGGACCACGTGGCCGGGTGCTGCGCAAGTGGTGACCTCTGTTTTCGGGTACGCCGCGCCGCCCGGACCTCGTCGTTACTGGGTCAACTTCTCCACCACAATCGCCGTTGCGTCGTAGTCGCCAGCCAGCCGCAGACTGATCCCCATTCCCATCAATTCGTTCCCCGTCATCTCTTCCGGCAGTCGTGCAGCCTTCGCAGCGTCGAGCGCCTTGACCCGGTACGTCGCCGCGCCGTCCAAGCCTGCAAGCCGCACTGTCTGAAACGGCTCCCCATAGTGCTGCGAGTGGAGATAAGCGAACGCCACTGCCTGCCGACCGTCCTGCCCCACATATTCGACCGCGCTCTGTTCGCTCCCCTCGGGAGACACCAGCCGATACAGCGACCCTTGCTGCACCGTGGGCCGAACCGTCTTATAGAACGCCACCATCCGCTGCGCGAGCGCAGTCTCATCGGCGTTCCACTTCGTCACGTCGCTCCCGATTCCCAGCGCACCGGACATCGCGACCAGGAAGCGAAACTCCAGCGGAATCGATCGCTTGTCGAGAAAGTTCGGGACGTCCGTTACCCATGCCACCATGATTCCCGGCGTGTAGGCATGCGAAAATCCGTCCTGGATGGACAGTCGGTCGAGCGCGTCGGTATTGTCTGAAGGCCACACCTCCTCGGTCCGCTTCAAGATGCCGAGGTCGACCCTGCCTCCGCCGCCTGAACACGATTCAATCTCCAGTTTGGGATGCCGCCGCCGCAGCTCCGACAGCACGCTGTATAGATTGTCGACATACCGGACATAGATCTCCTTCTGCTCCGCAGGCGCTGCCGAATCCCAACCCGGCTCCGACCAGTTGCGGTTGTAGTCCCACTTGAGAAAGGCGATGTCGTTTTCTGTCACGAGTTTGTCCAGAAATGCCAGCACATAAGCTTTCACATCCTCGCGCGCCAGATTGAGGACCAGCTGGTTGCGCGCCTCCGTCCGAGGACGGCCGGGAAAGTTCATCGCCCACTCCGGATGTTTGCGATAAAGATCGCTATCGGGGTTCACCATCTCCGGCTCTACCCAGATGCCGAAGTCCATCCCCAACTGGTGTACCCGGTCGATCACGGGCTTCAGTCCATGCGGAAACTTCTCCTGGTTCACATACCAATCGCCCAGCCCCGCGTGATCGTTCTTCCGTTGGCCGAACCATCCATCGTCGATCACCATTCGCTCCACGCCGATGCTTGCTGCCTTCTCGGCCAGCGCCAGTTGCCCGGCCTCATTCACGTTGAACTCCGTAGCCTCCCAGGAGTTGTAGATGATCGGCCTGAGCTTCGGCCTGGGCGCCCCGGGAAGGATCTCTTCGCGCTGGAACCGATGCAGAATCCGCGAAGCCTCACCCCTGCCCTTGCCGGTATATCCCGCATAGAAAACGGGCGTCGTCAGGGCCTGGCCAGCCGTCAGCGGATAGGCGAAGTCGAACGGGTTATAGCCGCCTGTGATCTTGACCCGTCGGCTATCCGTCTGTTCGAGATCGATCTGCCAGCTTCCACTCCAGCCCAGCTCGCCAAACCAGACCGGACCGGCCTCCTCCGTCGTCTCACCCGCCTGCCCAATGGCAAACCAGGGATTGGTCTGGTGCCCTGTGCTCCCCCGCCGGCTCTCGAGCACCGTATGGCCAGCCTGGATCGCCGCCGTATGCAGCTGCCACTCCGCACCCCATCGCCCGGTCAGCCAGTTCATCTCGTAATGGGTGCTCGGTGGCAGGTTGAGCGTCGCGGAGGCCGCCCGCTCGATCGTCAAGGAGGCCTTCGTGCGATTTTCGATCACCGACCACCGCGCGAGAATCCCCTGTGGATACACCTTATAGAAGAGGTGAACGTAAACCTCGGCCAGCCGGTCTTTCAGGCGAATCTCCAGTTGCTCCCCGCCTGGTCCGGCCGTCCGCTCCTCATCCACGTAGTCCAGCACCAGCGAGCGATTCCCATCCGGGAAGCTGATCTTCAGCGCCGGCTCGGTCGTCAAGCCGCCGCCCCATCCCGCATATTCGAGCGGCGTCGTCGAAACCGGAGGATCGAACGAAGCGGTCTCCGGGTAGGCCCTCGGCGTCGTCATCGCCGAAGCCCCTTCCAAACGCCGCCCCCAGTACATCGTCTGCAACGCATGCTGGTCGTTCACCCCGATCGCATACGTCATCTCCCCAGTGGAGATCTGCCAGATCTGCTTCGCCGCGTCGTAGCGTATCGTCCCCTGCGCCAGGGAGTGGCCAGAAAATGTCACTGTGACAACGAACAGGAGAGAGAACCTGGACATCAGCTGTAAGGATGCAGAAGCCGTTCGATTCAAAGCCATGGAACTCCTTGGATATCTGGGGATCACGCCGGGACCGATCCGGCTCGCCGTCCCAATGTACGCGCAATGACTGCCCAATCTTAATCCATCACCTCCCTTTTACGTTTCAACGGGCATGGGCTGGACGGAAGAGCCGGGCAATCTCCAAAGCATGCCTGCAGTACCGATGATCGGGTAGACTGGCGCACATGACGGATCGTTCTTCTGCAACCCGCCTTGCGCTCAGCCTGACCCTCCTGGTTTCGTGTGGAAGCTTCAGGGCGACGGCACAATCGTCCATCGACCAACAGGCCCGGAAGCCAACGGAAGGGGCGCAGAATGCGAACAGCGGCGGCGTGAATACCGGTGGAGCGCATGCGGCGGTTCTCGATCAAAAGCACAGGCCGATCACAGCCGGGGGGTTTGTCACTGCGGGTCCGCATATCTTCGACGATGTGGCGAAGGAAACTGGTCTGACCACATGGCGTCACCAGGTCGGCACGCCGGAGAAGAAGTACATCATCGAGACGCTGGGCTCTGGTGTAGCGCTTCTCGACTATGACAATGATGGCTGGCTGGACATCTACCTGGTCAACGGGAGTACCTACGATGCGATGGCCGGAAAGGGACCAGCGCCCCACGCCGGTCTCTTCCACAATAATCATGACGGCACCTTCACCGACGTGGCTGGTAAAGCCGGCGTCCAGAATGATCGCTGGGGCGTGGGAGCGGTGGTCGGTGACTACGACAACGACGGCTGGCCCGATCTTTACGTCACGAACTTCGGCAAGAATCGCCTCTACCATAACAATCACGATGGGACCTTTACCGACGTCGCCGATAAGGCCGGAGTTGCCCTGGGCAACTGGTCCACAAGCGCGACCTGGGGCGACTATGACGGAGATGGCAAGCTCGATCTGTTCGTCCCAGGCTATGTTCACTACGACCTGGAGCATCCTCCGGAGCAGGGCACAGATGCGGTCCCCCACAGCTTCTGTCAGTTCAGGGGTGTCAAGGTGATGTGTGGGCCCATCGGCCTGAAGGGAGAGCCGGATCACCTCTTCCACAACAACGGCGACGGCACCTTCACGGACGTGAGTGTCAAGGCGGGTGTCGCGGACCTGAAGTCCTCCTACTATGGGCTGGCTAGCCTGTTTATCGATGTCAACAACGACGGCCGGCTCGACCTTTTGGTCGCGGATGACTCAACTCCGAACTACCTCTACCTCAACAAAGGCGACGGGACGTTCGAGGATGCCAGCTTCGCATCCGGCTATGCTCTGAACGAAAGTGGCAGGGAGACGGCCTCCATGGGGATCGCGGCCGGCGATCTCACACACAACGGTCGGATCGACCTTTACAACACAACGTTCTCGGACGACTACAAGCCGCTCTATCGCAACGATGGAGATGGAAACTTCACCGACATCAGCTACGAGATGGGGATTGCCGAACCGACCGTCCCGTTCCTGGGCTGGGGAGCGAGCTTCTTCGATTACGACAATGACGGGTGGTTGGACCTCCTGATGGTGAATGGGCACGTCTATCCCCAGGTCGACCAGACGACATGGGGAACCACCTGGAAGCAGCGCCCGCTCCTGTTTCACTCGGTGGCGGGCAAGCTTGTGCTCGTGCCGGCGCTGGAAGGCAGCGGTCTCGCGACCCTTGCTGCTGCACGCGGGATGGCGTATGGCGATCTTTTCAACGACGGGCAGATCGACGCCGTGGTCAATAACGTGGACGGTGCTCCGTCGCTCTTCCGTAATGTCACGAAGAGTTCGAACCACTGGATCGAGTTCAAGTTGATCGGCGGACCGGGAAGCCCGCGTGACGCTATCGGCGCGTCGATTCTGCTGACGGCGAATGGATTTACACAACGGGCCGATGTCATCAGCGGAGGCAGCTTCGCTTCTTCGCCGGACCAGCGTCTGCACTTTGGGTTGGGCGCCGCCACCCAGATCAAGCGGCTGGAAGTCCATTGGCCGAGCGGGCTTGTCGAAACGGTGGACATTCCAAAGATCGATTCCATCTGTTCGATTGTGGAGGGGAAGGGATCTGTCGTGAGACCTGCTCGTTAGCGATATGCCTGCCGTTGAGTTCGGGGCTGCTTCTTACAGGCTGATGTGAGAAGATGGCTCGCCGCATGATTTCATCGGACGGAGTCTTGAGGTGGTTTCGGATCGCCTCATTGCGCTATGATGGCGTCGGTGCGAGCGGTAGAACGTTTACTCACTCTCAATCAGGATCGGAGCTCAAGATGTCTTCCATCTCTCGTCGCAGGATGTTGCAGAGTGCAATCGCCGGTGCGGCGTTCGTATCCGGTTCGCCCGGGGCATGGGGTCAGGAGAAGGCGGCCTCTTCAGGCACTCCTATACCGCGAAAGGGAACGATCAAGCAGTCGGTGTGCCGCTGGGAGTATGCGAAGTGGAGCGTTGACGACCTCTGTGCCTACTCGGCCCACATCGGGCTGAAGGGCGTGGATCTGTTGCAGCCCCTGGAGTGGGAGATTCCCAGGAAATACGGTCTGATCTGCACGATGGGCTATGCCGAAGGGGGCTCCATCCGGGATGGGCTCAATCGACTGGAGAACCACGACAAGATCGTGGCCGGACTGACGAAGAACATGCCGCTCGCCGCGAAGATGGGGGTCCCCAATCTGATCACGTTTTCCGGTAATCGCATGGGTATGTCCGATGAAGAAGGCGCGAAGAACACGGTGATCGGCCTGAATCGCCTGAAGAAGGCAGCCGAAGACAATAACATCACCATCTGCCTCGAACTTTTGAACAGCAAGGTGAACCACAAAGACTATATGGCCGATCACACCGCGTGGGGCGCGGAGGTGATGAAGCAGGTGAACTCTTCCCATGTGAAGTTGCTCTATGACATCTACCATATGCAGATTATGGAAGGCGATCTGGTCAGAACGATCCAGGCGAATATCGAGTGGATCGGGCACTTTCATACCGGAGGGGTTCCCGGGCGCAACGATCTGAACGACAGGCAGGAAGTGCAGTGGGATGGAGTGATGCGTGGCATCGCGGCGACAAGCTTCAAGGGGTATGTGGCGCATGAGTTCCAGCCGCTGGGAGATCCGTATGCTTCGCTTTTACAGGCGGCTAATCTGTGCGATGTGTAGACGGATTGATGGGCCCGGTCGTCGCTCGATCTGCCGGTATCTTCACCCGAGAGAAGGAGAGTAGATGGGGTCTTTGAGGCCATTGAATTACCTGGCGTTGGTGTTCGGGTTTTTGTGCTGGTCGGCCAACGCGCCGGGGCAGTTCGCGCGGCCGACGGTCGATCCAGCGGCTGCGGATCGAGGGGCAAAGATCTATGGAGGCTCCTGCGCGAAGTGTCATGGAGCGGATACCCGAGGTACCGCAACCGGTGCCGATCTCGTGAGGTCGACGGTGGTCCTGCACGACCGTCTGAACTCGCTTCATGGCGCGGAGCTGGCGGCCGTGCTCGAGACCGGCCCCAACCACCATTTCAAGTATGACCAGGAGAAGCTGTTCGACCTCTCTCAGTTTCTCGTTCAGTCTGTGAACAAGACGCTGCGAAGTGGGTACTCCAATCAGCCGACGGACCTTCTGAACGGTGACGCTAAAGCCGGGGAGGCGTACTTCGCCGGGGCCGGAGGATGTGTCAAGTGTCATTCGGTCACAGGTGACCTTGCGGGTATCGGCAAGCGTTACAGTCCGGCGATTTTGCAGCAGAAGTTCCTCTTTCCTAACAGCGGTCCGCGGTTCTCGAGGACTGGGCCTCCGGTTCAAAAGATGCAGGTGACCGTGACGCTTTCATCGGGTAAAGCCTTGAGTGGCTCGCTGATTTACATCGATGATTTCGCCGTGAGCCTGCGCGACGACAAGGGAATCTATCAATCCTTCGCGCGCGGCGAGGGGCTGAAGGTTCGCACGGTCGATCCGTACGCTGCGCACGTTGCTCTGTTGGATCGTTATACGGACACGGATATCCATAACCTGACGACCTACCTGGAGACTTTGAAATGAGGTCGATCAAGATCTTCACGTCGCTCGCCGGCTCTCTCGCCCTTTCAGCGGCGCTGTTGGCTCAGGCACCGCTTGATCCGGCGAAGCTTTTGCAGCAGCCGACGGACACCTGGCCGACTTACAACGGAGACTATTCTGGTCGACGATTTAGTCCGCTCACCAAGATCAATAAGACCACGATCAAATCCCTGGCGCTCGCCTGGACCTATCGCGCCGATGCTCCGAGCGGGGGGGGGCAGGCGCGTATCTCGGCGACTCCGCTGGAGGTGAACGGCGTCCTCTACTTCACGGACCCCAATCGAGCGTGGGCCATCGATGCAAGATCTGGCAAGCCCGTGTGGAAGTTCAACTGGCAGAGCAAAGGTGGCGATGCCCTCGGAAATCGGGGCGCCGCGATCTCTGGCGGGATCCTTTACTTTGAGACGACAGACTGCAACCTGGTCGCTGTCGATATCACGACAGGTACAGAGAAGTGGCACACCAATATAGGAAATATGGATCTGCTCTACTTCGGATCCGTAGCTCCAGTGGTCGTGAAGAATCACGTCATGGTCGGTATCAGCGGAGATGACTTTGATATCCCCGGCTATATCGAAGCCCATGACGTAGAGACTGGAAAACTGGAGTGGCGTTGGTACGCGCATCCGAATCCGGGTGAACCGGAGGCCGCAACGTGGCCGAACACGGAAGCGATGATGCATGGTGGCGGGATGACGTGGGTGCCCGGAACGTACGATCCCGAGCTGAACCTCTACTACTTCGGAACGGGGAATGCCCAGCCTGTTATCAACGGGAAGGCGCGACCGGGATCGAACCTTTATACGTCGACGATCGTTGCGCTCAATCCGGATACGGGGAAGATGGCCTGGTACTTTCAGCCGAATCCGCACGACACGCATGACTGGGACGCAGTCCAGACGCCGGTGCTCTTTGACGGATTGGTAAAGGGTCAGAAACGGAAGCTGGTCGCACAGGCAAGTCGCAATGGCTGGTTCTTTGTCCTGGACAGGGCGACCGGGCAGAATATCCTGAGCAAGCCATTTGCGAAGACGAATTGGACATCTGGTCTGGACGCAAAGGGGCAGCCCATTCCATCGGCCGAGAAGATGCCTCAGAGGAATGGTGCGCTCGTCGCTCCGAACCAGGGCGGGGCAGTGAACTGGCCACCCCCGAGTTTCGATCCACTCACGGGGCTGTTCTACGTTGAGGCGTCGGATGCGTATAGCGTCTACTACGTGTTCGACGACAGCGAAAAGCCTGAAGGCTGGGCGGGGAACGACCGGGGGGGCTGGTCTCAATTCGCGCTTCGAGCCATCGATTACAGGACTGGTGAGGTGAAGTGGAACCATCCATGGCCGTCTGGAGGAGGTCGTTCAGGGATTCTGACCACCGCAAGCAACATGCTCTTTGTGGGTGATCCGACTTCGAATCTGATTGGGTTCGACGCGGCGACGGGGGCGATTTTGTGGCATGCGGGACTGCAGGGACCAGTCAGCAATGGTCCAATCAGCTACGAGTTAGATGGGCAACAATATCTAGTCGCGGCGGCAGGCGACACGACCTATGCGTTCGTTCTTCGTTGAACCGACTTCCGCCGCATGATTGGACCGTCAGTTCGGCTTGGCGGGCGGCGTTGCTCAAAATGGAAGGCCGCACATCGCGGGGTATTAGAGCCGTTCTCCTGAAGGTGTGGTTCGCCTCCTTACCAGCCGGTCATTGGTCAGACCACTGGGCTCTCAACTTCTAATAAAGTGGTATGAAATCGCCGTTTTCTGCGAGTTTGCTGCATCCATGGTGTTCTAAAAGGGTTAGTGGGCAATGATCGAAATTTCCCAATGTTTCACCAGAAGCTTTTTGTGCGCAGAATGTGGGCCGTTGCATGGAAAAACTGGACAGCGGGCGCTGATTTGAAAGTGGTCTGCTCGGGTGCGTTTATCGCGCGGATGAAGTCCGTTGGGGAAACCCCGAGCCGGTTCGCCGTCCGGCACGCGGGGTCTGGGGGCCGGGGCCGAGGCTCTTATGGGGCGGGCCTTCGGCTTTGAAAGCTACATCTAGGCCGTGTGGACGGCGGTGGAGCGATTGAGACATATTTGGTGGGCAAGCTGGGCTTATGCTGGTTCGGAGGTGAGCGATGAGAGTTGGTTGTTTGGTCGGACTTCTTGCCGCTTTGGGTTGGACTGGTTTGTCCTGGGGACAGGCGGCTTCACCGGGGCGGAGGATGGCGGACACGGTGGTGGCCAGGTGGCCGCGGGGGATGATGCCTTCGCTGAATTCGCCGGGCAAGTGGACCTACGAAGAGGGAGTGTTGCTGGACGGGATGACGGCGGAGTGGAGGGTGACGGGGGATGGGCGGTACCTGCAGTATGTGAAGGAGACGGTGGATCCGCATCTGGCGCCGGGGCTGGGGAAGGCCGGGGTCGAGGTGGCGATGCCCGTCATCGGGTATCCGGCGGACCAGCATTCACTCGACAGCATCAAGACCGGCGAGGCGTTGTTGACGATGTATCGGGCGACGCAGGACAGGAAGTACTCTCTGGCAGCGAAGTATGTGCGGGATCAGTTGCGACTGCAGAAGCGCACACCGAGTGGGGGATTCTGGCACAAGGACATCTATCCGAACCAGATGTGGTTGGATGGGGCCTATATGGCGGGGCCGTTCCTGGCGGAGTATGGCGCGACGTTTCGGGAGCCGGAGGATTTTGATGAGGTGGAGAAGGAGCTTCTGCTGATGGACTCGAAGATGCGCGATCCGAAGACGGGGCTGATGCTGCATGGGTGGGATGAATCGAAGCAGATGGCGTGGGCGGATCAGACGACGGGTCTGAGTCCGGAGGTGTGGGCTCGGGCGATGGGCTGGTACGGGATGGCGCTGGTGGATGTGCTGGACTGGATTCCGGAGGGGCATCCGCAGCGCGCGGCGTTGATTTCGGCTTTGGGGCGGACGGCGGCGGCGATTGTGAAGTATCAGGA
>JAMFSC010000091.1 GCA_026225095.1 bacterium
ACTCAGTGGTTCGCCCTTCGCTCAGGATGACAGTGTGTTTGGGTATGGAGGATTTTGGGAGAACAGGCAAGGGCAAGGGCAGCAGCGGATCCTTCGACTGCTTCGCACTTCGCTCAGGATGACAGATTTTTGTGGTTGGTTTAGGGAAGAACGAGCAACGGCAAGAACAAGGGCAACCGCAGGTCCTTCGGCTCAGCGCTTCCCCCTTCGCTCAGGATGACAGTCTTTTTGTGGGTTCGATGTGGTGAAAAAAAGCCGGAGCGATGATGGTGTCCGCTCCGGCTGCGCAAAGTTGGGTGTTGCGGTGGGTTAGGCGACGTTGCGGCGGTTTTCGGCGTTGGCGTTGTCGCGGCGGCTTAGGTTGACGCTGACGATTTTGCTGACGCCGGGCTCCTGCATGGTGACGCCGTAGATAACGTCGGCCTGGGCCATGGTGCGCTTGTTGTGGGTGATGGCGATGAACTGGGTGGTGCGGGACATGTCGGCGATGAGCTTGGCGTAGCGGCCTACGTTGGTCTCGTCGAGGGGGGCGTCGACTTCGTCGAGGACGCAGAAGGGCGCGGGCTGGAACTGGAAGATTCCGACGAGGAGCGATAGGGCGGTAAGGGCCTTTTCTCCGCCGCTGAGGAGGAGGATGTTCTGGAGCTTCTTGCCCGGGGGGCTGGCGACGATGTCGATTCCGGACTCGGAGGTGTTCTCGGGTTCGGTGAGACGCATGAAGGCCTGGCCGCCGCCGAAGAGCTTGGTGAAGGTGATGGAGAAGTTGTCGTTGATGACCTTGAAGGCCTCTTCGAACTTGATGCGGGAGACGTCGTCGATCTCCTTGATGGACTCCTGGGTGTTGGCGATGGAGTCGAGGAGGTCCTTGCGCTGGGTCTCGAGGAAGGTGTGGCGCTCGGCGGTCTCGTGATACTCCTCGAGGGCCATCATGTTGACGGGGCCCATGGCTTCGAGTTTTTGCTTGAGGGAGCGGGACTCCTCTTCTTCGAAGGCGAGGGCGTCGCCCTCGATGCGGACGATGGTGTGGTCGGCACGGAGTTCGGGGGCGGGGAGGCCGAGGTCGTTGAGGCTGGTGGCCTCGAGGTGCTCGAGGTCGGAGGCGAGGCGGGCGGCGCGGGTGGTGTGGTTGGCGCGTTGCTCGCGGAGGGCTTCGGTGTCGGTGCGGAGGTGGCGGAGGCGGGCGTCGAGCTCGGTCATGGCGGCGCGGAGCTCGGCGGCCTCGGCGGTGAGGCGGGTGGCGTTGGCGACGGCGTTGGCGCGGGTTTCGGCGAGGATCTCGTGCTGGCCGCCGAGGGTGGCGGACTCTTCTTCGCGCCGAAGTTTTTCGGATGCGGCGGCGGATAGCTGCTGGTCGAGCTGCTGGATGCGCTGCTGCTGGCCGTTGAAGAGGCGGGTGGTCTGCTCGAGGTTGGCGGCGGCGTTGCGGCGGCGTTCTTCGAGGGCGGCGAGGGCGGCGGAGGCCTGGGCGGCGGCCTGCTGGAGATGCTCGCGTTCGCTGCGGAGTTCTTCGAGCTGGGCCTGGAGGTCGCCGAGTTTGACCTCGAAGGCGGTGCGTTCCTTTTCCAGCGCCTCCGCTTCGCTCTGGCGACGAGCGATGACGTCGGCCTTCTGATTGCGCGCGTCCTTGTTGCGGTCGGTGGTGATGGACCAGTCCTGGAGGCGGCGTTCGAGGCGGGCGACCTCGGACTCCATCTGGCGGAGGGCTGCGCCGGAGTTGGCGGCCTCGCGTTCGGCGTCGCGGCGCTCGTGGCCACGGTTTTCGATCTCGTGGTTGAGGTCGGCGATCTGGTGCTGGAGGTCGGCGGTGTTCTTGTCGGTTTTGGCGAGCTCGGCCTGGGCGGTGGCGACCTTGGCCTGGACCTCGGAGAGTTCGCGCTTGAGGGCGAGCGGACCCTGGGCGGAGGGGCGGCCTCCGGTGACGGTGAGGCCCTGGAAGGATTCGCCGGTGGGGGAGAGGAAGAACGACTGGGGGTACTGCTGGGCCAGGGCGCGGGCCGTGGCGGGGTCGGGGGCGAGGTAGCCGTCGCGGAGCTTGGGGAGGATGGATTCGAGGCTCTGGGCGAAGTTGTCGGCGGCCTCGGGGGCATTGATGCGGATGCAGTCGCGGAGGGCGATGAGACCGTGGGACGCTACGGTGTCCGCGCCCACCTTAGCCGACGATAGGACCGTCGGCGAAGATGGGGCACCCGGCTCTGGTGTGGCGACGAGGAAGGTGGCGCGGCCGGCTACGTCCTTCTGGAGGAGCTGGACGGAGTTGTCGGCGTCTTCCCAGGAGCGGACGACGACGTAGTTGAGCTCGTCGCGGAGGAACTCGTCGACAACCTTTTCGTACTGGCCGTCGACTTCGAGGAAGTCTGCGAGGGTTCCGATGGGGGCGAAGGTGGGGGCGGCGGGATTCTGTTTGGCGCGCTGGGCGTGGGCGCGGAAGATGTTGCGGACGGTGTCGGTGGAGTAGGAGTGCTCGCGGATGAGGGATTCGAGGGAGTTGCGGCGGCCGTTGAGGGTGGCCTGTTCGCCGCGGAGCTGGTCGCCGCGACGTTTGCTGGCGGACTCCTGCTGGCGGGCCTGGTCGAGCTGGGCGCGGTGGGCGGCGATCTCGGATTCGAGGCGCTTGAGGCGCTCCTGCACGTCTTCGTGGGAGGACCGGACCTGGGTGCGTTGGAGGCCGAGGGTGGCGAGCTCCTGGCGGGCGTGGTCGGATTCGGTGAGGAGGCGCTCGGCTTCGCGGTCGAGTCCGGCGAGGGCGGCGGCGGCCTGGGTCTCCTCGTTGCGGGTCTGGGAGACGCGCTGGACGAGCTCCATGATCTGGCGACGGAGCTGTTCGGCCTGCTGCTCGGCGCTGGAGAGGGCGCGGACACCCTCCTGGGCGAGCTGCTGCTGGCGCTGGGCTTCGGCGCGGGAGTCTCCGGATTCGGCGCTGGCGGTCTCGGCGAAGGCCTTGTGCTGCTCGAGATCGCCGGCGAGGTGGGCGAGCTGGGCGCGGGCGGTGGCGAGGTCGTCGTTGCCCTGGGCGATGCGGCTGGTGAGCTCGGCGACGCGGTCGGTGTTGGCGGCGACGCGAGCGGTGATGCGCTCGAGCTCGACGGCGGCCTGGTTGGCGGAGGTGTTGGTCTCGCGGATCTGCTGATCGAGGGCATAGCCCTGGCGGACACCTTCGCTGTGGTGGGCGTCCATCGCTTCAAGGGTGGCGGCCTGGGTGTCGATCTTCGCGCCGAGGGTGGCGATCTGGGAGGTCGCGGCGGCGTGGTCGTGGTCGAGCTGGGCGATGCGGCTGGCGAGGACGACGCGGAGGCGGGTGCGGAGCTCGTCGCGGATGGCGGCGTAGCGCTCGGCCTTGGCGGCCTGGCGCTTGAGGGTGCCCATCTGCTTGGTGACTTCTTCGAAGATGTCGTTGACGCGGGAGAGATTCTGGCGGGCGGATTCGAGGCGGAGTTCGGCGAGGCGCTTCTTGGTCTTGAAGCGGGTGATTCCGGCCGCCTCCTCGATGATGCCGCGGCGATCGGCGGGCTTGGAGGAGAGGAGTTGGCCGATGCGCTCCTGGCCGATGATCGCGTAGGATTCGCCTCCGAGGCCGGTGCCCATGAAGATGTCCTGGATGTCGCGGAGGCGGCAGATCTTGCCGTTGAGGAGGTACTCGGAGTCGCCGGAGCGGAAGAGGCGGCGGGTGATGGTGAGCTCGCCGGCGCGGATGGGGGCTCGGCCGAACTTGCGGCGGCGGATCTTGAGGACGACGTTGTTGGGGTTCTCGGCGCCTTCGGCGGTGGGGGCAGGGGTATCGCCCTCGATGACGGTTCCGGGCTGGGCCTCGGCGACGGCCTCCTCGGTTTCGGCGGCGCGCTGCTGGCGGAACTGGGCCTCGTCCCAGTCGGCGGAGATGGGGGTGGGGACTTCGTGGGAGGCGGCGGGGGCCTGGGAGTCGAAGTCGCCGTCGGCGTCGAGGGTCTGGCTGTCGTAGATCTCGGGGTCGACGAGGGTGAGCGAAACCTCGGCCATGCCGGTGGGCTTGCGGTCGCGGGTTCCGGCGAAGATGACGTCTTCCATCTTGATGCCGCGGAGGGATTTGGCGGACTGTTCGCCGAGGACCCAGGTGATGGCGTCGGAGATGTTGGACTTGCCGCAGCCGTTGGGGCCGACGATGGCGGCGATGCCAATGCCTGCGAGCTGGACTTCGGTACGATCACAGAAGGATTTGAAGCCGAGGATCTGAACCTTTTTGAGCTTAAGCATCGAACCTCAATCTTGATGTCAATCTTGATAAATCTCGGGGCGGTGCATCTGCCGGCGGTGGGATCTGGCGGGCGGATGGGCCGGTATAGATCAACTTTAGCTGGGGGGGTGGGCGGAATCAACGCGCGGATTCAGGGAAATGTGGATAAGGAGGGCCGCAATTTGAGGTTTTGCGGTTACGATCGGCAGAGAGCTTTGATCGCGTTCCCGTGTCACGACGCGCTGGTGCAAGGCTCGATGGGATTTGGACTTGCAAGAGTGGGGAGCGATTTCTATAATCCGCATCATTGGCCTCCGGATGGAAGGATTGCCTTCCTGCCGTGCCAGCGATCGGGCGGGATGCGGCGGGAAATGGGAGGCGGCGAACGCGCTGTTCTCTCAATCGCAATATATTTTCTGACCGCGGGAAAGATCCTCGAAATCGCAAGATGACGGGTACACCGGCGGCAGCATCGTAGGACTAGAGAACTGAGGAGCTTTGCATGAAGAAAGTTATGGTTGCGTCTCTCCTGTCTGCTGTCGCTGTTGCCTCGATGGCATCCAGGACAGGCGTCGCGCTGGCACAGACCGCGGCTGCTCCGGCAGCGCAGGCCGGCAGTTCGGTTCAACTTTCACCCGCGGAATACCAGGCCTATCAGAATGCGGTTGGCCAGACCACGCCGCAGACCAAGGCACCCGCCCTTGAGGCGTACCTGACGGCTTACCCGCAGAGCACGATCAAGGCGGATGTGCTGCAGCAGTTGATGGTCGCGTACAGCGCATTCGACCCGACCAAGACGCTGGATGCGGCGGAGCGTTTGCTCCAGGTCGATCCTACGAACCTGCGCGCGCTGATCTTCGAGGTGTATGTGCGCCAGTCCCAGGCGGCGCAGATCACCGATCCGGCTGCTCTGCAGACAGCGCTCGATTCCGCCGCCAGCTATGCCCAGAAGGGAATTACGGCTGAGGCCACTGCGCCCAAGGGCATGTCGGACGCGGACTTCACTGCACTGAAGGCGAAGGCTTCTCCGATTTTTTATAGCGCGGTTGGCGCGGCTGCGCTGAACAAGAAGGACTATCCCGGGGCGATCTCTGCCTACAAGTCGGAGCTGAGCTCGGTTCCGGTGGCGGATACCCAGCAGCCGGGTCCTCTGCTTCAGGACACGTTTTACCTGGGACAGGCTTACCTGCTCTCCTCGCCTCCGGACTACGTGAACTGCACGTTCTACACGACGCGCGCTGCTTCCTATGCGCCGGATGCGTTCAAGGCAAAGCTGCAGCCGACCGCGACCTACTGCTACAAGAAGTACCACGGTAAGGAAGATGGGTATGACGCGGTGGTGACGGCTGCGAAGGCCAATCTGAACCCGCCGTCTGACTTCACCATCACACCGGCTCCGAAGGCCTCGGATATCGCGCACCAGACGGTGACGAGCACTCCGGATCTTGCGACGCTGGCACTGAGCGACAAGGAGTTCATCCTGCAGAACGGTACGCCTGAGGATGCGGATAAGGTATTCGCGGTCATCAAGGGCAAGTCGGTCGAGATTCCGGATGCGATCGTGATCGAAGCCACGGACAGCGTCGTGAAGGTTGCGGTGTCGGATGATGCGGTGCAGAGCAAGGCGGCGGACTTCACTTTCAACATGGCGACTCCGCTGAAGACGGTTCCTGCGGTTGGTGCGAAGATTACGCTGACTGGAACGTATGACTCCTATACGCAGAGTCCGGCGATGATCACGATGAGCGCTGGTGCTGTGCCGGCTGCGAAGAAGGCTGCTCCGGTCAAGAAGGCTCCGGTTCGGCGTCGTTAGCGCTGGAGAATTGGAAGAAGAGGCAGCCTTCGGGCTGCCTCTTCTTTTTGTGCTAAGGAGTGTCCTGCCGGACGGGCCCACTGCGCGTGGGGCGGTCACTTCGTGACTTGTATTGGGCTTTGCTCGGTGCTTCCGTTGGTCGCAAACGGGGATTGTGGGGCACAAAAAAGCCTCCGCGAGGTGCGGAGGCTTTTCTGTGAAGCGCTGGAGTCGGCTTACTTGACCTTGAGGATGATGATGACGAAGGTGAAGAGGGCGAGCGACTCGATGAGCGCGAGGCCGAGGATGAGGAACAGGAAGATTCCAGGGCGGGCGCCGGGATTACGGGCGAGCGCTTCGGTGGCGGAGGCGGTTGCCTTGCCCTGGCCGAGACCGCAGAGGCCGGCGGCGAGCGCCATGCCGAGAGCGGCGGCGAGGGGAACCCACTGGTTTGCGGGGGCGGCGGCAGCGTCCTGCGCGAAGGCCGGTGTGGCCAGCAGAAGCGCCGAAAGGGACATAAACAGATATTGCAGCTTCTTCATGATGAAACTCCATGCTCCCGGAATACGCCGCCAGTGGGTGGTTGATGCTCACCGTGCTGGCACCCTCACGCTATGCGGCGTTGGTGCGTGCCGGCCAAGAGGGGGCGCCCCAGGGCTGGCAAACTGAACTCTAGTGCTCGTGCGAGACAGCGAGCGAGAGATAGATCATGGACAGGAGCAGGAAGACGTAGGCCTGGATGATGGCGACGCCGAAGTGCAGTCCGAGGAAGATGAGCGGGATGCCCACCGGCACCAGCGAGAAGAAGGCCAGGGTAACGAGATCGCCTGCGAACATATTCGCGTAGAGACGAACGGTGAGCGAGAGAACGCGGGCGAAGTGGGAGATGATCTCGATGGGCAGGAGCAGCCAGTAGAGCCACCAGACGGGCCCGAGGAACTGCTTGATGTAGCCGAAGCCGTTGGCGCGGATGCCGTGGTAGTGGTAGTAGATGAAGGTCGTGAGGGCGAGGCCGAGGGGCACGACCACGTCGGCGGTGGGCGACTCGAGACCCGGGACCAGGCCCATGAGGTTGGCCAGCAGGATGAAGAGGCCGATGACGGTGAGGTAGGAGCTGAAGCGCTCGTGACCGTGGCCGATGATGCTTTCGCTCTGCTCGTTGATGAACTCGTGGGTAATCTCGGCGAGGTGCTGGACGCCGGAGGGCTTCTCGATGGAGAGCGAGATGCGGACCGCAACGAAGTAGACCAGCAGAACAACGAAGCAGAGGAGTTCCATCGAGAACGCGTCGGAGATGGGGGCGTTCGGAAACTTGGGCTGGATGTGCAGCGAACGCAGCATCGCCGTGACGGGCGCGGCGAAGTGGTGGTTCAAAAGTTGGGTAATGATCAGCTGTGTCGGCATAGAGATTTTGGTGCGACGGCTAATGATTCCGCTTGCGGAGGACTAGGGATTGAGTCTTCGCAAAGCCTCGACCGTGAGGCAGAAGACACCCAAACCGAGCCCCGCGGCGAGCGCGAAAACAGATCCGTGCAGTGCCTTAAGACTAACATACAGAACCACTACGCTGAGGCCGAGGCGGAGGAAGAAGCCGACGAGAACGCCTCCCATGGGACGGGCGGCGTTGCCTGCGTCCATGCGGTCCATGACGGCGGTCATGAGGCGGAGCCACTCCCATAGACCGGAGCCGGAGATGATGGCGCCGAGGACGAGGAGCGCGGCCGAGGGCCAGCCGAAGCGCCAGAGGACAAGGGACGCGGCGACGAGGGCGAGGATGGCTTCGAGGCGGAGTGCGCCGAGCATGGTTCGCCGGAAGTCGGCGTCGGTGAAGGTAGAGAGAGCGTTGGTGTTCAAGGGTTCCTTTTTTCTCTAATCGGACGACTCGCGTTTCGAGAGGTAGCGGGTCGCGGTGCGGTAGATCTGGATGAAGCCTCCGGTGGCGCCGAGGAGGATACCGGTGACGCCGAGGAAGCGCAGGTGGAAGCGCTGGTCGAGCCAGTGGCCGAAGAGCCAGCCGAGGACGCAGCCCAGAGGCAGGGCGATGGCGACCTGGATCATCGACTCGGCCTGGGCGAGCATGTGGAGATTGCCGCCTTTTTTGGGTTCGTCGGGCATCGCTTGGTTATTTTACGCGCTGGGAGCCTGGATCTTCCCTGCGGCGGCTCTCCAGGCGCTGCGGATGGCGATGAAGAGAATGAAGAGGCCGATGGCTCCGCTGGCGAAGTTGGCCGTCAGCTCGAGGAACGGTGAGGCGATGGCGAGGCCGGAGAGGAGCGCCCAGGCCCTTGCGGAGAGGGTGGCGATGTCGCGGCCTTGCTTGTGGATGGCGAAGAGATACTCGGGCAGGGCCGAGAGCGAGATGGAGAAATAGGTGAGGATCGCGGCGGCGATCTGGTAGCGTCGGCCGCCGATGTGACCGGTCTGGTGCATCATGGCTCCGGCGATGAAGGCGCCGAGGAAGAGGCCGAGGAAGCCGATCTGGATGTGCGTGACGATGGTGAAGGCGGCATAGGCGCAGCTGCCGAGGAAGGCGGCGATGGTGCCCGCGATGAGGGCCTTGGGGAAGTTCTCCGGGATCGCGGGCGGGTTCCAGGCGGAGCCGATCAGCTCCGGGCCGGGGGCGAGTTCCGGCGTCGGCTCGGTTGTGTATTCGGCCCTGTCGAAGTTCAGCTCTGAGGACATTCGGGGCTCTTTCTATGCGGAGATTTGGGGAGCGAAGCAAGAGTATCACCGGGCGCGAAACGCACGAAGGACTTTGTTGGGCGGATCTTTTGGCGAGGCGCGATACTCTATAGATTGCGAGCTTGTGGCTCTAAAGGATCGAAATTGCCAGTATCGAATTTGTTTGAATCTGAGTTTGAAGAGAATCTCTATCGCCTGCGCGAGGAAAAGCTGCGCGAGATTGGCGCGATCGGCGAAAGGGCCGGGCTGAGCCGGGCCGCGGCCACGTATCCGAACCAGTTTTTGTTTACGGCGACGATTCCGGAGCTGCGGGCGAAGTACGTCGACGTCGCCGAGCCGATGACCGAGGCGCAGTTCGAGGCGGAGCCGGTGGAGGCGGCGATCGCCGGGCGCGTGATGCAGATCCGCGTGCAGGGGAAGGCGGGGTTTGCGCAGTTGCAGCAGGGCGGGCAGCGGCTGCAGATCTATGTGCGCAAGGACAATGTCGGGGACGATGCGTTTGCGCTGTATAAGCTGCTGGACCTGGGCGACCACATTGGAGTTAAGGGCAAGCTGTTTGTGACGCGGACGGGCGAGACGACGCTGCAGGTGTCGGAGCTGAAGTTCCTGGCGAAGGCGATGCTGGCGCTGCCGGATAAGTACCACGGGCTCGAGGATGTGGAGCTGCGGTACCGGCAGCGGTATGTCGATCTGTTTATGAATACGGGCGCGTCGGTGAAGCAGGTGGAGCATGGGCCGGCTCCGGCTGTTGCGAACAATACAGAGCCTTATGCTTATTCCGACGAGGCGAAGCCGGTTGCAGTGGAGACGGCTCCGCCGAACGTGCGCGAGGTGTTTGTGAAGCGGGCGAAGGTGCTGAAGGCGCTACGGACGTTCTTTGACTCGCGCGGGTATTTAGAGGTGGAGACGCCAATGCTGGTGGGGATCGCGGGGGGCGCGGCGGCGCGGCCTTTCGAGACACACCATAATGCTTTGGACTTGAAGCTTAACCTGCGGATTGCTCCGGAGCTTTATTTAAAGAGGCTCGTGGTGGGTGGGCTGGATCGCGTGTATGAGATCAACCGGAACTTCCGGAATGAGGGGATCTCGACGCAGCATAATCCTGAGTTCACGATGCTCGAGTTTTATCAGGCGTATGCGAACTATCACGACCTGATGGATTTGACGGAAGAGGTGATCTCGTTTGTGGCCCAGGAGGTGAATGGGAGCACTGTGACGAAGTTCCCGATTCCCAAGGGGCCACGGGCGGGTGAGGTGGTGGAGATTGATCTGGCGAAGTGGACGAAGTTGTCGATGAGGGAAGCGATCGTCAAGCATTGGCGCCCCATTGCAGGACCGCCTCCCAGCTTCGACAGATTTGCGTCTTCCGGCAGCTTCGAATTCATGCTCGAGGATGCGATCAGCTTAATCCGCAAAATAGACATAGCCTCTAGTACAACTGAGCGCCAGGTTGAGGCTGTGAATGCCATCGCGGAGCTAGAGAGCGGTCTGCGTTCGCTACACGAGGGAGAGCCGGTAGGTAAAGCTATCGCGACTTTGTTCGAACGGCTCGCAGAGGAGCACTTGATTCAGCCGACGATCATCTACGACTTCCCTCTTGCCGTTTCGCCGCTCTCCAAGCAGAAGCCGGATGAGCCGGAGTGGGTGGAGCGGTTTGAGTTCTACATCGGTGGGTTTGAGGTTGGGAATGCCTTCTCGGAGTTAAACGATCCGGGCGAGCAGCGGCGGCGGTTCGAGATGCAGCTTGCCGAACGCGACCGGGGCGACGATGAGGCGCACCAGATGGACGAGGACTACGTGCGGGCGCTGGGGTATGGGCTGCCGCCTACCGGGGGCGAGGGCATCGGGATCGACCGGTTGACGATGATCTTGACCGGGTCGCGGTCGATCCGGGATGTGATCCTGTTCCCGCTGCTGCGGCCTTTGACGAAGACTGTGGCTGAGACAAAAGAGCACACTTAAAGAATCGACGCTTCCGGCATTCCCTCAGCGGCTAAAGCCGCATAGAGCCGTCACCTATCGGCGGGACTGAAGTCCCGCCCTTTCAAGGCAGCAACTTGGCTTGGGGGCTTCAGTTCTTGGCAAATGAGCGGGCTAGTTCTTCGCGAACGATCGGACGAGGGTGACCATGTTCCAGATCTCGGCGGGCTTCTGGCGGTCGCCCTCGCCGGTCATGGGGCCGGAGCCCTTCTGGATGATGTAGAAGAGTTCGCCATCGGTGCGGGACTGGAGCGAGGCGCGGTCGGTGTAGTCCTTGAGGGTGAGCTTCATGGAGTCGACCAGTTCGCCCTTGCCGTTGCCGTTGGCTCCGTGGCACATGGCGCAGTCGTAGCCGTACATCTTGCGCGCCATCGCGAGGCCCTGAGGGGTGGATTTGGTTGGGTTGACCAGGGCCGCGGCTTCGGGCGGGATGACGAGGGCTGGAATCGGGGCTGGTTCCTGGAGTGTGGCGGCCAGAGGCAGAAGCGCGAGGAGCACATAGAACGGCTTGAACATGGTTGTCTCCCGTCGAATGCTGCTTGCGAGCCTTCAGGGATGGGGAGCAGGTTCGGCGCGCGCTCTTCGACCGAGCGCTCAGCGGACGGAGTCTAGCACAGGTAGTGGATGCTTGTATTTCTACAGAGTTGGGGAAGAAAGCGGGCGAGCTTTGCTCGATGCCCACCGATTCACCCCATCCGACAAAGTACGTCGGTTGGGGACCCCGACATCACATGAAACAGAGACGTGATGAATGGGGCACCCAGGTTGTTGCCGGTTGGCAGGGCTAACGGGGGACGACCTTGATCTCGAAGATGGTGGGCCACTGCTTGCCAGTAACGAAGATGCGGTCCTTCTGGGGGTCGTAGGCGATGCCGTTGAGGACGGACTCGGCGTCGATGCGCTGGCTGTCGGGCAGGATGCCGGTGAGGTCGATCCAGGCGATGACGTGGCCGTCGCGGGGCGAGATGCGGGCGATGCGGTCGGAGTGCCAGACGTTGGCGAAGATCTCGCCTTTGACGTACTCCAGCTCGTTGAGCCGATCGATCGTAGAAGATCCGTCCTTGACGACGATGTGGCGAGTCTCCTTGAAGCTGTTGGGGTCGCGAAAGCGG
>JAMFSC010000092.1 GCA_026225095.1 bacterium
GATGAGGATGATTCCGACGATGGCGAGCTGGGTGGGGTGGGAGTGGAGGTTGCCGAGGTTCACCGTCGTTGCGGGGGAGGGGACGAAGATGCCGGAGTTGCGGAGACCGAAGAAGGCGATGAAGAGGCCGATGCCTCCGGCGACGGCGGAGTGGAGCTCGTGGGGGATAGCTCCGACGAGCTTCTGGCGGATGCCTCCGAAGGTGAGCAGAAGGAAGATGACGCCGGAGAGGAAGACGGCTCCGAGGGCTGTCTGCCAGGAGATCCCCATACCCTTGACGACGGTGTAGGTGAAGTAGGCGTTGAGGCCCATGCCGGGGGCGAGGGCGAGGGGATAGTTGGCGATCGAGCCCATGAGGATGGAGCCGAAGGCGGCGCAGAGGCAGGTGCTGGTGGTGACGGCGGCGAGGGGCATGCCGGTCTGGGAGAGGATGGCGGGGTTGACGAAGATGATGTACGCCATGGTGACGAAGGTGGTGAGGCCGGCGAGGATCTCGGTGCGCCATGTGGTCTGGTGGGCGGCGAAGGCGAAGTGGCGTTCGAGGCGTTGACGCATGCGGGGGTGGCCACCTTCTTTAGGGGGATTTTGAGATGAATCTGGGATAGAAAACGGATGAATGGGTACAGGATAACTTGCGGAGAGGCTTTGAGGCGGGATTTCGGCGGCGCGGCGCCTGGACGAGGACGGCACCGGTCGTTCTCCTTTGATGCTGTGGAGAATCGGAGTACTTTGTCGTGCGATCGAGACTCCTCCCGCGAGCAGATTCATTCCGCTGTGGAAAATTCTATCGACGATGGCATGGCTATGTCAGGCGCATAACATCTGATCGGGATTGGGAAATAGTTTTGCGGGGGCGCAGACAAATCGTCGCGATCTTGGGACATATGCCCTATGTGCAACAGGATAAGGCCGGGGGCCATGGGTTAGAGTGCAAAGAGGATCATAGACACCCGCACCCGTTGCTGAACAGGAGACGACGATGGCTGTCGTACGCCGCACCCGAGTCAGATTTTTTTTGGCCTTCTGGCTCTTTGTCCTAAGTGGAGTCGCATTCCTGGACCGCACCAACATCTCTATCGCAGGTTTACAGATCAGCCGGGAGTATGGCCTTGGCAATCAGCGACTGGGATGGATCTTTTCGGCATTTCTGATTGGGTACGCAGGGTTCCAGCTTCCAGCGGGAATCCTGGCGGCGCGATTCGGGCCACGCAGGGTACTGACCATCGGTGTCTTCTGGTGGGGTATCGCGACGGCGCTGACGGCGATTCTGCCTTCGAACATACCCCATGCGGTGATGCTTCTGATCGGCGTGCGTTTTGTGCTTGGAGCGGGTGAGGCGGTGATCTATCCGGCGGCCAACCAGTTTGTGGCACGGTGGGTTCCGCAGCAGGAGCGCGGGTTTATCAATGGGCTGATCTTTGCCGGGGTGGGGGCGGGGAGTGGGCTGACACCGCCTCTGCTGACGTGGATCATCCTGGGTCAGGGCTGGCGGGCGGCGTTCTGGTTCTCGGCGGCGATCGGATTTTTCGCAGGCGCGGTGTGGTGGATCTTCGCGCGGGATACTCCTGAGGAACATCCTGGCGTCTCGCGAGCGGAGCTGAAGGAGATCCGGGCGGGGCTGACGCTGTATTCGACGGACTCGGACGTTTCGCCGGGGAGCAGGAAGATCTCCTGGAAGGCGATTTTCGCGCGGAAGGACCTGGCGGCGCTGATGGCTGGGTACTTCAGCTTTGGCTATATCGCGTGGGTGTTCTTTAGCTGGTTCTTTCTATACATGGCGCAGGTGCGGGGATTCGATCTGAAGTCGAGCGCCCGGTATGCGATGTTGCCATTTCTTTGCATGACGATCTTCAGCCTGGTAGGCGGCGCTCTGTCCGACCGGCTGACGTTGAGCCATGGGCTGAGGGTTGGTCGGTGTTACCTAGCGGCGGTCTCGCTGTTTCTGACGGCGATCTTCCTGGTGCTTGGGTCGCAGGTGCGGAGTCCACAGCTTGCCGGCCTGATTCTGGCGGGCGGGGCTGGTGCGCTTTATCTTTCGCAGAGTACGTTCTGGTCGGTTTCGGTGGATATTGCGGGGCGGAGCTCGGGCGTGTTCTCCTCTCTGGTGAATATGGGCGGGCAGATCGGCGGGGCCCTGACGGCGTCGTTGACGCCTTGGATCGCGCAGAGGTTTGGCTGGACGACCTCCTTTGCGGTCGCGGCTGCGATGGCGGTGATGGGGTCGCTGTGTTGGCTGGTGGTGCATCCGGAGCGGGCGCTCGAGCAGGAATGACGGCGTTTTAGACGCTGCTGAGGCGATGGCGGTGTTTAGCGCTTGCGCAAGGGGCAGCGGATGTGGTGCCTTAGAGTCAATGGCCGAGAGACTCCTGAGGTTGACGCTGCTCCTGCTGCTGGCTGGCGGCATGGGCGATTTGCGGCTGACGGCTCAGATCGCGCCTCTGCCGGACACGTCGGTTCCAGCTCCGGCACAGGATGCGGGGGCGATAACGCCAGGGGCCGCTACGCCAGTGGGAGCTCCGAAGGCGGTGATCCGGGGATGGTCGTTTACGAGTGAACTCGATCCGGCGACGTTGCGTCAGGGGCAGGAGCTTTCGCTTGATCCTGGGCATCCGGAGGTGATTCTGTTCTTCGGAGGAAGTCCGGCCTCGCCGAATCTTGAGTTTCGCTATCGATTGGATGACTACGACCTGGACTGGACGGTGACGCACGACCAGATTGCGCACTATCGCAGGCTGACGCCGGGGAAGTATCGGTTTGAGGTGCAGGTTCATCGGCCGGGGCAGCCGTGGGATGCGCAGGTGGCCGTGCTTCCGGTTCATCAACTGCCCTTTTTCTACCAGACGTGGTACTTCTACCTGCTGCTCGCGGGGGGACTGGTGGCGCTGGCGGCACAGCTGCTGAGCCAACGCGATCAACTGCTGAAGGGGCAGATGGGGATTGTGCTCGAAGAACGGAACCGGATTGCGAGTGACTGCCACGATACGCTGATGGCGGGATTCGCGGCAATCTCGTGGCAACTGGAGGCGACGGCGAAGCTGTTCAAGGATGCGGGCGACGAGGCGACGCCGGCGGCGTCCTCCTGTGAGCTGGCGAGGAGTATGGTCTCGCACTGCCAGGCGGAGGCGCGGCGGATTATCTGGGATCTGCGGGACTCGGAGGAGCTGACGAATATCCTCTCGCATGCGCTGTCGCGGGCCATCGCGGCACTGCGTCTGCGGGATACGGTTGCCACGACCTTCGAGGTGCATGGCTCGGAGATTCCGATTGCGCCGGGAGCGGTGCATCACCTGGTCTGCATCGGTCAGGAAGCAGTGACGAACGCGTTGCGTCATGCGGATGCGTCGAGCATCGAGATCCATTTGCGCTATGAGGCGGACTCGCTGCGGCTGATCGTTCGGGATGACGGGCGGGGGTTCCAGTTGTCCGATGCTGCCAAGCGCATTGGACACTTCGGGATCCCGGTGATGGAAGAGCGGGCGCGCAAGCTGGGTGGGTCGCTGCGCCTGACGAGCTATGCGGATAGCGGCACGGAGGTCGTCGTCGAGGTGAGCTTCCAGGTGATCAATCAACCACACAACCAGGAGCACCATATCGTGCCCTGGATCGGGGTTTAATGACTCCTCGGTGACGCCCGGTCAACGAAGATGAGAGTGCGCTGGCATCGGTCAGCAAAGACGGATTAAAATCTCGTGTAAGAATGAAATCTCCGGAGGCACGTTGATGAAGCAGATCCGCGTTCTATTGATCGAGGATCACTTCCTTGCGCGCATGGCACTGCAGTCGGTATTCGCTGGACATGCCCAGATCCGCATCGTTGGCGAGGCGTCGGATGGGGAGCACGGCATTGAATTGTACCGGTCCCTGCGACCGGATGTGGTGGTGCTCGACCTGCGCCTGCCGCGGGTGAGCGGGTTCGAGGTGATCTCGATTCTGCGAAAGATGCCACCTCCTGCCCGCATCGTAGTGCTGTCGAATTATCACGGCTCGGAAGACATCTATCGGGCAGTCCGTGCGGGTGCGATGGCATATCTGACGAAGGATGCCAGCGGCGAAGAGTTGATCAGCGCGATTCAGAGTGTGGACCGCGATCTACGCTATCTTCCGAGGGTTGCGCTCGATCGTCTGGCAGAGCGCATGCCGGCCGTAGAACTGACGCCGCGCGAAGGGGAGGTCCTGGTGTGCATCACGCAGGGACGCTCCAACCGCGAGATCGCGGAGCAACTCCGCATTGCGGAGAAGACGGTACGAATACACGTATCTTCCGTGCTGGACAAGATGGGCGCCCGGGATCGCACGCAGGCGACGATCTATGCCCTGCAACGCGGCCTTGTGCACTTCGATTAGTGCATACGTAGCCTAGATCTAGGCTCTTTGTCCTAGATCCCTATGTGGCAACTGACTGATGACAGACCGTCCGGGCTGTGATCAGATGGCGACATTCTATCCATTCGTTGCGAATAGTCTATTTCTGACAGGGCAATTTCCCGAGAATCGACGACCTATTTCATTGCAGCACTTATCCCGGCACTGCCGAGGTCACAGGAGTCCACATTACTATGAAGAAGATCCTTGCATGTTGCATCTTTTTGCTGTCTGCGCTCGTGGGGCAGGCACAGGTCGCGAACAATACCTCGCTCGTCGGCACGGTCACCGACCCGTCGGGAGCTGTCGTCGCTGGAGCAAAGGTTACCGGAGTTAACCGCGAAACGAAGGTCGGATACGCGGGGAGCACGAACGCGGAGGGATACTATTCCATTCCGTTTGTTCTTCCTGGCGTCTATGACGTGACGGTAGAACTCTCGGGTTTCCGTAAAGCCACGACCACAGGCGTCATCGTGACCCTGAATCTCTCAGTTCGCACCGACGTCGCTCTTTCAGTTGGATCGAGCGGCGAGTCGGTCACGATCACTGCGGATACTCCCGCTCTGTCTACCGACGATGCGGTCATCGGTGAGACGCTTACCTCGAAGCAGGTGGAAAACCTGCCGATGAATACGCGGCGGGTCATGGAACTTGCGGCGACCGCTTCAAATATCATCGTGGGGCCGAAGACGAGCTATACGGGGGTGCCTCCGGGAGCAAATTTCATCGGGGCGGGTACGCGTGAGGTGACGAACTCGCTGACGCTGGACGGAATTACGATCATGAACTCGCTGATCTCTTCCTCGCCGGTGACGCCGAATCCGGATGCGGTGGCGGCGGTGCAGACGCAGAACGGCAATTACACGGCACAGTATGGCGCGTACATGGGTGTGCATATCAACGTGGATACGAAGTCGGGAACGAACAAGCTGCATGGGACGGTGTACGACTATGGGCAGAACGACTTTTTCAACGCGAAGCCGTTTACCGCGCTGACGACAGCGCGCACCCCGGTGCTTCGTTTCAACCAGTTCGGCGGAGAGGCGGGTGGGCCGATTGTGATTCCGTTTCTTTACAATGGGCGGGATAAGGCCTTCTTTATGGGATCGTATGAGGGGACGCGTCGTATCTCCCAGGCCACGCAGACGGGCCAACTGATTACCGATGCGATGCGGACGGGGGACTTCTCGGCGTTGCTCGATCTCAGCCCTTCAGGTTGCGCTCCAGCCGTGGCAGGTTCACCCTTTCCGCTAACGGGTGGTATTTGTTTGAAGAATCCTGCAAATGGCGTTGCTTACGTCAGAAATCAGGTCACCAATATATCGCCCATTGCCAACGCACTCCTTGCCTACTACCCTCATCCCAATCAATCTGGTACTGGAACGAACTTCAATGGTCCGATCGCAAGCGTATTCAACAAGAATGCGACGCTGGACCGAGTGGACTACAACATTGGAGAGAAGATTCGGCTCTTCGCTCGATATACATACGAGAAGAGCAACGCGGTGAATGGCTCGATCGTGACCACGTCGCAGAGTTATTCGCCGACGACGGACTCGAACGGGGTAGTCGGGTTTACGTACATCTTCACTCCGAATGTGATCAACGATCTTCGACTTGGATACAACAAGTTCCAGTCGAACCAGCTGAACTATTTTGCCCAGAATGGGCTCGCGGGAGCGGGCACGGCGCTCGGAATTCCGGGGTTCACGGCAGATACGACCAATGCCAATCCAGGTATTCCGACGATTGTGATCAATGGTGGCTACCAGGGTCTTGGCGCGGAGGGGACGAACTGGATTCAGGACGATCGGACACTGCACGGCTATGACCAGATCAGCTA
>JAMFSC010000093.1 GCA_026225095.1 bacterium
CCGGCAGGGCTGCCAACTACACGCTTTCCTTATGGAGCAAGCTCGTACTCTTCCTTCAATATCCCGAGCTTGAGTTGAGCACCAACCTTGCCGAAAATTCGATGCGACCGGTGGCGATCGGAAGAAAAAACTGGATTCATCTGGGAAGCAAGGAGGCGGGCCCAAAGGTCGCGGCGATCTTCTCCATCGTCGAGAGCTGCCGCAGGCTCGGCCTGCCGATCCGCGAATATCTCACCTCCACCCTGCCCGGACTCGCCAACCGCTCCATACAAAGCCTCCACCAGCTCACCCCAGCGGCCTACGTCCAAAACAAAGCGCAATAGACTATCCGGACCCGCCCCACCACGTAAACCCTGTACTTCGTCGTACGAATACGCTTGAACGCCAGAACGCATGCGCATCCACCTGCCACCGAGCCCGCGTGTAGCTCTCTTTCGTCTTCTCCACCTTCACATCCGCGTAGGCTGTCGCCGTGTCGGTGGGGAGCTTGCGGAAGAGGAGGATGTACTCCGGAGAGCCTACGCCCATCTTCGATCCGTCCTTGCATTGCTCCGTCCAGCCCAGCCGGTACGTCTGGTTATTCTCCCGGACCACATCCGTCACGACGGTAATCATGCCCATGTAGATAAAGCCGTGCTTGCGGTAGTGGACGATGCAATCAACATGGAACGGATCCACGCTCGGCATGCCGTAGCCCGTCACATTGCCGAACTGGATCCTGTCCTTGACGTGGATCGCCGCGATGCGTCCCGGCCGGAGAACGCGAAGCAGGTTGGGAGTCAGATAGTCCATCTGCCGGAAGAACGCGGCGTTGTCTTCGTTGTGGCCGAAGTCGTTATAGCTCGGGGAGTATTCGTAGTGGTTTCCGAACGGAATCGACGTGTGGATCAGGTCCACTGAGTTCTCTTCCATCCGCGCCGCTTCGTCGGTGCAGTCGTTCAGCGCGACGGAGAAGTTCTCCCCGGACTCCACCCGGCGCTCCACTCCTATCGTCCGGCGCAACTCGTCTTCCATTCCCGAGGTCGACAGTCCATGCTTGCGAATGATTGCGCTCATGCGGCTCCGGAGCTGGGTATCCTCGACCCACTTCCGTTGCAGCTCCGCAAGGATGGCCCGCTCCGTCTCGGTGTAGATGATGTCGATCTCCACCTGGTGCTCCTGCTGGAAGCGCTGGAGCCGGTAGATGGCCTGAATGAAGTCGTTGAACTTGTAGCCGACTCCACAGAAGATGGCGCGGTGGCAGAAACGCTGGAAGTTGCAGCCACTTCCGGCGATCTCGGGCTTGGTGCTCAAGACCTGAAAACGGCCGTCGCTGAAGGCCATGATGCGGCTCTCACGCTCGGTCATATCCTGGGAGCCATACACGTCCATGCAGTCGATTGCCGCGTTCAGCGCATGGCGCTCCGCCTCAAGGTCATGCCACACGATGAAGTGATCTCCAGACGCAGCCGCGATGATCTCGGCGACCTTGGCCACGCGCTCCACGATGCTGTTGCGCTTCTCCTCAGCCGCATCTTTCAGGCCGAGCGCCGCATCGTTCACGAGCCTCACCTGTCCATCCCGGTCGATCCTCCCGCCGAGACTCCCGGCACGTACCTCGTGATACCGCACCGTCATCTCAGGCAACGCATAGCGCTCATCGGAGTAGCCGAGATCCGACGGTGTCTGAATGAAGATTGCCCAGGAGTGCATCCACAGGTAGAACTCGCGCTCCATGTGCGGATACAACGTCAGGTTGCCAGCCTGGGAACTATCCCGCTGAAAGAACCGGGTAAGCGCCTGCCCGGTATCCATCACGCCCAGAAAGCCTGCGTAATGGATCAGTTCCTTATGCCGATTCGGGCTTGGCGTTGCCGTGGCCACGAACCGGTACTTGATATCCCCGAACATCGTCAGGAACTCTTGATACGTCTTCGACCCATAGCTCCGCAAGACCGAAGCTTCATCGAGCGAGACGGCCGTGAAGAGATTGACCTCGAGCTTTCCATCCCGAACCGATTCATAGTTCGTCAGGTAGAATCCCGGTCCCGTCACCTCCGCCGAGCTACGGACGAAGCGAAAGGTAATCCCGACCTTGGCCGCGTCTCGGATGAACTCCAGGCGCACACCCAGCGGAGCAATGACGAGCACCGACCCGCCGTCATGGTTATGAATGGCCCGCAGGATCTCAATCTGGATCAGCGACTTTCCCAGGCCGAATGCCGCGAACACCGCAGCTCGCCCGCGCCGCACGGCCCAGCAGACGAGGTCGCGCTGGTGAGGCTTCAGCATCGGATGCACGAGCGTGGGACTCAGCTCGAATCCGAAGGCCTGGGTGAACTTGAATTTGGAGGACAGGAATTCGAGGTAGTCCATCTAGAGGGTGTCGCCTTTCGTCTCTTCCTTCGCAAGGACCATCCGCAAGGCTCCCGCGAGAGACTTCCGTAGATCGTGAATTTCAGCCAGGTATCCGTCCGCCCTGCACCGTTCCGCCGCCGCCATCTCCCGCCAGTGCAACTCGTTTGCACCGGACGGTGAGCATGGCGCAAACTCCCCCACCGTCCGGACCTCCCGCATCATCGCCAGTGCTCCACCTGGACGAGGCGCGCTCAATCGTTGCCCTGCACCGCGGAAGGCCATGGCTAACGTCCTTTCCCGTCGAGGTTCATGGGCATCACCACGTACTCAAACCGTTCGCCGGTCGCCGGTTCGGAGCTGACATGCATCGGGCTTAGGCCCCCCGCCTTGCCGAAGCCGAGTGTGGCAGTGCCCTCGATGCGCTTCAGAACCTCGACCATGTACGAGCCCTTGAACGCGATTCGGAAGGGCTTGAAGTTGTCCTTGGACTTCGCTTCGGCCTCTTCCTCTGTCTCGCCTGCGGACTTGTCGACGGCCCGCATCTGGATCAGCGTAGGGCTCACGGTCAGGACGACACACTGCGTCTCGCGGTCGATCATCGCAACGCACCGCTGGAGCGAGAGCATCATCTCCGCCGCGTCCACAGTCACCACCGCCTCGAACGCCGCCGGCATCACCGCCCGATAGTTCGGAAATTGGCCCGTAAGCTTGCGGTGGGTCATGTGCAGCGGCATCGGCTGACGAATCAGCAGCGAGAGGTTCGGCTCCTCGTCGGCGATGACCACGTTCCGATCCTGCGTCTCGTCCAGCACCTTTCCAAGCGCCTTCAGCAGCGCGGAGGGAAGGAGGACAGGCAGAAAGCGGGTCGGCTGGTCGACGCTCACCGTGTAGCAGGCGAGCCGGTGGCCATCCGTCGCCACCAGCCGCATCTTGTTGCCCTCAGCCTCCAGCAGCGCCGCGTCGAGCACATGCTTCCCCCCATCTTTCGAGATCGCGAAGGCGACATAATCCACCATCCGCAGGAGAACCGACTGCGGAATCTCCAGCCCGCCCGCCGCGTCGCTGAACGGAGTCGCAGGATAGTTGGCCAGCGCCGAGAGCGGAAGCTGCGTCACCGTGCGCACCCGCCCATCGGTGCTATTGCACTTCAGCGTGGCGCGGCGGTCGCCAGGTGAGAGCGAGACGCTATCGCCACGAAGCAACTTGGCATAGCTCATCAGCCGTTCCGTCGAGATAAGGAACGGCGTATGCGGCCCCGTCACGCCGGGAAGCGTCACGCGCATCGAAAGATCGAGGTCAGAGACGGTAAGCGACAGCCCCGCCGCCAGCGATTCAAATCGAACGTTCTGCAGAATCGGGAGGTGACACGACGCCGGCGGGACGGCCGGATCGATCTTACCCAGCGCCGCCTGCAACTGGGAGAGCGGCATGTCGATCTTTGCCGCTCCGGTTTTCTTCGCCACGGTGGGGAACTCCATCACATGCGCTGCACTCATCTATTTACCCTCGCCATTTCCGCCATGCTTGGCCGCCAGCTTCGCGGACCGGGCTTCTGTTGCCTGTTGAGATTTCCAGTGGAGTCCGGCTCCGCTCTGGCGGTTGACGAGCTGCTGCGTGTGAGCGTCGACGAACCGATCCGCACGCGTCTGAAGGTCATGGAGACACCGCGCTGGATCGTCGCCATCCTGCATCTGCGCCTCCAGGCTGACGAGGGTCGAGATGCTGGCGTATTCCAAAGAAGGGTGCGGAACCTTGCGGGCGGCGCTTGCGGTAATCCGGGTGATCTTCATAGGCGGATGATCCCGTGTCCCTGATTCCGTTCACTGCGACGGTCGATGAGGTACTCCGCCGTCTCGTTCATCAGTTCAAGTTCCGGACCAAACGCCAAAGCGAGCTTGCGGAGCGCCCTCCTTTCGATCTTCTCTACCGCCTGTCTGCTGATGCCGAGCACCTTGCCGATCTCCCGTGGGGACATCGCGTACTGTTCGTACGGGAGCCCACCCAACCCACTCAAAGCCTTTGCGATTCCGTTCAAGCTTCCACCTCGTTCATGTCGTACATGCGCATTACCTTGTGGGCTTCGCCGCGCCGTTTGTACTTCGCCGCAAGCTCGGGCTTCTCAGCATCGAGCGCCTGGGCATCCCAACGCAGCGACCCGCTCTGAAGTGTGTAAGAGACCTTCTTTCCCTGCGACGGAACCGCGATAGCGTCACGGTCCCCCATCAGGATCTGGAGCTTGGTCCGCTCGATCTCTTTCAGCGCCGCCGCCTCTTCCAATCGGGCGTCGAGCTGCTTGATGTTGCCCACGAGGATGTCAATCTCGGGAGTGGTGTCCGGGACGTAAACCTTCTTCGTCCGCTTCACCTTGGGCAACGCCTCGGCGTTGCGGCATCCGCGCCGATACACGCATTTCGTGCAGCGGTCATCCGCGAAGTCGGGAAGCTTGGCCGGGATCTCGCCCGCCTGCACCATCCGCCAGAATGCCTCTTCCTTGTCCTGCACCACCGCAATCAGCGCCTCATCGCGTTTGAACCGGAAGTGCATGAACTGGAAGGTGTAGGGTTCGAGGATCGCAAACTCGCCCCACTTCCAGCCGGTAACAGAAAGCCCATGCTGCACCTGGAGGATGTAATGCTCCGGCATCCCATGCGCCTGCATGTCGGCAAAGACGCTCTCATTGGCCGTCTTGCACTCCAGGTAGCCGGGTCCATCCTCGTCGACAGACAAGATGCACCGGTCTACGTTGACGCGCATCCACGGCCTGTTCTGCGATACCCGAGCCGCCATCCGGCGAACCCGCATACCCGTCTCCTCCACGAACCGCGCCGCACAGATCGGCTCCAGCGCATGACCGCGGCGGAATAGGTTCAGCTCGCCCTCGGTGTGGAAGTAGTCCGGCTCGACCCCCGTCTTGTCGAGGAAGAGAGCACGAGGACATCCGTACTTCTCTCCTAGGACCGAGGCGGCATCCGACCCGCCAATCCCTAGCCGACGCTCCGCCAGCCATTCCTCTTGTGTCTGGCTCACTGGCTCACCCCCATGGAAAGCTGCTCGGCAGCCGGAGCCAGGGGCGGAAGGACGCGGTACTCGAAGCAGAGCCCACGCTTGGCGACGTTCCGCTTCTCAACCCGGTACCCGAGCTTGCGCAGGTTCCGGAGCTGGGCCTGCACTGAGTTCTCCGGGAAGATGACCTTGGGATACGCCCTGCGCAGTTCCTTGGCGAGTTGCCCCACTCCCCGCCAAACGCCATCGCTGACGAACGTCCGAATGCAATCGATCTGCTTGGTCAACCGTTCCTCGTCGCGCTTGGGAACGTAGTCGGAACCGGCGAACAAGGCACCGGGAAGCACGATGGGTGCGGATTGCTCAAAGAAGGGCAGGCTCATAGCGTCACCGCCATAACCAAAAGCCACACACCCGCCACCGTCACGATGACCTTGACGCAGGGCTTGAGTGTCGCAACCAGAAGTCCCCAGAAAAGCAGGCCGATAAGCAAGCCAATCAGGATGCCTTTGGCAGCGCCAAGCGAATCGCGCTCCGACGTTTCTTGCGGCTCAGATGGTTTCACCACTAGAGCACCTCCGAGTGCCAGGAGCCCGGACGCGCTCCAATGGCATAGCTGCGAACACGAGCACAGTCGAAGCACCGCTGAACCCCTGAGACCGGCCAGCCTGAGTTCCGATGAGCACACGGACGAAAGAGGCCTTCAAGGAATGCGGCGACTCTCGCGAGGAGATTCTTGGCGGGATGGATTGTGTTTTCCATGGGTGGTATGACCGTGAGCGTATGTGTGCATACATCAAATGTCAACACAATAATTATTGCGTCATTTAGTGCTTGTTTATTGGCTTTGCATGTGTGTATACATAACGCAGCGAGGAAACCCTTGAGCCAACGAAAAGTTCCCACCCTGATAAAACCTGAAGAGGCTGCAAAGATCCTCAATCGCCCCAAAGGCACGCTCGGTCGGTGGCGCGTGGAGGGCCGGGGGCCGCGATTCTGTAAGACCGTGGGAAGGGTTGCGTATGATCTAGACGATGTACTCACGTACATCAGAGAGAGCAGCCGGGAGCCAGGCGCACGAGGCATCGTGGAGAATCGCCTTGGCACTCACTAAACGCGGAAAGACATATCACTACGCCTTTTCAGTTGGCGGGCGTAGATATCGGGGCACGACGAAATCCCAGACCATAACCCAGGCGCGGACCGTCGAGTCACAACTCATGGCAAAGGTCGAGCAGGGTCTAATGCCCGCTCACCTTCGGAAAATGCCCACCCTACGGGAGTACGCCGTCGACTTTCTAAGCCAGGTCGCATTCATGCCGAAGCTGAAGACACGGCTGTACTACGCCAACGGCTGTCGACTTCTGAACGCCCAGCCCATCGCGGGGATGCGGATCGATCAGATTACGAATCGAGAGGCGGTTCGCCTGGAGATCAGCGGATCCGGATCGAATGCAAACAACGCGCTTCGGGTCCTCAAGCGCATGCTGAATCTGGCATGGGAAGAGGGGCTGTTGCCGCGCCAGCCGAAGATAACCCTTCGGCCCGAGAAGGAGAGATCCGCCGTGTACTCGCCTGAAGAGGAGGCTTGCTTCCTGTCAAAGGCTGGACAGCCTCTCGGGGATATCGCGCTCCTGATCTTCGACGCGGGCTTTCGGCCGTGCGAGGCAATCGCGCTGCCCTGGAAGAACGTCGATTTCGTGCGACGGGCGGTCTATCTCGAAGGCGGGAAGTCCAAAAAGGCGGATCGATGGATTCCGCTCAGTGACCGCCTCTACGGGGCGCTGATCGAACGGGCGAAGTCTCAGAAGCCGGGAACCGTCTGGCTCTTTCCGGCAGACGGAAACAAGAACGGCCGCACTACCAAGAGTGGCCACATCGAGAACTACACCAAGACCTTCAGGCGAGCGGCGAAACGCGCCGGTCTCCCAGGCAGTCTCGTCCTTTACTCCGCCCGCCACACCCTCGCGACGAACCTCTGCGAGAGCACTGGCAACCCCAAGCTCGTACAAAGCATGGTGGGCCACACCCGCATCAGCACGACGATGCGCTATATCCATACCGGGATGGCCGAGGGCGTCATCGCCGTCAACCAAATCAACCGGGATCGGGCCATCGCCGTACAGGATGCAAAGACACAAAATCTGACACAATGACCCGGCAGAACGTTTTTCCGCTGCTGTAAATCGTACAAGGATAAAGGCTTACAGGTAGGGTAAGGCTTAGGGGCGCTCTGATTCGTAATCAGTAGGTCAGCGGTTCAACTCCGCTCATCGGCTCCATTCCCTTCGCATTACTTGATATCCCGCCAGTTCTGGCCCAGACCCACTTCGGCAATGATGGGGATGGAGAATTCGGCTACGGATTCCATCTCTTCTTTTACCAGCCGGGTCATGGCTTCCTGCTCTTCGGGCACAACGTCGAAGAGGAGTTCGTCGTGGACCTGGAGCGTCATCTGGGATCGCATGCGCCGCTCGGTGAGCTTGCGGTCGATGGCGATCATGGCGAGCTTGATGAGGTCGGCGGCGGTTCCCTGCAGGGGGGTGTTGACGGCGGTGCGTTCGGCGAATCCGCGCATATTGGGGTTGCGCGAAGTGATGTCGGGGATGGGGCGGATGCGACCAAAGGCGGTGCGGACGGATTGGTCGGTGCGGACGGTTTCGAGGGTCTGGTCGATGAACGCGCGGACGCCCTTGTAGCGGTCGAAGTAGGTCTCGATGTACAGCTTGGCTTCGGCCTGGGGAATGTTCAGTTGCGCCGCGAGGCCGAAGGGGGAGATGCCGTAGACGATGCCGAAGTTGACGGCCTTGGCGCGGGCGCGGGTCTCTTTCGACATCGTCGCGGGATCGACTCCGAAGACCTCGGCGGCGGTCAGGGTGTGGATGTCCTGGTCGGTGCGATAGGCGTTGAGCAGGAGGGGGTCCTGCGAGAAGTGGGCCATCAGGCGGAGCTCGATCTGAGAGTAGTCGGCGGACATGAGCAGGTTGCCGGGGGAGGCGATGAAGGCAGCACGGATCTCACGGCCGATGGCGGTGCGGGTAGGGATGTTCTGGAGGTTGGGATTGGTGCTGGAGAGGCGGCCTGTCGCCGTTCCGACCTGGTTGAAGGTGGTGTGGATGCGGCCCTGGACGTCGGCGAGCTGCGGCAGAGCGTCGAGATAGGTGGACTTGAGTTTCTGGAGCTGGCGGTGCTCGATGACGAGGGCAGCAATGGGGTGGTTTGTCGCAAGCTCTTCGAGGACGTCCTGCGCGGTGGAGACGACCTTGCCTTTGCCGTACTTCATGGGTTTTGGGAGGCCCATCTGGTTGAAGAGGATCTCGCCGAGCTGCTTGGGTGAGTTGATGTTGAAGCGGTGGCCGGAGTCGGAGTAGATGCGCTCGGCGAGGGTGTCGATGTCGACGGCGAGGCGGGAGGACATGGAGCGGAGGACTTCGGGGTCGATGCGGACTCCGGCCTGCTCCATCCTGAGAAGGACGGGGACGAGCGGGAGGTCCATGTGCTCGTAGACCTCTTTGAGGGTCGATTTGGGGTTGAGGGGGCTGCCTTCGGGGTGGGCACTCTGATTGGTCGCGGCGGTCGCGGCGGACTCCTCCAGGTGCTGGCTGAGGGCGGCTGCGAGGCGGTGGATGGCGGCGGCGGCTTCGGGAAGGCGGTTGGGGTCGGTCGGATTCTGCTTGGTAGGCTGATGCGTCAGGGCGCGGCTGGTGGTGCGGGCGGCGATGTCGACCAGGGTGTGGGAGCCATGGGTCGGGTTGACGAGGTAGGACTGGAGCATGACGTCGGTGACGGCGCCGCGGAGGGTGATGTTGTGGGGCGCGAGCGCGCGGAGAACGGCCTTGAGGTCGTGGACCTGCTTGGGGAGAGTGGCGTCTTCAAGGGCTTCACGCAGGCCGGTGGCGTCGAGGGAGGCCTCAAGCGCGGCGTTGGGGGAGGCGGAGAGGCCGAGGCGGCAGGCCAGGTCCTGTTGGGGGACCGGGGGCAGGGGAGCAGCGTCAGGGGTTCCGAACAGGGACATGGTCTGGGGCTGGGCGGGCTCGGGTTCGGCCTCGGGGGACTCAGGGTCGGTGGTGGTGTCGGCTACCTCTTCGGAGAGGGATTGGGGGTCGGGGAGGATCGCGATGGCGAGTCCGGTGGGTCGGCGGCGGGCTTCGGTGAGGATCGCGGCAAGCTCGGCGGGGGTGGGGCGGGTGTTGTAGACGATGGGGGTGTTGTCGGCGGAGGGAGCCAGCTCTTTGAGGAGGGTGGTGAATTCGAGCTCGGAGAAGAGGTCGCGGCAGGCGCTGTTGTCGAGGGGCTGGGTGAGCATCTCGTCGAGGGAGAACTGGATGGGGACCCCGGTGTGGATCGTCACCAGTTCTTTCGACAGGAGGATGTTTTCGCGGTTGTTCTGGAGGGACTCGCGGTAGGTCTTCTTTTTGACCTCTGCGGCGCGGTCGAGCGCGGCCTCGACGGTTCCGAACTGCTGGATGAGCTCGATGGAGCCCTTATCTCCGATGCCGGGGGCTCCGGGGATGTTGTCGATGGAGTCGCCGCGGAGGGCCATGACGTCGACGACGCGGGTGGGGGGCACGCCGAGAATCTCCTCCACGCCGACGGGGGTGAGGATGAGGTTGTCCTTGGTGGGGTTGAGGATGGAGACGTCGGCGTTGACGAGCTGCATCATGTCTTTGTCGGAGGAGACGACGAAGACCTTGTGGCCAAGGGCCGAAAGCTGGCAGGAGAGGGTTCCGATGACGTCATCGGCCTCGAAACCCTCGTAGGAGAGGATGGGGATGCGGAACGCTTCGAGAGCGCGGCGGATATAGGGGAGCTGCAGGGCCAGGTCCGGCGGCATCTCGGCGCGGGTGGCCTTGTAGCCGGCGTACTCGATGGTCTCGAACTGCTGGGTCTTGATGTTGAACTTCTGCACATCCTTCATGCCGCGGGCCTGCTCGTCACGGAAGACGGGGCCGGAGAGGTCGTAGACGGCGGCGAGGTAGTGCGGGGAGAAGTCCTTGCGGAGCTTGTTGATCATGTTGACGAAGACATAGGTCGCGGCGGTGGGGATGCCGGTGCGGGTGCTCATCGGGCGCTGGCGCTGCATCGCGTGGTAGGCGCGGAAGATGAAGGCCATGGAATCGAGGAGGTAGATGGGGGGCTTGTCGGAGGTGTTGTTTGCGGTTGCCATGAGAGTTTGATGGTATCCGAGATAGCAGGGATCAGGTCTGCCTTAGAGGATCAGCATGCAGTCGCCGTAGCTGAAAAAGCGATACTTGGCCTCGACAGCGTGGGCGTAGGCGGCGAGGACGTTTTTGCGCCCGGCAAAGGCCGAGACCAGCATCAGGAGGGTCGATTGCGGCAGGTGAAAGTTGGTGAGGAGACCCTGGACGATCTGAAACCGGTGGCCGGGCGAGAGGAAGATGGTGGTCTCGCCGGAGTGCGGGTAGAGCTCCGGGGCGAGTGTGGCGCAGTGCTCCAGGGTGCGGGTGGTCGTGGTTCCGGCGGCGAGGATGCGGCGGCCTTCGCGGCGCGCGGCGTTGATGGCGGTGGCGGTGGTCTCGGGGAGGGTGTAGCGCTCCGCGTGAAGACGGATGTCTTCGAGGCGGTCGGCGCGCACGGGCTGGAAGGTTCCCAGGCCGACGTGGAGGGTGATGGTCTCGATCTGGATTCCCTTCTGCCCGAGTTCGGACAGAATCTCGGGGGTGAAGTGGAGGCCGGCGGTCGGGGCGGCGGCGGAGCCGAGGGGGGCGGCGTAGACGGTCTGGTAGCGGGCGCGGTCTTCCTCGGTGTCGGGAGCCAGCTTGTCGCGGTGGATGTAGGGCGGGAGCGGCATGTGGCCGAGGAGGGTCAGAATCTGCTCGAAGTCGTCCGCAGGGGCGAAGAGCAGGGTACGTTCGCCGTACTCACCTGCTTCGAGGACCTCGGCGGTGAGGACGGGAGCGACTTCTCCTTTGGCATGGAAGTGAAGGTGCTCGCCGGGTTGGATCTTGCGGGCGGGGCGGACGAGGGTGGTCCAGGTGTGGGGGGCGACCTGCTGGGTGAGCAGGACCTCGATGCGGCCTGAGGGATCGGGCGAGGAGGCCTGGGTTTGGGCGGAGCGGGCCCGGGTGGCGAAGAGGCGAGCGGGGAGGACGCGGGAGTCGTTCAGGATAAGGAGGTCGCCGGGATTGAGATGGGCGGGAAGGTCGGTGAAGCGTTTGTCGGAGTAGGCGCCGGTGACGCGATCCAGCACGAGCATTCGGCTGGCGCCGCGAACGGGTGGCGGGGACTGCGCGATGAGGGATTCGGGAAGATCGAAGTCGAAGTCGGCTGTGCGCATGATTCTCAATCGGTAAGCCGATATGCAGACTCCCCGCTGCGCAACGGAATCACGTAGGAAACCGCTCGCAATGGTGCGTCTGCGATGCCAGGTCGGACGGCTTAGCCGCGCAGCCCACCGAAGGCGACATCGAGCAGCGTCTTCTCTTCGAGATCGTGGGCCTTGGCGGAACCGGTTGCGGGGCTCGCGCTGGCGGTGCGTTTGACGCTGAGCACGGCACGGTCGCGCACCATGCGGCGAAGCTCCGGCATCACGTAGGTCAGCGCCCCCATGTTGGCCGGCTCTTCCTGAACCCAGACGACCTCGGTCGCCCCGGGGTGTTCATCGAGCGCCGCCTGCAACTCCTCTTCGGGCCAGGGGAAGAGCTGCTCGACGAAGATGATCGCGGCGTCCTTGAGCTTGCGCTTCTCCCGCTCGACACGGAGGTTGTGGCCGATCTTGCCGCTGCAGACGAGCAGGCGGGTGGGGGAAGAGACCGAGTGGTCGGGAAGTACGTTCTGGAACCGATCGGTCGCAAAATCGGCAAGCTGCGATGACGCGTCCGGGTGGCGCAACATGCTCTTGGGCGTGAAGACCACGAGCGGTTTGCGCCAGGATCGCATCGACTGGCGGCGCAGGAGGTGGAAGTACTGGGCTGCGGTTGACGGCTGGCAGATCTGGATGTTGTCGTGCGCGGCGAGCTGGAGAAAGCGCTCCAGGCGTGCGCTGGAGTGCTCGGGCCCCTGACCCTCGTAGCCGTGGGGAAGGAGCATGACGACGCCCGAGAGCAGGCCCCATTTGGCCTCGCCCGCCGTGATGAACTGGTCGATGATGATCTGCGCTCCGTTGGCGAAGTCGCCGAACTGCGCCTCCCACAGCACCAGCGTCTCGGGATAGTCGCGCGAGTAGCCGTACTCGAAGCCCAGCACCGCGGCCTCCGAGAGCATGGAGTTGTAGACCTCGAAGCGGCCTTGATTGTCGCCGAGGTGCCCGAGTGGAACCCAGCGAGCCTCGGTCTCGGTGTCGACCATGACGGCGTGGCGCTGGTTGAATGTTCCGCGCTGCGAGTCCTGGCCGCTGAGCCGGACCGGCGTCCTCGCCTTGAGCAGGGAAGCGAAGGCGACCAACTCCGCCATGCCGTAGTCGAAGGCGCGCTTGCCTGCGCCCATCTCCAGCCGCTGCTCGAAGAGCTTCGCGACCTTGGGATGGATGTGGAAGCTGTCGGGGTAGGTGGTGGTCTCCTTCACCAGTGCGGTAATCTGCTCTGCGGGAAGTCCGGTGCGAAGGGCGGCGTCTTCAGTCGGCAGGCAGCCGCCGCGATAGTTGTCCCAGTAGCGCGGAAGCTTCGACAGGATGGGCTTGTGCTCGGCCTTGCTGGCGATGCGCTGCTGCTCCAGGAACTCGGCCTGGATGGCCTGGACCTTCTCGGTTGGATCGACGCCGATCTGCTTCGCGTAGATCTGGTAGAGCACCGGATGATCCTTGATGACCGCGTAGCGGCGGGGCTGTGTGACGGTCGGGTCGTCGACCTCGGAGTGCCCGTGCCGACGATAGCCGATCAGGTCGATCACCACATCCGAATGGAAGGTGTGGCGATACTCTGCCGCGATCCGCGCTACGCGCACGACGGAGTCGACATCCTCGGCGTTGACGTGGAAGATCGGGATGGGCAGGCGCTTGGCCATGTCCGACGAGAAGCGCGACGCGTTCGATTCTTCCGGCAGCGCGGTGAAGCCAAGTAGATTGTTGACGATCACGTGGATCGATCCACCCACGTTGAAGCCCGAAAGCGCAGCCAGAACAAGAGATTCGGCGAAGATGCCCTGGCCGGCGAACGCAGCGTCTCCATGCAGGATGAGCGGCAGCACCTGGTCGCGGCCATTCTCTCCCAGGCGGGTCTGCTTGGCGCGGGCACGTCCGATGGCGACGGGATCGACGGCCTCGAGATGACTTGGGTTCGAGACGAGGTGCAGGGCGATCTCGGCTCCATCGGGCGAACGGTAGGTTCCGGTCGCGCCCATGTGGTACTTCACGTCTCCACCGCCCAATGTGCTGCGTGGATCGACATCTTCGAACTTGGCGAATATCTCGCCGGCGCCCCGGCCAATGGTGTTGGTCATCACGTTCAGGCGTCCGCGGTGGCTCATCGCCAGGACGGCCTGCTTGACGCCGCAGGGAACGCTCCACGCAAATACGGCATCGAGAAAGGGAATCAGTGCGGTGAGGCCCTCGAGCGAGAAGCGCTTGGTGCCCAGGTAGCGGGATTGAATGACCTGCTCGAAGATGTCGGCACGGATCAACTGATCGAGTACATGCTTCTGGTCGGTCGCGGGGGGAGCCTGTTCCATGCGCTCCTGGATCCACTGCCTCCGCTCCGGGTTGGCGATGTGCATGAACTCGGCGGCGATGGTGCCGCAGTAGTAGCTGCGCGCTTCGGTGGAGTACTCGCCATCGGGTGCGGGCGTCGGGAAGGGCTCACCGGGAAGGAACTGCCCAAGCGGGTCGAGCGTGGTCTGGAGATAGCCCCAGCGCCGGAAGATGTCGAACACCACCTCGCGCTGGTTGAGGGTCGGGATGGGAGCCGGTTCGGGCTCCAGGGTCTTCGCGGACTTCGTCTTCATTGCCATGTCAGATCCAATCGGGCCGCACTTCGCGGAAAAGCGTTCAGGGCTACCATGATAGTGGATGGAGTACGTCCAATGTATCGGCACGTACCGAGTAGCGAACAGGACCGCAAGTTTTTTTCCAACTCTTCGGAATTGGATCTTCAAGGGGGCAAAAATCGATCGTCGACGTCTGCACTTCTTCATCGGCAGGACGGCTCTTGGACTGAGCCTGGGACTAAGCCTCGGGCCGGGTTGCCATGCACAGGCTGCGCCGGAGGTGGATGCACGTCCGCTTCCCGATCTCTCCACCCTGATGAAGGAGGTGGAAGATCATGAAAAGACGTCCGAAACGCTGATCAAGGACTATATGTATACGGAGTCGGCGACGGAGACCGAGCTCGACGGCCATGGAAACCCGAAGAAGACCGAATCGACTGACGCCGAGATCTTCTATGTCGACGGCATCCGACTGCGACGCGTCCTGCGACGCAATGGGAAGGAACTCAGCCCGGAGGATCAGCGCAAGGAGAAAGAGCGGATCGACAAGCACATCGCGAAGATTCGGGAGGAACGGGCCAAGGGTAGTTCGGGCAGGCCCAAGGGCGAGTATGAGGTCACCTTCGCGCGTTTTCTGGAGCTTGGCAGCTTCTCGAACGAGCGTCGCGTGACCCTCGGAGGGCGAAGCACCATTGCAGTCGACTACACGGGTGACCCGAAGGCAAAGACACGCAATCCGCTGGAGAACGCAATCCACGAGATGGCCGGGACCGTGTGGGTGGACGAGCAGGACCACGCCATGGTGCGGGCCGAGGGCCGTTTCATCCATTCGTTCAAGATTGGAGGCGGTCTTCTGGTCAATGTGGCGGAGGGTACATCCTTTGTTGCGGACTCGCGTCAGATCAACGGCGAGGTGTGGCTGCCCTCCAGCTTTTCCGCGCAGGGGTCCGCTCGCGCCTTTGTCTTCTTCAACCTGCGAGGAAAGTTCACGGGTACAAACAGGAACTTCCACAAGTTCAAGGCGAGTTCAACGATCCTCCCAGGCGTTCAGGAGGTCGATACAGCACCGGATGGTGACGGCAAACAGAGTGTCCCAGCGTCCGGACAGGACGCGACCGCAGGATCTCCACCCTCTGCGCCAATTCAGCAAAGGTGATGATCTGGCGTAGAGTTACTGGCTGAGAAACGCAGCCGCACGCCCACACTCAGAGCCCTGAAGATGGCTTCCTAACGGTGAAGAGGGATAGCTTTGAGCCATCCCTCCCGCAGAACTTTTTTAGATGCAGCCGTCTGTTGACGAAAGCCTAGAGAGGCTGAACGTCAGAAGCCTGCCAGCCCTTGGGTCCCTTGACCACGTTGAACTGAACGGCCTGGCCTTCCTGAAGGCTCTTGAACCCGTTCGAGTTGATGGCCGAGTAATGCACGAACACATCTTCGCCATTCTGACGGCTGATGAAGCCAAACCCCTTGGCATCGTTAAACCACTTTACTGTTCCCTGTTCCATTGTTCGGTAGTCCCTTATTGTGATGAAATTTGACGCTGGATCTAGATCGGGGGTTCGGCGGTGAAACCTTGCTGAAACCAATCTGTTTCAAACGATGTCTGAAGGTTAGCATGGGAAGCAAGGTTTGTGTGGAAAAAGAGACAAATATTTTCACTGCGAAATCAGCAAATGTGCGATCCAACGGAAGTTGCAGATTCTATGATCCCTGCAACTCCGCGACATGTTCCCGTACAATCGCCTCTGCCTGGGCCAGAACCTGCTCAAGCGACATGGTGGTGGAATCGAGAATGACGGCGTCCTCTGCAGGCTTCAGCGGAGATTCCGCCCTTGTCCGGTCGCGGCGGTCGCGCTCCTTCAACTCCTCGATCACCGCTGCCTCGGTGACCCGGGCTACGTCGCCAGTCTGTCGATAGCGCCTGTTTCCGCGCACCTCGGGGGCCGCATCGAGAAAGATCTTGACCTCTGCGTCGGGAAAGACGGCCGTGCCGATGTCGCGGCCCTCCATGACGACGCCTCCATCCCTGCCCAGCGCACGCTGTTGCTCGACCATCCAGGCGCGCAGCCGGGGATGAACGGAGATACGGGAGGCGGCGGAGGTCACGTCGTTCTCCCGGATGCGGCGCGAGACATCCACGTTATCCAGCAGCACCCGATTGCCCTCGCGCTGCGGCTCCAGCACGATGCTTGTCTCGGCCGCGATCACAAGCAGCGGAGCCTCCTCCTCGAAGTCGAAGTCCTGCTCGATCGCCTTAAGAGCCAAGGCGCGGTACATCGCCCCGGTCTCGAGGTTGAGGAAGCCGAAGCGCCGCGCCAGATGGGCGGCAAGGGTGCTCTTTCCAGCCCCGGCCGGCCCATCGATGGCCACGACCGGCCGACGCCTCACGTTCTGCGGTGTCTCCTGCGGGGAGTTGTGATCCGGCATCAGGCCCCACCTTCGGGCTTGCGCTTGCGGTACTCAGGCTTGCCGGAGGATGCGCCGAAGCTCTTGCCGCCAGGCTTTGCCCCGAAGCTTCTGGCTCCACCACCGGGCTTTCCAGGTCCCGCCTTGCGGAACGGTTTTGCGCCGTCGGCAAACTTGGCGAAGGTGCCGGAAGGCTTCGGCCCGGAGCTCGAATACGGCCTCTTGCTGGCAAACCCGCCCGGTTTGGAGAAGCCGCCCTGTGGCCGATCGCCGAAGGCCGGGCGGGATGACCCGCCGCCAGCAAAGGGACGGCTCGGGCGGGGCCGGTCGGACGCGCCGCGATCGAAGGAAGGACGCTCCGGTCTCGGACGATCAGAGCCGGCGGATTCCGTCCGTGGCTTGTCGAAGCGGGGCTTATCGAACTTGGGCCTGTCGAACTTCGGCGCATCGAACTTGCGGAAGACCTTGCGCGGCGCCTCCGAGCCCTCGGACCGGGCCTCTCTCTGCGGCCGGTCGCTCGTGAAGCCCGGCTTGCTGAAGGGCCTGCTGCCGCCTGGACTGAACGGCTTGCGCCCGGCAAAGCCCTCGCCCGCACCTGCTGGACGCGGATTATAGGAACCTGGGCGACGCTCCGCACTAGCCGCGAACGGCCGGCGGGGAGCGTCCCCCTCGTCACGCCGGGTAAAGGTACGGCGAGGCGGAGCGCTGCCTTCGCGGGCGTCGAACGATGGCTTGCCGGAGAAACCTTCGCGCTTCCGGCCAAACGTGCCCGGCTTGCTGAAGGTCTTGCGCTCTGGACGGCTTCCGGCCTCACCTGTCTCCGAGGGCCGCGAATATTCGAGTCTCGGTGGAGCACCCGCGCTGTCATCGCGGCGGAAGGAGGGCCTGGTGCCGCCATCGTTGCGGGAGAAGCTGGGCTTGCTCCCAAACGCTGGCCGTGCTCCGAAGGAGGGACGCCGTTCGGGGTTGAAGCGTGGACGCTCCGCGGCTCCGCCTTCGGTCGAAGAGGCGGCTGGACGAGCCGCGCGATCTTCGTCCCAGGGCTTGGAGAAACCCGGTTTGCTGCCCTCGTATGGCTTCTTCTGGAATGGCCGCCGGTCCTGATCACCACCCGGACGCGGAGTGAACTTCTTCGCGAATCCGGTGCCGGCCTTGCGCGGTTTGGCCACAAACTTGGTGATGCGTTCCTTGGAATCTCCCGATTCCGCGCCATCTTCACCCTCGACCGCGGTTGCAAGGCCCTCGACCTCAATCGCCTCGCCCTCGACCGCGATGCTGGCAAAGGCCGGTAGATCGCCCGAGACATGGACCACGGTGCGGCCATCGATTGCGATCGTCTCCAGCTGCCGCGCGCCCATCAGCGCATGGACCACATCGCGGATGCGCGAACGCGAGGTCAGCGGAGAGAGAATCGTCTCGATCTCCTCCTCGGTCGCCACGACCGCCATTCCGAGATACAGCGAAATCAGGGCCGAAAGCGCCTTCGGCTGCCCGGCGTTCGCGCCTGCCTTCATCTGCTTGGTGAACCGCGTGCTGGTCAGCTCCCACATGGTATTACCATCGTGCTGCGGAATCGGGATGACCCGCAGGTGCGACCACAGTTCCGCCAGTGCGCGGAGCACGGCGGACTCCGTCACTTCCTTGCCGAGGTCGGTGGTGAGTTCCGCCGCGGAGAGCGTGACCCGCCGCGCCAGGATCTCGTAAGTTGCGAGCCCCAGGGGCGAAACCTTCACCGCGCCCGACGTCGCCGGAGCCTGCTTCCAGGCCTTGTCTCCACGCAGCGTGAAGATGTAGGAGAAGACCCCCGACGAGCAGATAAAGTCCGGCGTATCGCCCGGGGTGCCCAGCAGATTCAGAGGCACGGCGGAGCCTTCGGCGATCAGCCGGGCCATCAGCGACCGGGCCTGTTCTGTATCGGCCAGCGTAGGCGCGGAGTTGGATGTGCCAAGCACCGCTTCGACCAGTGATGGCGCGGGTGCGGGCAGTTGCTGCGCCCTCGGCGTATAGAGGATCAGCCCCACCTGGTTCAGCCAGGCCCGAAGCGATTCGAGCGTCAAAAGGGGTGCGCCGTCCTGGTGCCACAGCGTGCTGCGTGTCGCGGCGAGTTGATCTGCCGACGGAATGATTGGATTGCTCAAGATGTTGCCTTCCTGCTGGGCGAAAAGAAGCGCTACAGCATTCCTTCGCGTGTGGCTAAGGACGACTCCAGGTGCATACGGGATGGGTGCGCGGCGACCTGCCGGAACTTATGCTGCCGCGAAAAAACAACAGGAACCAAAGCCCGGAAAACGCCCACCAGCTCCCACGGTGACTGATCGAATCAGATCCGCTGGAACGCACGTTGGATGTCTTTATGAGAATACCGCAGTGCGATGGGCCTGCCGTGCGGACAACTCGTCGGATGTTCGGTTTTTGCCAGTTCGGACAGCAACCAGTCGATCTTTGCGCCGTCCAGCGGCATATTGATCTTCACCGCCGCATGGCACGCAATGCTGGCCGCAATCCTGCGCCGGCGCGTCTCCGCGTTCTCAGTCTGCTGCTCCCGGTCCGGAACGGCCAGTACCTCTTCGAGCATCTGCTCCAGCTCCTGCCCCTCCAGCCCGACCGGAGCGGCCTTCACGGCCAGCGTCCTCGGTCCAAACGGCTCCACCTCAAACCCATTCCGCTCCAACTCCGCCGCAATCTCCGCAAACGCCACCATCTGCGCCGGCAGCAGATCCACCAGAAGAGGCATCAGAAGCCTCTGCCGCTGTACCTGCTCCACCTCGCGCTCGCGCAGGATCCGCTCAAACAGAATGCGCTCATGCGCCACATGCTGATCGACGATCCACAGCCCTTCCTCGTTCACCGCCAGGATGAACGAGTCGCGGATCTGGCCGAGGGCCTTCAGATCGCCCAGACCGCGCAGCGTCGGCTCCGGTTCGACCATGGCTTTTGCGCCCTCGTGCCAGCGGTCGTTCCCGCTCGGGGGAGCTTCCGCCTCGGTAGCCGGCCCTGCGCCACGCGAGAGACCAAGCAGAGGGTCTCTCCCCCCAATCTCTTCGGTCTCTTCCACATCACCGACCCGCTGCCCCGTCCCCGGAAACTCCAGCCGACCGGGGGACGCGGGCACCGGCACTGGTCGCAGCCGAAAGAAGTCCACATCGCCGCCCGCCGGGTCCGGCTCCGATTCCATCCGATTTGGCCCCAGCACCGTCTCGCCCGGCCCCCCCGGCAGCGGACTGACGTCGATCAGGAGCCCATGACTCGCCTGCCCCCCACCATGCCCGATCGCCGACACAAAGCTCGCCGCCGGACGAGCCTGCATCAAGGTCGTCCTCACCGTGTCCCGGATAAAGTCATGCACAAAGCTCGGCTGACGAAACCGCACCTCGGTCTTGGCCGGATGCACGTTCACGTCCACCTCCTCGGGGGGCATCTCCAGAAACAGCAGCACCACCGGAAATGAGGTCGGCGGAATCACGTTGCGATAGGCCTCGGCGAGCGCGTGCAGCACCAGCCTGTCCCGCACCAGCCGATGGTTTACAAACACATACACCGAGTTCCGGTTGAGCTTCTGCAACTCCGGCTTGGACACGAATCCCATGACCCGGATATACCCCGGATCGGGCGGCGCATAGTCCTCTTCCCGCTTCCACGGCGGGGGTTCGGGAAGCCCGGCCCGTGCAAAGTCCAGCTCGGCAGTCGTGCCCAGCATCAGCCCCGCCGTCTCCCGGCCGAAGATCTGGAACAGCCGCTCGCCCGCATCCGCCACGCCCGGCGCGACCAGCAGCGCCTGGGTCGAGGTATGTAGCTCGAAATGCTTCGTGGGATGGGCAAGCGCATAGTGCGTCACCAGCGCCGCGATATGGGCCAGCTCTGTCTGTTCCGACTTCAGGAACTTGCGTCGCGCGGGGGTGTTGTAGAAGAGATCGCGTACAACGATGGTGGTACCCGCTGGAAGCCCGGCCTCCTCCACCCGCACGATGGCCCCGCCCGCAATCTCGACCCGCGTTCCCGATTCTTCCTCCGCGGAGCGCGTCTCAAGCTGGAGACGGCACACCGACGCGATGCTCGGAAGGGCCTCGCCCCGGAAGCCAAGCGTTGCGATCGAGAGCAGGTCGTCGGATGATCGTAGCTTCGACGTCGCATGACGCTCGAACGCCAGCAACGCGTCATCCCTTACCATTCCCACGCCGTTGTCCACGATGCGGATCAGCTTGCGCCCGCCAGCCTCGACCTCCACGCGGATGCGGGTCGCTCCAGCGTCGATCGAGTTTTCGAGGAGCTCCTTGACGACCGACGCGGGTCTCTCCACCACCTCGCCGGCGGCGATCTGGTTCGCCACCTGATCGGAGAGAATGTGGATACGTCCCATAGCTCTGATTCTACCGACCCAAACGAGACGGCCCGGTGCAATGTTGCTGAGTTCGTAACGCCTGACGACGGGCCCAGCTCTTCGTGGGCTACTCCGGGTCCGTGTCGCGATCGCCGACCATGTGGAGCCTCATAAAGTTGGTTGCTCCAGACCGCGTCCTGGTTCCCGCCACGATACCCACAACCTGCCGCTGCTTCACATGGCCGAGCTCCTCAAGGATCGTCTCAGCCATATTCACCAGCTTGTCCGTATCGCGGAACCGCTCGCACAGGATCGGGTAGGTTCCCCACAGAAGCATCGAGCGGTTGATTACCCTCTCATAGGGCGAAAGCGCGAAGATCGGTGGTTCCGGCCTATATTTTGAGAGCAAACGCGCCGTGCTTCCGCTCTCGGTGAAGATAGCGATCGCGGCAACGTCAAGGTCTTCGGCGGAGTGAGCCATACACTCGCAGATCGTCTCCGCAACCGACAGACGCGCGCTGCGCAGACGCGGATGCTTCGGAAGTGGATCGATCCGGATCTGCTCCTCAGTTTCGGTGACAATCTTGGCCATCATCGCCACCGCATGAACGGGATACTTGCCCGCCGCCGTCTCGCCCGACAGCATGACCGCATCGGTCCCGTCGTAGATCGCATTGGCCACGTCCGAGGCCTCGGCCCTCGTTGGACGCGGGTTCTCGATCATCGACTCCAGCATCTGGGTCGCCGTGATCACCGGCTTGCGATACTCCGCCGCCCGGCGAATGATGTGCTTCTGAATCGCCGGAACCTTCTCCGGTGGAACCTCGACCCCAAGATCCCCACGCGCCACCATGATTCCGTCGGCCACCTCGAGGATACTGTCCAGATGCTCGATCGCCTGCGGTTTTTCCAGCTTTGCGATAATCCACGCATCCGAGTTGCAGGCCACAAGGCGAGCCTTCACATGCCGGACATCATGCGCCGTGCGAACGAACGAAACCGCGACCGCATCGGCCCCTTCCCCGACGGCAAAGATCAAGTCTTCCTCGTCCTTCTCCGTCAACGAAGGAACACGAACCGGAATTCCCGGAAGATTGATCCCCTTATTCTCTCCGAGTGTTCCACCGTTAACGATCTCGCAGATAACGTCGAGGCCCTCGATGCGATCGAAATGCAGCTCGATCAGACCATCTGACAGCAGAATTCTTGCTCCGGGCTCAAGGTTCTCCGCCAGCGTCAGGAACGTCGTTCCGACCTCCGACGCAGTGCCAACCACATCACGCGGAGTAATCGTCAGCCGCTCCCCGGCGATCAACTGGACCGGAAGATGATCCTTCAGCTTGCTGGTACGGATCTTCGGACCTTGCAGGTCGGCGAGGATGCAGATCGGCTTCCCTTCCTCCTTCGCCACCATGCGTACCATGCGGATCAGCTCAGACTTCTGAGCGTGGGTCCCATGGGAGAAGTTGAGCCGTGCGACATCCAGACCAGCCCGAACCAGCTCGCGAAAGACGGTGACGCTACTACACGAAGGCCCAAGCGTCGCAACGATCTTTGCCCGACGCGCACGTTCCATGCCCAAAACACCTGCATCTGCCAACAATGTGTTCATGAAATTCCCGTCGCCAATCTTTCCGAGCCCGGATTGCTTCCTTCCGGTCTATCACGGAGTTTATCCGCCGAAGGCAATTCTACTTGCCGAGACCGTCCCGTGCCGTGGCGCGAACGATCCCAGGTGCGGTTTTCTCACGAAAATACTGCGCGTTGAACTCCGATCCGCACAAAACGCTCAGGGAGATGATGTAAAGCCAGAACAGGAGCGCGATCCCCGCTCCGAGGGAGCCGTAGACCTGGCTGTAGTTCGCGAAACGCGTTACGTACAAACCAAACACAAGGGTGGTGAGGAACCACATCGCGGTCGCGGCGGCGGCGCCGGGCAGGGTGCGACGCCAGTGCTGACGAATGGGCGTTCCCATGTGATAAATGAGGGCGATGACGCCTACGCTACCCAGCAGAGCGACAGCCCAACGGAGGGCCAGAGCGAGGAGGTAGATGGGGGTTCGGATCGACTGGGCGAGGTGCTGGGCGAGCCAGAGGGTGAGGACCTGGCCGAAGACGAGCAGGAGGCTGGCGGCGGCGAAGGGGATGACCGAAAGGGGAACCAGGGCGAAGGCGCGGGCGCGGCGCTCGAGGAAGCTCCAACCATCCGGCGGCAGCTCGTAGGCGCGACGGAATCCCTCCATGAGCGTGGCGATGACGCTTGAGGCTCCGCTGATGCTGACAATGGCGGCGAGGAGAATCGCGTGGGTCGATTGCGGGCTCTTGGGATTGGCGGTGAAGTACGCTTCGAGCAGAGGTGTGACATCGGGAGGAAGAACTCGCTCGAAGAAGTGGGCGAGTTGAAAACGGATGGGCGCCGTGTACGGGAGCAGGGGGATAATCGCAGCGGTGACAATCAGGGCGGGGAACAGCGCGACCATGGCCGAGTAGGCCGCGGACTGGGCGATGTTGAGGCAATCGTGGTCGATCACCTGGAGCGCGGTGCGATGAACGACGGCGGTAAGGTTGACGGCCTCGCGGACGCTGCGGCCCGAGGCCCGACGGACGGCCCGGAGGGGCGGAATGCGGTCTCGCCTCTTCAGGCTGTCCATCCGAACGATCCGCTGATCATGCTGGTGATTTTATACTGCGGGCGCGGCCCACCCCGTGAACGTCCTTCGGTGGGAAGCCCGCCTCCCCTGCTGCCTGGGCGTCAGTCCTGATGCGCGGAATGTTCAGGAAACTCCAACCTCAAGGCTTTGAAAATCGCTTGCAATCTGCAAGTAAGATGCATAGTATGGCTGGCGTTGTGGACGAGACAAAACGGAAGCGACGATCCGGGTGTCCGGTGAGTGTGTCGCTTGAGATCTTTGGCGATCGATGGTCGCTTCTGATCCTGCGCGATCTGATGGTGCGCGGATACAGGACGTTTAAGGAGTTCGAGCAGGCGGGAGAGGGGATTGCGACGAATGTGCTGGCGGACCGGCTGCGACGGTTAGAGGGCGCCGGGATGCTGACGCGAAAGATGGAGGATAGCGATGGACGGCGTGGGATCTACCGTTTGACAGAGAAGGGAATCGACCTGGCGCCCGTGATGCTGGAGCTGCTGGTCTGGGGCGCGAGGCATGAGCAGACGGGAGCTCCGTGCGGGGTGATCGACCACATGGCGACGAACCGGGAGGCGGTGCTGAAGGAGGTTCGGCGCAGGTGGGAGGAGCAGGATCCGACTCCGTTCCTGCCCCGGTTTCAAGGGTCGGGTCTGAAGACGCAGAAACTCTAATGATGGAAGGGAGCAGACGATGAGTTCAGTGAGGCTTCTGGTGGGGACGCGGAAGGGCGCGTTCGTGATGACGGCGGATGGGAAACGGAAGAACTGGGACATCACCGGCCCGCACTTCGCGGGGTGGGAGATGTACCACGTGAAGGGATCCCCGGTAGATCCAAACAGGTTGTTTGCCTCGCAGTCGAACAGCTGGTTTGGGCAGTTGATTCAGCGCTCGAACGATGGCGGCAAGACGTGGGAGGCGGCGGGGAACAAGTTTGTGTACGACGGGGTGCCGGGGACCCACCAGTGGTACGACGGGACGCCGCATCCCTGGGAGTTCAAGCGGGTGTGGCACCTGGAGCCTTCTTTGACGGATCCGGACGTGGTGTACGCGGGCGTCGAGGATGCGGCTCTGTTCCGGTCGAGCGATGGGGCCACGAGCTGGGAGGAGATGTCGGGGCTGCGTAAACATGGTTCGGGGGCGGGCTGGGCTCCGGGCGCGGGGGGGATGTGTCTGCATACGATCCTTATCGATCCAATCAATCCGAAGCGGATGTATATCGCGATCTCTTCGGCGGGGGCCTTCCGGACCGACGATGGCGGGGAGAGCTGGACGCCGATCAACCAGGGATTGCGTTCGGCGCATATTCCCGACCCGACGGCGGAGGTGGGTCACTGCGTCCATCACATTGCGATGCATCCGGCCAGGCCTGACGTGCTTTATATGCAGAAGCATTGGGACGTGATGCGGAGTACCAACGGGGGAAGCTTGTGGCAGGAGATCAGTGGGAACCTGCCGACGGACTTTGGATTTGTGATCGACGTTCATGCGCATGAACCGGAGACGGTATATGTGGTTCCGATCAAGAGCGATTCGGAACACTTTCCGTTGGATGGGAAGTTGCAGGTCTTCCGCAGTAAGACGGGCGGGGACGACTGGGAGCCGCTGACGAAGGGGCTTCCGCAGAAGGATTGTTATGTGAATGTGCTGCGGGATGCGATGTCGGTCGACCGGCTGGATTCCTGCGGGGTGTACTTCGGGACGACGGGGGGACAGGTGTACGCGTCGCCCGACGGGGGCGAGAACTGGGAGGCAATTGTGCGGGATCTTCCGGCGGTGCTTTCGGTCGAGGCGCAGACGCTGCCATGATTCGTGTGGTCCTACCAGCGCATCTGCGCACGTTGGCGAAGGTGAACGGAGAGGTCGAGCTGCAGGTCGCGGGCGAGGCGACGCAGCGGACGGTGCTGGATGCGCTGGAGGCTCGGTTCCCAATGCTTCGGGGGACGATGCGGGACCAGGTGACGCTGGAGCGAAGGGCGTTTTTGCGGTTCTTCGCCTGCGAGGAGGATCTCTCGTTTGTGGGGGCGGATGAGAGGCTGCCGGAGCCGGTGGTGCGGGGGAAGGAGCCCTTTCTCGTGGTGGGAGCGGTGGCCGGGGGGTAGGCACGCGATAAACGCCCTTGAGCAGACCACTTTTGAATTTACCGACCGCTGTCCAGTTTTACCGTGCAACGGCCCACTTTCTGCGCACGAAAGGCTTCTGGTGAAACATTGGAAAAATTTACATCGTTGACTGCTAACCCGTTTGGAAAACCATAGATGCGGGGCGCTCGCAAAAAAACAGCGGTTTCATGCCACTTTATTAGAGGATCAGAGCTGCGTGGTCCTACCACTCCGCGATCGCAGCTCAGGTGTGAGTGGATTGGGTGGGGTCGTCGCCTAACGGGTTGCGGAGGGTGTGGGCGGGGCCGCTAAGGTCGATGCGGAGGAACTCGGGTTCGGTGTGGGCGGGTTTGCCGCGGAGGACACGGATCGCGGCGCGGCCTCCACCGAAGAAGATGCCTAGCAGAAGGGCGGCAAGGCCGGCGAGGGAGCAGAAGACGACGATGGTGGTGAGGAGCGAGGCGGTCTTTTTGACCTCGGCGTGGAACTCGAGGGGCTTTTCCTTGTTCCAGGTGACCTCGTTGTTGAGGTGGATGCTGTCGACGATCTGGTGGGCCTCGGGCTCGGTGAAACCACCGCCGGCGAGGAGGAGCATGGGGCCCTCGCGGCGAAGGACGAACGTACCGGGTCCGGAGGCGTTGGCCTTGAGCTGGGCTTCGATGGCGCGGCCCACGTCTCCGGCGATGGTGGGGGTGGGGTCGAGGAGGATGGTGAGGAGGCCGTGGGTGCGGGCGCGGGTCTGGTACTGGGCGGTGATCACCTCGGCAGACTTGTCAAAGCCGAGGATGGTGGCGGGGAGGATTCCGCCCTCTGCGGTGTAGGCGGCGGGGCCGAGGGAGTAGTGGGCGGAGCCGGGAATGAGGCCCTTCGCGGGGAGGTAGGTCGGGAGGAGTGGGGGGCGGGAGGCGGGGCCGATGGCCTTGGGGAGGCGGGGGATGAGGTCGGTCAAGAGGGCGTTGACGCGGGTGGGAGGGACGTCGAAGTGGGCGATGAGGAGGTTGGGGCCAGACTGGAGGATGAGGCCTTCGGGGCTGGTGGCGGCGTTGTCGCCGAGGTGTTTACCGGGGGGGAGGGGATCGGATTTGCGGGCGTAGGAGAAGGCTGCGTAGGCCCCGCTCCAGTCGATGAACTGGTAGGCGGTGAGGGTTCCGTGGTGGGGGCCGGAGGCGTAGTCGGAGCGCTCGAAGCGCTTGAGGCCGTCTTCCTGGAAGGCAGGGGCCTGGGCGGGGTCGAGCTGGCCGAGACCATCGCCGACGGGGGCGGGGGAGGACTTGGTGAAGTCGCCGAGGGTGGCGGGGAGGAGGGGGCCGGGGGGCTCGACGAGGGTGGTTTTGGGGGTCTGGGAGTGGGCCAGCGTGAGGGTCGCCAGGGCCAGCACGAGGGTGGCGGTGGCCGGGTTGACGCGGGATTTGGAGCAGAAAAGCATATTGGGGTGAGACTACCACTAGTCGCAGGTTCGAATCCTGCTGCGCCCACCACTGGAATGTTCGAGAAGTCTCAGTGGCTTCGGGTGAGTCATTGATCTGCGACTGCTCGGGGTGGGCGGCGTCATCTCGATGGATGCCGGGCTATTCCAGCTTGAATCGGCTTTGCGTTGTCTCGGAGGTCTTTGCATTTCGTGGTCGATTGTCGTGTTCCGTCGGGGGATGTCGCCCGCGAGGCGTTCTTGGAGCGTGATGGCAGATCAGGAAGGCGGCCGGCGCACAGGCTTGGGTGGGTGTCAGCAATTTGTTTCGCGGGATTCAGGCTTCGACCCTACAATCGAATATCTGCAACAGGGAGAATGAGATGACGACGATGACTACCGCACCGACCGCGACGCGCCGGCTTCTTTCGCTCGACCTGTTACGTGGTTTGACCATCATGTTCATGATCATCGTGAACGACAACGGGGACGAGCGGGTGGCTTGGTCGTTTCTGAAACATGCGGACTGGACGGGCTGGACCTGGACCGACATGGTCTTTCCGAGCTTTATGCTGATCGCGGGGATTTCGCTGTCGCTTTCGATCGGGTCGCGGCTGGCGAAGGGAGTTTCGCGGGGGACGTTGGCGCTTTCGATGGTGCGGCGGTGTCTTCTGCTGGTGGTTCTTGGGCTGCTGGTCAATGGGTTGCCGTATATGCACCTGAGAACCTTGCGCTATCCGGGGGTGCTGCAGCGGTTTGCGGTGTGCCTGTTTGTGGTTGGGGTGCTGCTGCTTTTCATCCGTCGGACGCGCTGGTATGTGTTGATGACGGCGGCTGTGCTGGTGGCTTACTGGTATCTGATGACGCGGGTTGCTATTCCCGGGTTTGGGGTTCCGATCGAGCATCCGCCGATCCTGAACCGGTTCTGGAACCTGGAGTCGTGGCTGGATCGCAGGGTGTTCGGCGTCCATATCTATATTCCGGGGCATGAGGAGCCGGAGGGGTTGCTTTCGACGCTTCCATCCCTCGCTACGACGATGATCGGGGTGCTGACGGCAAGGTGGATCGGGTCGGGCTACTCGCGCGTGCAGAAGGCGGCGGGGTTGCTGGCCGCGGGGATCGTTTCGTTTGTGAGTGGGACGTTTTGGGGATTCTGGTTCCCGATCAGCAAGAAGCTGTGGACGAGTTCGTTTGTGCTGGTGGCGGCGGGTGTGGCGTTGATGTTCTTTGCGATCTTCTTTTTCGCGGTGGATGTTTATGGGAAGGCGAGGGACGGACATGTGGAGAATGCGAGCGCGAACCCGTGGGGACCGGCGTTGATTCTGCAGATCTTCGGGCTGAACTCGATTGTGGCGTATGTGTTTTCGGAGTTTCTGGCGATTGCGACGGGGCAACGCTTTGGCTATCCAAAGAACATTCACCTGATGGCGTACAACGCGCTGGCAGGGGTGATTCCGGATCCGGGCTGGGCTTCGTTTACCTTCGCGTTCCTCTACCTCTGCATCTGCTTTATTCCGGTCTGGATCCTTTGGCGGAAGCGGATCTATCTGAAGCTTTAGAGCAGATTCGCTGAAGGTGCAGGTGCCGTGGCGCCCCGGCCCACCTTAGCGACGATGAGACGTGTCGCGAAGGTGGGGCACCCAACTTCGGCGCAACAGGTAATCTGCTCTTGCTGATGTTTCGGACTAGAGGTAGGACCACTGGGCAGAATTCTTCTCATCAAGTGGTATGTTTGCACCATTTTCGGTGCATCGCTGTAATCGTGGTTTTCTAAAGGAGTTACGGGAGGCGGTCGTCGAATTGCCAATGTTTCACCAGAGACTTTTCGACGGGCAGAACGTGGGCCGTTGCTTGGAAAAACTGGACAGAAACGCGATTCGCGAAAGTGGTATGTTTTTGCTTCGATTATCGGACAGTCCGGCGACTGCGGGGGTCCTTCACTTTGTTCAGGATGACGACGTGGAACAGACAACGGCATCGAGCACCCGTTGGCCGGGTGGCCAGGAACGAGAGTGGCCAGGAGCGAGGGTGGACTGGCGGGGTCGGCGGGCGTCTGTTGCAGACGAATAGTCTCTTTTGTGAAAGACTGGCTGTGCTTTTCGGGTGAAGATCTTTGACCCGCGAAAGCGTCGGTCGTACTTCGGTGTGCGTCGACGCTGGGTCGATGCGAGTCTGCCCGGCGTGTCCCCGGCAACTGAACGTAATCTCGGTAACCGATGCAAGGACCATGGAGTTCGCGCTTCGGTTCCAATTTTTGGAGTTTCAGTGACAATGAAGTGGATTCCCGACGATTTATGCAGAAAATGTTTTCTTCTTGGTCTTCCGGTCTTCGTTGCGTCGCTCGCGGCTGGAGTATGCCTTCGCGCGCAGACCCCATCGGCTTCCAGGCCTGCGCGTCCGCAGATGACGGTCGGGTCGCAAGGGCCGCTGCCGGTGCATGAGGTGTTCACGCCTGCGGCGATTGAAAGCGGGGGCACGCTTTTTTTGCAGAATTGCGCTTTCTGCCACGGCAAGGATGCCGGCGGAGGGGAGACGGGGCCGGACCTGACGCGCTCCAAGCTGGTCCGGACCGACAGCAAGGGAGAGTTGATCGGGGAGGTTGTGAAGAACGGTCGCCTGGAAAAGGGGATGCCGCGCTTCAACCTGCCGGAGGGGGACGTGACGAGCCTGGTGGCCTTTGTCCACTCGCAGCAGGATAAGGCGCTCTCTCAGACGGGCGTCCGGAAGGGGGTGGACGACTCCGACCTGCAGACGGGGGATGTGAATGCGGGGAAGGCTTACTTCAATGGTCCGGGGACATGTGCCAAGTGCCACTCGGCGACGGGTGATCTTGCCGGAGTGGCGGCGCGCTTTCAGGGGCTGAAGCTCGAGGAACAGATGCTGTACCCGCGCGATGCGAAGTCGAAGGTGACGGTTACGACGGGTGACGGCAAGGTGCTCTCCGGCAAGCTCGAGTATCTGGACGAATTTACGGTGGCGCTGGTGGACGCGGATGGGATCTATCATTCGTGGCCGGTGGTACAGGTGCGGCACAAGGTGGATGCTCCGGCCAAGGCGCATGTGGAACTCTTTGACAAGTACACCGATGCGGACATTCATAACCTGATGGCGTATCTTCAAACACTCCGCTAGATCGGATTGGGTCATGGTATCGAGTCCGTGGCCCGGTGCTGTGGCGGCCGGCCCACCTTAGGCGCGGTGAAACGGTGCGCCGAAGGTGGGGCACCCAACGTCATACCAACAGGCAATTCCCCCGGAGGTTTGGTTGCGCTCCTTATGTGTCGGGCCTTCAGCCCTTAGTCGGTCGCGGTCGGGGAACCTAGGCCTTCGGCCTAGGCTGATATATGGCGGGCCTTCGGCCCTGACGACCACAGCGATTGGAATAGCTCTCAATGAAGGATCGGACCACGATATGAGGGATCGGATCACGATGAAGATTTCGATGATGGCTTTGGGGCTGGTCGCGGCGGTGTGGCCTGCGATGATGGCGGGGCAGAATGTGACGTCGTCGATGCTGGTTCATCCGCCGGTGGATAGCTGGCTCGGATATCACGGGGATTACTCGGGCAGGCGTCATAGTGCGCTGGCTGAGGTCACGCCGCAGAATGTGAAGAACCTTGGGCTCTCGTGGATCTTTCAGACCAATCAGGGTTCCGAGATCAAGGCGACACCGATCCTGGTGGACGGGATCCTTTATTTCACGGTTCCGGATAATA
>JAMFSC010000094.1 GCA_026225095.1 bacterium
ATGACGACTACGGCGGCTCCATATTTGAGGACCTTGGCGGCGTTCTGGCGGAACTTCTCCTCGCCTTCCTTGAGCGAGATGGAGTTGACGATTCCCTTGCCCTGGATGCACTTGAGGCCGGCTTCGATGACCTCCCACTTGGAGGAGTCGACCATGAAGGGGACCTTGGCGACCTCGGGCTCGCTGGCGAGGAGCTGGAGGTAGCGGGTCATGGCGGCGACGCCGTCGATCATGCCCTCGTCCATGCAGATGTCGATGACGTTGGCTCCGTTTTCGACCTGCTGCCGGGCTACGCTGACGGCTTCTTCGTACTTGCCTTCCTTGATGAGTTTCGCGAACTTGGGCGATCCGGCGACGTTGGTGCGCTCGCCCAGCATGATGAAGACGCCGGGCTGCTGGGTGAAGGGCTGCGATCCTGAGAGGCGGAGGGGCTTTATGGTTGGGGCCTCGCTCACGCGGCGACCTCGACGGGGGCGAGGCTGCGGGGGGCCATGCCGTCGAGGGCCTGGGCGATGGCGGCGATGTGCTCGGGGGTGTTGCCGCAGCAGCCTCCGGCGATGTTGATGAGGCCGGCCTTGGCGAAGTCGCCGAGGTAGCGGGCCATGTCTTTCGGGCCTAGATCGAAGCCGGTCTCGGAGAGGGGGTTGGGAAGGCCGGCGTTGGGGTAGCAGGAGATGGCGACGTTGGCCTTCTCGGAGAGCTCGCTGAGGAAGGGGTACATGAGGTCGGGGCCGAGGGAGCAGTTGAGACCGACGGAGAGGGGCTTGACGTGCTTGACGGCGTTCCAGAAGGCCTCGGTGGTCTGGGCGGAGATGAGGGTCTCGCCGCCACGGCCTACGGCTGCGGAGATCATGACGGGGAGCTGGCGGTCGTCTTCGTCGAAGACCTCGCGGATGGCGACGAGGGCGGCCTTGGCGTTGAGGGAGTCGAAGATGGTCTCGACGAGGAGGAGGTCGGAGCCGCCGGCGATGAGGGCGCGGATCTGCTGGGCGTAGGCGGTCTTGACCTGGTCGAAGGTGACGACGCGGAAGCCGGCGTCGTCGGCGTCGGGGGAGTTGGAGAGGGAGACGGTGAGGGGTCCGATGGCTCCGGCGACGAAGCGCTGGCGGCCGGTGGCGGTGGCGACCCGGTCGGCCATCTCGCGGCACTGGCGGGCGGATTGCTCGTTGATCTCCCAGGCGAGGTCGGCGAGGAAGGGGGTGTCGATGATCTTCTGGTAGAAGTCGGGGTCTTTGCGGCCGCCGTGCTCGCGGGGGTCGTCGACGAAGAACTCGCTCTGGGTGATGCTGGTGGCGCCGAAGGTGTTGGTCTCGATGATGTCGGCGCCGGCCTCGAGGAAGCGGCGGTGGATGTCGGAGATCATGGCCGGCTGGGTGAGGGAGAAGATGTCTCCATTGTTGAGGAGATCCTTGGTGGAGTCGCGGAAGCGGTCGCCGCGGATGTCGGATTCGGTCATGCCGTAGGTGCGGATGGTGGTACCCATGGCGCCGTCGATGATGGCGATGCGGTTGGCGAGGATTTGCTCCAGAGGGTGTTGGTGGACTTTGATCATGGCTTCCTGACGTTGCGGGGGCGCGTTGGATCGCAATGCCCGCATCGTCCATTATAGCCGGTGAGCTGGGGGGATCGAGTGGTGTTGGTTTGAGCTGGGTTCAGCGATCCTGCGGCGGAATCGGGGCTTCTGGATGAGGCCTTTGGGGCATGGGCGGGGTTCAGGCGGCGGTCTTCCTGAGTCCCTCGCCGGACCACTTGTCGATGGTTCCGTCGTGATCGTTGTAGATGCCGTAAAATTTCGCGCCTTGAAACAGGATGCGCCAGATGCCTCGGTGGGAGTCGCCGAGGCGGGTCTTGTTGAGGTAGGGGAAATCGAAGGAGGTGAGGCCCGAGAGGGATCCGGTGAGCGCATGGGCGTGGAGGTCGACGGCCAGAAATCGGAGTGGGCTTACGCTGCGGTTCGCCCTGATGAAGGTGATGATCGCGGTGAGTTGCCGGAGCATCTCGAAGTCTCCCGTGGTGATGATCTTGCGCACCTGGTTGTCGGTGAATGGACTTTCGCCGGTCTTATAGACGACCTTCCAGGCGGTGACCACCGCTCTTTCGAGATCGGTTAGCTTGATGACGGTCGTGGTTCGTATGGAGGGCGTTGCGTCTTCGAACCGGGCGCCAAGTTTATCGAAGCAGGCATGCAGGAATTTGACCTTGAGGAGGAGTCCAGAGACGGGCCCGGCCGCATCGCGCAGGATGAAGATCGACTTGCCGGAGTTGTCGCAGGCGAGGGCGGCTATCGAGAAGTTCAAGAAGATCTTCCGAAATTTTGTCCAATCTATGATCAGCAGATCGAGGTCAGTCTTAAGTTGTTTGCGACCGTGGAGATTGGTGATCTCCTCGTAGGTAGAGATTAACTGTTCGGAGATGATCTGGCAGTCGTTGAGAAAGAAACGACAGGAGCACCACTCTTCGAGGCGGGAGCTGACGATCTGCATCCAGAGTTCGCATCCCTGGAAGATGTTGCGTTGGGCGCTGGCGAAGTCGCGGGAGTAGTGACCCTGCAGAGCGAAGGAGTTGGTGGACATGTTGCGCATGCAGGTGTCGAGCAGGTTCATCTGGGTGACGGTGATGTCGGGACACCGTGAGCCGATGGCTTTGTACTTCAGGTTGACCAACTTTCCGTGAAGTTCGTTGTACTCTCCGCGGACGTTGTGTTCGATTCGTAGCTGGAAGAACTGCTCGTCTTCACGACGCTGCTCGGCTTTGCGCTGTTTGCGCTGCTGATGCTGGATCTCCTCGGGACTGAGGATTCTGACGGGGGGTGGGGTGGGGATGGATTGCAGGATGCGGTTGGTGGTGCGACCGGTGATGTCGAAGATGGGAACGGGGCGGCTGAGGAAGGGGTCGGGGACGATGACGGGGACGTGGGTGGGCAGGTTGAAGGCGGGGAGGGGGCTGCGGTTGGCGACGGGGGCGGTGGGGATGGGACGAAAGACGGGGGTGGGGCTGGGGATGTAACGCGGCGGTGGGTTGTAGAGCTTGACGACAGGCTCTCCGGAGCCGGGAAGCTTGCCGTCGCCGGAGCCTTTGGGCTGGATGACGCCGGGGTATGGGGGTGGGCCGGGATAGGGTGGCGGCATGTGTTCTCCAGCAGGGGTGCGTCGCGGACCACCTGATAAGGGTTCCATGGTATCCACCATTGCGGGTTTTTCCAATGGGGATATCCTTGTTCGCTTGCGTCTCCCGATGCTGAAGCAACGAGGGGTCGGGCTTAGAAGTGTTGGCTGGGGCGGACGATGATCTGTTCCTGGGTGGTGCGTTGGAGGTCGCGGGCGGCGGTGGCGGCGGAGGATGCGTTGGGGTAGGAGCCGGAGCGGACGGCGTAGAAGGTGCGGCCGGCGATGTCGTGCGTGGGGAAGATGGTGGCGGTGACTCCCTTTTCCTTGAGCTGCTTGACCTTGGCCTGGGCGTTGGGCTGGTCCTGGAAGGCTCCGAACTGGAGGGTGAATTGGGCTTCGGTGGGAGGCTTTAGGGGTGGGGCTGGGGTGGCTTCCTTGGGGGTGGCGGGGGTTGGGGATGACGCGGGTGGTTTTGGGTTCAGGGCTGGCGTTGCGGGCGGTGGGGTGGTGTGGCGGGATCCGATGAGGAAGCCGGCGGCTACGAGGAGGATGGCGATGAGGGCTCCGCATGCGGCGAGGAGGGTGGCGGAGCGTTTGTCGAAGGTTAGGTCGTAGGGCATGGTTTGGGTTCAGGGGATGGTGGTGGTGACCTGGCCGGCCATGTTGATCTGGATGACTCCGCCCCAGGTGCAGGTGAGCTTGGAGGTGTTGTCGAGGGCGGGCATGTTGGCTAGGAGGACGGTGGGGGCTCCGGGGGCCCAGGGGGCGGGGGTGACGGGGATGCAGGGCATGGGGGTGAGGACGCCGAGGGCGGCGGTGGTGGCGGTGGCTACGGTTGGGTTCGACAGGGAGGAGCATACGCCGAAGGGGGCGATGTTGACGATGGGGATGTGGTCCATGATGTTGGCTGAGGGGGTTCCGGTGAGGACGGCGTTGGTGGGGAGGACGGCGAGGGTGGAGGGGGCGGCTCCGAAGCTGCATTGCAGGAGGGCTCCCATGCAGACGAGATTGGCCATTTGGGTCTCCTAGCGGGGGGTGATGGGGGGGAGGCGTCGGGGTGGGGGCGGGGTGGGGGATGGTTTGGCTTGGGCGGGGGTGGGGGAGGCGGGTTTGCCTTTGGAGTAGAGGGTGCGTTTGGTGACGGAGCCTTCGGGGGAGTAGGACTTCGATTCGCCGTCCAGGAGGTCGTTGGCGTAGGTTTCGGTCTGCATGGGCTTGCCGTTGGGGTAGTACGTGGTGGTTAGGCCGTGGAGCTGGCCGGATTCGTAGGTGGCGGTCCTGGCGAGGTGGCCTTCCTGATCGAAGAAAGATGCCTGGCCTTGGAGTTGGCCCTTTTCGTAGGGCAGGGTGGCGGCGAGGGCGGCGTTGGGAGTGTGGTGGATGTGGGTGGGGCCGTGCTGGAGGCCGTTTTGATATTGGGCCGCGGTGTGGAGGGCTCCGGTAACGAAGAGGTTGCGGGGGCCTTCGAGTTTGCCCGCGATGTAGTGCTCTTCGAGGGTGAGGCGGTGGTGCTCGTCGTAGAGGTGGAGGGGGCCGTGGAGGAGGCCGTGTTGGAAGTGGGCGTGGGTGCGGAGGGTTCCGGCTTCGTCGTGCTCGGTGAAGGGGCCGTCGGGTGGGGTGGGTTGGGGTGGGGTGGGCATACGGTTGGGTTCCTTTTCTTCCGGGGTGTAGAGGGAAGACAAACGCAGATTCCCTTCGGGAATGACAGACAGAAAAGCCAGGGCAACTACGCCAGGGTTGACTTGTGGCCAGCCCACCTTAACGACGGTGAGACGTGTCATGAAGGTGGGGCGCCCGGCTTTGTGGGAACGACCCAACTTTGTGGAACGGGGAATCTGTTTCAGTTGATTTTTACGAGGGAGCCTTTGAGGGTGAGGATTCCGGAGCTTTCTACGGTGTGGGAGGCGTTGGCTTTGCTGGCGATGGTGACCTGGGCTTCGTTGCTCATGGAGGTTCCGGCCTGATTGGTGAGGGTGGTTCCGGATTTGTTGGTGAGGGTGGTTCCGGCCTGGTTTTCGAAGGTGGTTCCGGACTGGATGCTGACGGAGCCGCTGACCTGGATCTTGAGATTGCCCTGGACGGCGAGGGAGTAGTCGCCGGTGACGGTCTGGGTGAATTTGGCCTTGTCGGTGTGGGTGACGTCTCCGGTGACGGTGTGGGTGAACTTGGCTTGATCCGTGTGCTCCTCGTCGCCGGTGACGGTGAGGGTGCGCTTGCCGGCGACGGTGTAGGTCTGGTCGGCGAGGACGTTGATGTTCATGTCTTTCTGGGCCTGGAGGAAGACCTCTTCGGAGCCCTTCTTATCTTCGAAGCGGAGTTCGTTGAAGCCGCCGCCACCCTTCGAGGAGTTGGACTTGAGGGTGCTTTTGGTCTGGTCGTCGGGGAGGGTGTAGGGGGTGGTCTGCTGGCCGTTGTAGACGGAGCCGGTGACGATGGGGCGGTCGGGGTTGCCGTCGAGGAAGTTGACGATGACCTCCTGGCCGATGCGGGGGAGGAAGAAGGCTCCCCACTGCTGGCCGGCCCAGCCCTGGGCGACGCGGATCCAGCAGGAGGCGGTCTCGTCGTGGGCGGGGGACTGATCCCAGTGGAACTTGACCTTGATGCGACCGTACTGATCGGTCCAGATCTCTTCTCCGGATTTGCCGACTACGATGGCGGTCTGGGCTCCGCGGATGATGGCGCGGGGCGTGGTTTGAGGGGGGCGGAAGATGGTGGTGGCGGGGAAGGCGATGAAGCTGTTGGTGTACTGGTCGGTGGTGTTGTCGAGGTGGTGGGTGACGGAGCGGAGGACGTAGGCGGTGTTGGCGTCGGAGCGGAAGTGGTCGGCGAGGGTGAACTTGAGGCCGGCGTGGAAGGCTCGGCACATGCTGCGTCCGCGGAGCTGCTGGTGGTCGGTTTCGCGGCTGGTGAGATGGGTTCCGGTGGAGGTTTCGCCGGCGTCTTTGGCGGTGAAGAGGCCGGGGTAGCGGTAGAGGGAGAGGACGGCGGCGAAGGGGCCGGGGGTGGAGGACTGGGAGGTGGAGAGGAGGTCGGTGGCGGGGGTGATGAAGTTGAAGTCGTCGGCGGAGGTCTTGGCGGGGACGAGATGCTGCTCGAGGCCGCCGTCGATCATGGCGTCGATGGTCTGCCAAGTGCGGCCGGTCTGGTTGAAGCGGATGGTGGTGATGCCGGGGGGGGGGGAGAAGGCGCTGGCGTCGTCGGCGAGGACGAGGGTGTGGGCTCCGGCGGCGTGGGTGAAGAAGTAGAAGATGCCTTCGCTTTCGAGGAGGCGGGAGATGAAGTCGAAGGTGGATTCGTTGTACTGGACGCAGTACTCGCGGGGGCTGTAGGTGCCGGTGAGGGAGTTCTTGACGTCGGAGAGGCTGAGGTCGGAGAAGATCTTCTGGACGATCTGGGGGGTGGTCTGGTTCTGGAAGATGCGCTGGTCGGAGTTCATGCGGAGGAGGGCGAACCAGGGCTCGAGGCGGGCGAAGTAGGCGGTGGAGCCGTTTTCGGATTTGGCTCCCTGGCTGAAGGTGGTGACGATGCCGTGGAGGTATTGGGAGTCGCCGCTGGGGAGGGAGAGGGTGACGGCGAGGGGCTTGCCGAGGATCTGGGTGAAGTCGAGGTCGGAGTTGGAGCAGGAGAGTTCTAGCTGGAAGGAGAAGGACTCGGAGAGGGCCTCGGAGCCGTGGAGGCTGGTGAGGGAGAGGGTGTCGGAGAGGGGAGAGGTGATCGACACGTCGAGGGGCATGGGGAACCTTATAGGGTGGGGAGGAGGATCGTCTGGAGCGTCATGGGGGGCTTGGTGCCGATCCATGAGGTCCAGCCGAGGCGGGAGCGGCGGGCGAGGCGGGTGCGGGGGATGGATGGGGGCTCGATGGTGAGGTGGACGCGGATGTCCATGAGATCGCCGGCGTAGAACTGGGTGAGGGCCTGGAGGCGGTGGTGCATGGGGCGTCCGGGGAGGAGGCTTTCGAAGGCCTGGAGGGGGAGCGGGCCGAGGGTGAGGTCGAAGCGTCCCTGGGTATCCCAGACGCGGGTGCCGAGGGTGGTGGTGCGGCCGAGGGAGCGGTTCTGGCCGCGGGGGCCGAGGCGGGTTCGGTCTTCGGGCTCGATGTGACGCCAGGCGCCGAGGAGCTGGTGTCCGCGGACGGGGGTGCGTAAGGCGTGGCGGAGGATGCGCTCGAGGCCGGTCATGGAGCGGGGGCGCTGCCAGAGGAGGCCGGCGTAGGGGAGGAGCTCCTCGTCGGCGATGGCGAGGCGGCCCTGGAGCTCGCGGACGCCGAGACCGGCGAAGGAGAGGAGGTACTGGGACATCTGGTTGCGGGCGCGGAGGTTGTTAGGGGGGGCGGAACGGTCGAGGGGGTCGAGCCAGGGGCGGTGGTGGAGCTGGATGCGGTAGAGGAGAGAGAGGAGGCGGTGGTGGAAGATGTCGAGGAAGTCGCGGAGGCCTTGGTCGTGGTCGCGCTGTTGGTGCTGGAGGAGCTCGGCGACCCAGTCGGGGAGGGGGGCGCTGGGGCCGGCGAGGCTGAAGAGGTTGAGGGTGAGCTGGGGCGGGCCGCCGTTGTTTTGGGTGAGGCTGCGGACTTCGCTGGCGGGGAAGTCGAAGCCGACGTGGGAGCGGAGGCGGACGGCCTCGCGGGAGGGATCGGGACCGGCTCCGAGGGGGACGTGGCAGTGGGGGTCCATGTGGGAGGCCTGGGATGGGGGGGCTTCGGCGGCGAGGGCGATCTGCTCGAGGATGCGGATGGCCTGGGTGAACTCGAAGCGGTATGGCTCGGCGAAGAGCCATTGCTGGACGGAAGCGGATTTGCGCCAGCCGAAGGTGTTCATCAGGGGTGAGGGAAAAGACTAGACGGATGGTACACCAGGGGGGAGGGATGGGGAAGGTGTGTCCTGCCGGATGGGCCCACTGCGCGTGGGGCGGTCACTTCGTGACTTTCATACTGCTTCGCGGGGTGCTCCCGATGGTCGCAAGGGGGATTTCGTTGGGTGCGCGCGGGTATACTTTCGGGTGATCGGTGACAGGGGCTTGTTTGATTATGTCTGGGCAGCCACGGATTTATCCCAATCTGAATCCTTCGGCGGCGGTTCCAGTCGATCGTGGGCAGGTGTTTCGGCTCTCCAGCTTTGCGGGGAACTACCGAGCACGGCGGGGGAAGGAGCATGGGCAGTATGTTCCCAATGCGCGGTTTGTGTTCGTGAAGATGATGACGGGGGAGACGTTGATGCATCCGCGCTTTCGCCATCCGGCGTTGGCGGAGGGTCGGCCCGTCGTGTATGCGGGAGAGGCTTCGTTCAACAACGGGAAGCTGGACTGGTGGAGCAATGGGAGTGGGAACTATCGGCCCGATCCGGACCATGCGGTGCAGGCGGGGTTGCCGATGGAACAGTTTTTTACGTATGAGCAGATTTTGAAGGGGGTTCATCGGGAGCGGCGGTGAGGATGCGTGGGGCGGCGTGGGGATTCGGGAACGGTGGGTCCTGAGCGGATTCTGGCGTCTCCTGCAGGTGCGGTTGTGCTCCTTATAGGTCGGGCCTTCAGCCCTCGGTCCCTTTTGCGATTCGAACCCAGGCCTTCAGCCTGGGCTGGTATAGGACGGGCCTTCAGCCCTGACGACAAGGCGGTAGAGTCTGAGACCGAGTCCTGTGTCGCTCCCGCCCACCTTAGCGACGGTGAGACGTGTCGCGAAGGTGGGGCACCCAGTGTTCTGCTTTGGATCCGACGAGTGAGCGCGCGGAAGCTGCCTTAGCTGGAGCGGAGGTGGATCGTGGAGTTGATTCCGGCGAAGACTTCGAGGAACTTTTCTAAGACGGCGAGGAAGAGGACGTTGCCGTAGGCGTGGCCGTCCTGGCCTTCGAGGTGGAGGTCGACCTCCCAGCCGCGTTTGAAGCTCTTCCAGGGGTGTTTGCCGACGCGGCGGGTGACGCGGCGGACGGTCATGCGGTCGATGCGGTCGATCTGTTGCTGGGTGGTGGCTCCGTTCGAGAGGCTATAGAAGGAGAGGACTTTTTTGAGGGCGTCGAGGGCGGCGGGGTCGCTTGAGAGAGAGAGGTGGTTGAGGTTGAGGTTGGAGATGAGGGCCCAGCGGCTGGCTCCGGCGAGGGGTGGGTAGCCGCTGGCGGTGGGTTTGCGGAGGCAGTGGATGTGGCCGATGGGGCCGGGCTCTTCGGTTTGAAGGCGGGCGTTCTCGGGGAGCTGGATGGCTAGATCGCGGTTGGTGCAGAGCATGTGGGCGAATGCGGTTTCGGTGGGGGGGAGGGTGGGGTTGAAGGCTAGATCAACGAAGGAGACGAAGACGTCGGTGCCGGAGATGCCGAGGCGCTCCGAGAGGACGCGGCGGGTGTACCAGAAGGCTTCGCCGGGGAGGGTGGGGCCGGCGGTGCTGTAGAGGGAGCGGAGGTTGCGGGAGGTCTCGAGGGGGTTCGAGGAGGAGCTGACGGAGAGGACGGAGTGGACCTCGGTGGTGGGCTCGCGGCGGGCGTCGGGGATGAGGCGGTACTCGGTGCGGGTGTGGTCGACGCGGATGGGCTCGCTGGCGCGGGGGAAGAGGTTGACGACGGGGGTGCAGCCGAGTGCGAAGGTGTCGCGGTCGAGGACGAGGCGGTCGCGGGGTGCGGTGTCGAGCAGGAAAAGGATGTCGAGGTCGATGATGGACGGGTTGCGGTCGAGGCCGGTGAGGTCGAAGAAGAGGAACTTCTCCGGGAGCCAGAAGTACTCCTGCAGGAGGCGGTAGCCGGGGTGGGAGAAGAGGGGGTAGGGGATGACGTCGTCGTCGGGGCCGAAGCCGACGGGTTTGAGATGCGAGGTCGGGAGGGTGACGGCGCGGCCGGTGACTCGGTTGTGGAGGGCGATTCCGGTGCAGTTGCGGAAGAGGAGCTCGTAGAGGCGGCCGGTGAGGTGGAAGCTGCCGTTGAGGTGGAAGCGGAGGTGTTTGAGCTCGAGATCGGAGAAGGCGGCTCCGCGGGATTCGAGGCGGAGGCGGAGGACGCTGGCGGTGCGGGTGTCGGAGTCGAGGAAGTCGAAGTGGGCTTTGTGGGCGAAGTCGGCGTGGACGACCTGGAGGGGCCAGAGGGTGGTGGGGTAGGCGGTGCGGAAGCGGCAGGTGAGGCCGGTGGCGGTCTGGGCGAAGACCTGGGTGTGGCGTGGGACGGTGTAGCCGGAGGTGAGTTTGCCGCGGGCGGGGTCGGCGAAGATGCGGGCGATGGTCATGGGGGGGATGGGGTTGACGAGGTTGGGATAGAGGAGGCCGAGGAGGGCGGTGGTGAACTCGGGGAACTCGGCGTCGAAGCGGCGCTGGATGCGGGAGGTGAGGAGGGCGAAGGACTCGATGAGGCGATCGACGTGGGGGTCGGAGGAGCCGTCGCGGGAGAACTCGAGGCGCTCGGCGAGCTTGGGATGCTGGCGGGCGAAGCCGAGGCTGGCCTCGCGGAGATAGGCGAGCTCTTCCTGGAAGGCGGCGAGGGCCTGGCTGTGGTCATCCATGGGTTATCTCCGTCGTCGGCTCCGTCTTCCTTTCTGGGGCGGGAGACTCGGCGGCGAGGACGCGGATCTCGCCTTCGGTCTGGCCGAGGACGATGGGGAAGGTGAGGGGTTCGAGGTGGGTTCCGAGGCGGAGGGCGCAGGAGATGGAGCCGAAGAGCTCGCGGGCGCTGCCGGGGACGCGGTCGAAGCGGACGGTGATGTCCTGGACGCGGGGCTCGAAGATCTGGATGGCCTGGCGGATGAGGTCGGCGAGGATGCGGTGGTCGACGTCGCTCGCGGAGGAGAGATGGGTGAAGCTGGGGATGCCGTAGTCGAGGACGGTGGCCTCGGAGGGGCGGAGGAGGCCCGGGGTGGCGCGGCGGGTGTTGAGGAGGCGCTGGAGATCGCGCTCGACCGACGCGATGACGGCTTCGCGGTCGTAGAGGCGGAGAGGTGTGGCTTCCTTCTGGACCTCCGGCGCCTGATCGGTGAGGCGATCGAACAGCGGCGCGCGGAGGCCCTGGATGGATTTGGGTTGATGGCTCAACTGGTGGCGTTGGTCGCGAGATTCCACTTCGCGGGAGCGACTCCTCCGTCGGACACGGCGCTGGACTGGACCTTGTAGTCCCAGGAGATGGCGGTGTAGTTGAAGGTGACGGTCTCCTGGGGTTTACCTCCTCCGCCTCCTCCGACTGAGACGGAGGAGATGAGGGCGTTGGTGAGCGTGTAGACCATGTAAGGGTTGACCTTGCCCGCCTCGTTTTGCCCGATGGTGAGCTTGACCGTCGGAAGGACGGTGGCGGTGTTGCAGGCGTTGATGAGATCGGGCGAGGCGAGGTCGAGGTACTTGGTGATGGTGAAGTCCTGGTGGTTGGGCTTGCCGGAGGTTCGCTTGGCGTTGCTCTGGTCGCCGGTGATCTGTTGAGCCACACCGTGGCTGTAGGAGAGCGCTTCGATCTTCGCTTTGTAGTCGGTCAGGATCGACTCGCCCTTGATGGTGTCGCCGCAATCGAGAATCAGTACGTCCATTGGATCTCCTCAGATGGAACGGATGGGACCGTTCAGGGGTTATTTGGCGGCGGCGGGCAGCTCGGCGACGAGGCGGATGGAGACGGTGAGTTCGTCGAGCTGGAAGTGGGGTTTGAGGAAGACGACGGCACGATAGCTTCCGGGTTTGCCGGGGATATCGAAGACGTCGACACGGCCTTCGCGCAGGGGGTATTGGGCCTTGACGTTCTGGGGGGCGGTGTCGCTGAGCAGGACGTAGTCGGCGAGCCAGGTGTTGAGGTAAGTCTGGACGTTTTCGCGGGTCATGAAGCTGCCGATCTTGTCGCGCATGATGACCTTGATGTAGTGCGCGAAGCGGGAGGAGGCGAGGATGTAGGGAAGCATGCTGGAGATGCGGGCGTTGGCGTTGGCTTCGTTGGTGTTGTAGAGCTTGGGCTTGTTGGTGGTCTGGCCCCCGAAGAATGCGGCCTGGTCCGAGTTCTTGCGGTGGCAGATGGCGACGAAGCCGAGGTTGTTGAGCTCGTTTTCGCGGCGGTCGGTGATTGCGATTTCAGTGGGGCACTTGAGGGCGAGATCGCCGTCGTCGGTCTGGAAGACGTGGGCGGGAAGACCTTCGATCAATCCGCCACCTTCCACGCCACGGATGGCGGCGCACCACTTGTACTTGGCGAAGGCATCGGTGACGCGCTGGGCGAGGGCGTAGGCGGAGTTTCCCCAGAGGTACTTGGTGTGGTCGGAGCCGTCTACATCCTCGACAAAGTCGAACTCGTCGACGGGGATGGTCTTGGGTCCGTAGGGAAGGCGGAGGAGGACGTGGGGCAGGGTGAGGGCGACGTAGCGCGAGTCTTCGGAGTCGCGGAAGGAGCGCCACTTGATGAGCTCGGTGGACTCGAACTGCTTGGCGAGGTCTCGCGGTATGGCGAGCTCGGTGAAGTTGTCCATGTCGAAGAGCTTGGGGCTGGCGGCGGTGATGAAGGGGGCGTGGGCGGCGGCGGCGACGTGCGAGATCTGCTCCAGCATGGCGGTGTCCTGGGGCGTACGGCCGAACTCGTAGTCTCCGACGAGGACGCTGAAGGGATTGCCTCCGAAGGTTCCGTACTCCTCTTCGTAGATCTTCTTGAAGAGGGCGCTCTGATCGAACTCGGTGGCTTTCTCGAGATCGTTGAGAAGCTCCTTCTTGGTGGCGTTGAGGAGACGGAGCTTGAGCATGGTTCCGGTCTCGGAGTTCATGACGAGGTAGTGGAGGCCACGCCATGCGGCTTCGAGGGACTGGAACTGCGGTGAGTGCATGATGGCGTTGAGCTGGTCGCTGACGATCTGATCGATCTCGGCAACGCGCTGTTTGACGCCGGTGACGACGGTCTGCTTGTTGACGGTCATGCCCTCGTCGAGGACCTGGGTGGCGTACTCGGAGAGGAGGGTCATGGCGTAGGGGCGCTGGGAGTCGTCGCGGACGACGTGACCCTGTTCGATGACGCGATCCATGACGGTGGCGGATGGGGTTGCGGTCTTGGTTGCGTTCTGGGTGTCAGTGGGCTTGCTAGCCATTGGAGGCCTCTCCTTCTGCGGGGACGGTGACGGCGGTGGTGTCGGCTGGGGTGGAGTTTGAGGCCTTGAGCTGCTTGAGCTCTTCGGGCTTGGAGACGACATCGAGGAGGGCGTCGTTGAGCTGGTCGTTGCCGTCGAGCTTGGCGAGGAGATCGTTGAGGCGGCGGCGGGATTCGAGCAGGCGGCGGAGGCCTTCGACCTGCAGGACGAGGTTGGCGGGGTCGAAGTCTTCGATGGTCTGGAAGGTGAGGGAGACGGGTAGAGACGACGACGTTTTGTCGATGTGGTTATCGACCGAGATGGCGGCGGTGGGGGCGATGGACTTCATGACGTCGTTGAAGTTGTCGCGATCGATCTCGATGAACTTGCGGTCCTTCATCGCGATGGCGTTAAGGGTCGATCCGGCGAGATCGGCCATGATTCCGACGACGAGGGGAAGCTCCTTCTTCTGGATGGCTCCACCGATTTCGACATCGTAGGTGATTTGAACGCGTGGCGGGCGGACGCGATCGAGTTTGTGTTGTGTGCTCTCTGCCATGGAGTTTCTCCTTGTCGTTCGGTTGGGGTCGTTTGTTTGAAGTGCGGCGGTTGAATTCGTTGGGTTGGACTGCGTCTAGTGAGGGGATCTGTTCCGCGTCGGGTCGAGACGAAGCAGATGCCCTACATCCTTCAAGGCAGAGGGGTCGTTGAGAAGTTCCGGCAGAAGTTCCTGCAGGCTCATGCCACCCCATGCGATGGCTCGATTCAAGAGATAGGGAACAGGGCTGTGCGGTTCGATTTGAGCCAGATAGTCCGAGATTTTTTGGAGGAGCGCATAGGCTTCCTCGCGGCTCTCAATCCCTCTGGTGAAGTCCAGATGGGTGTTATGCAATACGCCCGCGCCGGAGCTGTGGATTGGCGCGGGAGGGGCCTGGGAGATGTCGGGTGCCTCGGGGCCGGTCTCGGGCGGGGCGTCGGCGAGACGGCTGAGGGGAAGGGCGGGGGCGATGGCGGCGGTCATCTCGTTGAGGACATCGGTGATGCGGAGGAGGCCGCCGTTGGCTTCGCCGTAGAAGCGGTCGAGCAAGGCGCCGAGTTGCTGGACGATGTCGAGGGCCTGCTGGAGGTCGGTCCAGGTCTGCGCGAGGTGATCTTCGGGAGTGAGGTCGAGGCTGCGGGCGAGGCCAGCGTCGAGGGGGCCGGGCTTTGGGTCGCCGGGCTTGCGGGTGAGGTGGCTGCGGTGCTGGGCGGCCTCGACGTCGGCGAGCGAGACGGGGAGGACGTCGCTGTGCTCGAAGGGTGCGGTGAGGGGGAGGAGCTTGATCTCGACGGAGAGCTTCTCATTCATCCACTGGAGCATGTTGAGGCGGTGTTCGATGGCGTCGTCGTGGATGTTGAGTGGGAGTTCGGAGCGGTCCGGCGAGGCTCCCTCGGGGAGTATGGGGGCCGGAAACATGGTGAGGAGGTACATCTCGTGCAGGTCCATGATGAGCTGGCAGCCGCTGGTGATTCCGCACAGGCCGTAGAGGTGGAGCCAGGCTTCGGCGAGCCAGATGGCGAGTTGAAGGTCCTTGGAGCGGGTCTGGAGGCAGGTGTAGCAGAGCTCTTCGACGAGGTTCCAGTCGGACTGCTGGGTGGGACGCTGCCAGACGCCCTGGGGCAGGTTGCCGTCCTCTCCGCGCCGGGCGGCGTTGATCTGGTCGTAGATCGGGTCATAGCGGAGCGAGTCGCCCGCGGGTGCTTCGGGCCGGATGGGCTGAAGCAACAACTCGTGATCTCGTTCCATGAGCTTCTGCGGTGTGGGGAACATCATTCTCCTGAGGGCAGCGGCGCGGTGAGAGGGGGCGCGGCATCGGGGAAGGCATCGGATTGGATGGTCTGCTTCTCTCCGGGTGCGGAGAGGAGAAGGCGCAGGAAGACACGGGCGGAGCTGGTGGTGTCGGGCTGGAGCTTTGCACCCGTAGCCGGCGATTCCGGGATGTTGAAGGCCAGGGTGAAGGCGCTGGGTCGTTCGCTGCCGAGCCCTTCGCTGCCGGAAGCGAGGGGGCAGAAGGAACGGACGAATCGTACCATCGACCACGGATCCTTGAAGGTGTAGGTAACGGTATCTCCGATGACCTGGAGGTCGTACCCGGTGTGGGCGGGGGCTGGTGAGGTCGGTTGGAAGGGGGCGTCTTTGGCCCAGCGCAGGGAGAGGATGATGGGATCGCCGTAGGTCCAATGGCCTTTGCGCTCGGGGTCGGAGGCGTGGAAGGTGTCGGTGCCGACCTGGAGGGACCAGTCGATGATCTGATTGCCGCCGAGTTCCTGATCGCGATTGACGCGGAAGGTGGGGACGAAGTCGAGGGAGGGTGGCTGGTTGGCGGTGGCCGTGGTGAGGAGGGAGACGAACCATGGGCGCGACTCCTGGAGGGTGTCGAGGAAGTTGCGGATATCGCTGCGTGCTCCGGCTCCGGAGGCGAGGAGGTCGGCGGCGGCGTCGCGCTGGCTGAAGAGGGCGGCGACGAGTGCGGGATCTGCCTCCGAGAGGGTGGACGAGGTGGGTGAGGCGAAGGGGAAGCGGTTGGCGAGGTCGCGGTTGAAGTGCGAGGACAGGAGGTTGTAGTTGCGGGTGAAGCTCTCGTTGAGGAGGACCAGGCAGCGGGCGACGATGTCGCGACGAAGTTCGGCGGCTTCGAGGAGGAAGTAGTCGGGCTGACGGGTGAGACCCATGGCTGGCTTGACGGACTGGCAGGCTTTGGCGGGTGTGATCTTGTCGGCTCCGGTGGCGATGAAGTCTTCCATGAGCTGCATGGAGTTTCCGGGGCGCTTGGTCTTGTGCTGGTCGACGGCGGTGGTGATGCCCTGCCAGCGGGCGACGACCTTGCTGACGTTGGGCGAGAGGCTGGGGGTGTATTGGCGGAGGAAGTTGACCAGGGGCGCGGCGACGGTGCTGTAGGAGACGACGAGGTCGTCCTGGGCGGAGAGATAGGCCTGGATCGCGTCGGCGTTGGGTGCGTCGAAGATGTCGGCGGTGGGGGTTCCTTCGGCGGTCCAGCGGCTGAGGGCGGCGGTTGAGACTCCGAATGGGTGGTCGGCGTCGAGTTCGCGATTGAGCGCGAGGAGGAGATCCGATGCCTGGGTGATGGAGGCGTAGCGGAGGACGGAGAGGGGCTGGGAGAGGTTGTCCTGCTGGAGGGTGGCGAGGAGGCCGGTGATGGAGGATTCGGCGGTCTCGAAGGACTGCGCGTGGAGGGCGACGGCGGAGGCACCTTCTCCGGGCAGGACGGGAGGGGCGGGCTGCCTGGCCTCGTCGATGGCGAAGACGAGGGAGGCGGAGAGTTGCTCGGAGGCGATTCTGCTGAAGGCTGAACGGAGAGCGGTGGGGGCCTGGTCGAGGTCTTCGGCGAGGTAGCGCTCGTAGCTGACGGGGAGGGCGGCGGCGGCGTCGAGGGAGGCCTTGTTCCAGTTGAAGTTGCGTTGCGACATGCCGGACGTGGAGCCTGTGGGCTTGGCTCCGGCTGACATGAAGGGGAGGCTCATGAGGTTTTCGAGCGCGACCTGGACCTGGGCGGCTCGGTCGGAGAGCTGGAGCTTGCTGCCTTCGGCCTTGACGAGGTTTCCGGTGAGGGGGGTCTGGGCGTTGTCGATCGCGGAGGCGAGTTTGCGGAAGTCTTCGTCGGCGAGGTCGAGCATCCAGTCGTGGAGCCAGGGCTGGAAGAGGGTGGAACGGGCGGCGGCTTCGGTGGTGATGGACGCGAGATTGGCGGGGAGCTGGACCTGCTCGGCGGCGGTCCAGCTCAGATCGGGATCGGAGAAGGTTTCGGTGACGGTGTCGAAGGCTGATTTGGTCTGGGAGAGCTCGTTGTAGGTGTGGCGCGAGGGGCGGGAGAGGGTGTTGAGGCTGGAGGCGAGAGCCTCGGTGGCGGTGCGGGTGGGATTGTGTTCGATCCAGGTGGAGAAGAGGGAGGTGGTGAGTTGGGAGGCCTTGAAGGACATCTGGCGGCGGATGTCGTCGGTATAGACGAGGGGCGACCAGGAGGCTTCGCGGAGGGCTTGTTCGAAGTAGGGATTGGAGGCTTCGCGCTCGGGCACGGGGAGCGAGACGTTGTGGAGATATTGATCGAGTTCGATGATGGAGCTGATGGGGGCTTGGGACTCCCTGGTGTTGAGGCCGTTGTAGATGTCGACGAAGCGCTGGAGGTCGGCGACCTGCTGGGTGAAGGTGCGCATCTGGAGGTATTCGGGAGTGCGCTCGAGCTGCACGGTGGGTTGGAGGTCCGCGGGGGCGGGTGGGAGGTCGGCGTTGATCAAAGGCTTGCGGTTGAGGTCGGTGATCAGGCGGATGCGGGCTTCGAGGCCGCGATGAAAGCGTTGCAGGACGAGGACCCGGAAGGCGGGGACCATGGCCTGGCTGATGGACATGTTGATTGGATCGAAGATGGAGGCGGGGACGAACCAGGAGTGGAAGCCGTCGGTCTCGAAGGACGCCATCGCGTGGATGAGGGCGCTGGCGCTGGTGTGGCTGGTTGAAGGCTGGAGGGCTTCGGTGGGGGATGGGGGATTCTGGAGCTCGGTGCGGATGGTCGAGAGGAGGGGGAGGATGTTGTCGCGGTCGGTCTGGTTGTTGCGGTAGGCGTATGCGGTTCCAGCGGCCAGGATGAGGGCGGTGACGGCGCTGGCGATCTGGAGGGTGACGCGAAGGCGGTCGCGCAGGGCGAAGTGCTGCGCCAGGGGGATTGCGAGACCGCGTTCGGCGAAGACTTTTTTGAGGAGGAGGTCCTGGGTGAAGGCGATCTGGAGGTCGGAGCGGATCCAGGGTTCGAGGAGGCTGGGCACCCAGGAGAGGCCGCCCGAGGCGAAGGTGGTGGAGGAGTTTGCGTTGGGAACAGAGACGGGGACCAGCTTTGCGGTCTCGGCGTGGTGAGGATGGTGCATGCTGGTGGCGCCGCAGCAGTAGATTCCGCGCAGCATGGGGGCGGGGACGTTTCCGCTGGGGCGGAGGGCCCGTGTGAGGAGGAGACGAAGCCTTGGGATGACTTCGTAGATGGCTCCGGGAAAGAGGAACATGGGTCCGCGGACTTCGTTGGGAGCGTGCTGGGCGAAGAGGCGGCTTTGCTTGCGTTCGAGGGCGATGCGCATGCGGTTGATGGCTTCGTCGACCCACTCGGGGTGAAACTCGGAGGTGATGCCGTGAGGATTGGACCAGCCGAAGATCTGCTCGAGCTCGTCGGTTTCAAGCTCGGCGGCGAACTCGATGAAGCCGGTGACGTGATCGCACTGGGTGAGGATGCAGTAGACGGGAAGCTGGAAGCCGATGGTCTGGGTGACCTGGCGGAGGCGCTGCTGGAGCATGGCTCCGCGTTCGATGAGGGCTCCGGGAGAGAGGGCCGTGGGGCCGGTGAGATCGGCCGAGGAGATTGCGATGAGGATGCCGTCGAGCGGGCGCTCGGCGCGGTTGTTGACGAAGAGGCGCAGGAGGCGGTGCCATGCGCTGACGGCGCTGGCGGCGGTCGAGAAGGCCCAGCCGCCGACGTCGATGACGATTCCGTTTTCGAAGAAGTTCCAGGCGAGGCCGGCTCCCTGTTCGACGCGGACCTGCTCTTCGAGGGCGACGGAGAGGCTGGACTCGGAGAGGATGCTGGTCTTGCCGGAGCCTTCGGCGCCGATCAGGAGATACCAGGGCAGGGCGTAGCGGAAGTCGGGACCGGAGACGCGGGAGCGGAGGGTGCTGATGGCTCCGGAGAAGCTGTTGGGAAGCTCGGCGGCGATGGCGGAGCTGACGGCTTCCTTCTCATCCTTGACGGGCTTTCCGGAGGCTGCTTCGGAGGGCGGCGCGGCTTCGCGGCGGGCTCTCCAGATGAGGTAGCCGATCAGGAGCAGGAGCAGGAGGAAGAGCAGGATGAGGCATCCCCAGAGGAGGGGAATGACACCCACGGCAGCGAGCATGGCGGTCATTTCTGCACGCTTTCCTTCACGCTCTCCGACGCCTGCGATGAGGCGCGGATCTGGTCGATCTGCTGGCGGATATCGGCTGTAACGTGATGCCAGAGAAGGGTGGAGGCGAAGACCCAGACGACGCAGATGCCGGCCAGCACGAACCACCAGAGATGCGGGCTGGAGAGTCGGCGAATGTCGCTTTCGTTGATGGTTTCGTCGTAGGTTTCGAGGAAGATCGGCTCGCGCGCGCCCTCGTCGGCGGTGGAGTGGTAGACGCGGAAGTAGAGGCGGTGGCGGTAGCGCTCGAGCTGGCCCTGGGGGTCGGAGTCGCGGTAACGTCCGCGAAAATCGAGGGCTAGGGCCTGGAAGTAGATCATGGCGAGATCGTTGGAACTGACGGAGTTGCCTGCGAGGAGACGGTCGAGCTTCTGGAAGAAGAGATCGCCCGAGGCGTGGGTCTGAAAGATCTCCTGCTCGAGGAGCGGCCACTGGTTGCGGCCGGACCAGTGGGCGTTGAGGAAGAGCTCGTCGGCGAGCGCGGCCATGATGTATTCGGCTTCGCGGAAGAGCCCGAGTCCGAGTGCTCCGCCGAGGTCAGAGGAGCACTGGGACTGCTGCTCGAGGAGCGCGAGGAGGCTCTGGCGAACGTTTTCCGCTGGGGAGGCGTTGGTCCACTCAGAGCTTCGGGAGGAGGGCTCGGAGACGGAGCCATCGTCTTCGACGGTAATGCCTTTTGGCGGGGTGGTGGGGTTGGCGATTGGGTCGTGGGGGACTCCGGGTGGATAGCGCTGTTCGACCATCTCCCTCAGGCGCAGGAGTTCGCTGCAAAACTGGCGAAACTGCATCAGAAGGACCGAATTCTCGGCCGGGTAGGTCGCTCTCACAGCCTTGCTCCGCAAAAAAAAATTAGCTTCAGTTCGACAGTTGCCTGACGTAGAGGATGATCTCGACTGGGATGTTGCTGCCGGGTATCGAGGGCCCACTTGCGATGTCCAGGGGCTCGCCGGTCCGGAGGTACTGGCGATCTTCGAGGAGTTGATAGAGGACGACTCCGGAGCCGGCGAAGAGACCCGGTTCCGATGTGAGGCGAGAACGCTCGGCACCGAGGACGCGTCGCTCGCGCATGCTCTCCTGCAGGGCTCGGGCGCCGACCAGAGAGCTTTCGAACCAGGCGGCGACGCCGGTTCCCTGGGTTCCGGAGGCGCGGAGGGCGAGGACGAGACGGCGGCCGGACCACTCCGGAACGAAGGGGATGGAGAAGACGCCCTGATCGTAGGTCATGGGGAAGCCGATGTAGTCGCGGGAGTCGCCTTCGCTGAGGACGTGGTTCAGATAGGTGTCGATCTCGTTGAAGGCCTGGGCGGGGTCGTTATGGTCGTAGGGACGGAAGGGTGGCGGAATCGGCTCGGAAGAGATTGCGGAGATCTGGCCGGCGAGCGAGCAGAGGCCGAGGTAGAGCGAAAACGGGTGGACGGGGCTGGCGGCGAGGAGCGCATCGCACATGGGCAGAGCGGCGACTAGGTATCGGACGTTCGAAGACTCCGCCCGGTTCTGCTGGCGCTCTTCAGCGGAGAGAGAGCGCCATCGGTCCTGGGTGAGGATGGCGAGGTCGCGGACGCGGCGGAGGGTGGCTGCGAAGCCGCGGGCCAGGGGAGATTGCGCCGAGGTACGTTCGGCGGGCGGGACGTAGGCCTCGTCCATTGCCCAGACGCCGTTGCGAAAGGTGATGCGGGCGAGGGGCATGCTGGTGTACTTGGACGACACTCCACGCGGCGACGGGATCAGGTGGAAACGTGGGCGGAGGCGGGGGATCGGAAGTTGCTCGGGCTCGTCCTCGTCGTCTTCGTCTTCGGACAACGAGGTGCCACGGGTCCGGAGGGTCTCGTCGGTTTCGGATGCGGCGACGAAGCGGCTGGCGTCTGTCGCATCTCCGCGCGAGGAGAGGGTGAGGGCAGCCAGATAGATATAGAAAGGCTGCTGCTGAAAGCTTGCGTCGAGTTCTCCGAGATCGATGGATGGTTGCGTGGGCCAATCCCGGCCGATGCGGATGGAGAGACCGTCGGGCAGCTTCGCTTCGAGCTCAAGCAGGGTGAATCGTCCCTGGAGCAGGGCCGCTTCGTCCAGCTCGAGGCGAGAGACGCCCCAGGAGAATGGCGTCGAAGAGGCGTAGTGCTGCAGGAGAAGCTCCTGCCGGGAGGTCAACTCTTCGAAGTGCTCGGGACGAAGAAGCATGCCCTCGTGCCAGAGGATGGCATCCGGGACGGAACTTAAAGGAAGCTGAGACACACGGACCCTCGATGGAGCGGATTTCAAGCTCGGCCAGGCAGGATCTTGAAGTCCTTTGGTCCGAGTTCGATACGCACGACACCAGACTTGGGAAGGACGCTACTGTGTTCACCGGGAGAGGCGTACGCAGCGAAGAGGATAATACCACTGGCCAGGGCCGCCTGCGGAATTTTGAGCGGTGCGACCTCTTGCCCAGGGACCCACTCCCATGAATAGACGTGGAGTTGGGACGGATGGAGGCGGACGTAGTTGGCGCGCTTCTGAAACCAGGCCTGGGCGCTCATGGCGGAGATGTCCTTGAGCGTCTTTGCGTCGGTGACGGCCAGGATGTCGACTGCGACGGGCGTGTTCTGGTTGGCGTCGGCGTCGATGGTGACGTCGATGGAGACCTCCCCGCTGAGGTGGCTGACCTTGCGAACAGGCTTGAGGATGCTGGAACAACCGTATAGAAGAACAGTGAGGAGCAGACCGGCGATGGCTTGGAGGCGGGGCAAAGTCAGCATGGTTTCACGGTGACGACGAGCATAGACGGGGCCCCAAGTGGTGTCAAGGCGATGGTTCGGGCGTTTCTGCGGGTGTGTCTCCTGGCGCACCGGCGGGTAGCCTGCGAGGTACTTGTGAAGCCGTTTGGTGAGCGGAAGAATGGGGTTGCGCGGTCGGAGGTACGGGCGGAGATTCCCGATGCCACCTGCCATGAGGATCGATGGCCCTTCTGCTGACAGTCTTGCTGGTTCTTCTGCTGGTCACGCTCTGGTTTGCCTGGCGGCTTGTCTCGAGCGCTCACCGGCGGGCCGAGGAACGTCCAATTCGAGTCGGTCTCGTGAGCAGCGATGAGAGGCTGGTGGGCGTCGTCGCGCTCGACTCGACTTCGCAGGCGGGTTCGTCGTCGATCGTCTTTCATGATGCTTCCGTGGGATCCAGGGTCGCGGTTTCATGGGCGGGAATGGAAGACGCCTACGCCGATCCGATCGATGGAGTACCGTTCGTTCGGGGCGAGTCCGTCATGCCTTGCGGCTGTGGCCTGGCTTACCGGGCTGAAAGCCTCGACTGGCTGGTCTGCCACTTTGGCGGGCGGTGTGTGGAGTGCGGGGCGCCGGTGGAAGCGGCGGCAGAGTGCATGGTTTAGAGCCGTTCTCCTGACGGTGTGGTTAGCCTCCTTATCAGCCCGTGTGGTCAGACCACTTGGCTCTTATCTTCTAATAGAGTGGTACAAAATCGCCATTTTTGCGAGTTTGCTGCATCCATGGTGTTCTAAAAGGGTTAGTGGGCAACGATCGAAATTTCCCAATGTTTCACCAGAAGCTTTTTGTGCGCAGAATGTGGGCCGTTGCATGGAAAAACCGGACAGCGGGCGCTGATTCGAAAGTGGTCTGCTAGGGTGCGTTTATCGCGCGCATGAAGTCCGTCGGGGAGTGACCGGAAACCACAGTAACCAGAGAAATGTTCTAGAGCAGATTCGCTGAAGGTGTAGGGTTCTGGATCGGGTACCGTGGCGCTCCGACCCACCTTAGCGACGATGAGACGTGTCGCGAAGGTGGGGCACCCAACTCTATACCAACAGGCAATTCGTTCTAGAGGTGGGGTGGGGGATCGGTTGGTTCGGGGGCGTCGAGGATCAGGAGTTCCGACCTTAGACCGTCGGGGCCGGAGAACACCGCGGCTTCGTGGCGAATGGGATCGATGACCAGGGCGATGTGGTGGGGAAGACGAAACCAGGTGGACTGGGTGGCGCGGTCTGTGGCAGAGAGAAAGACTCCATGGCCGGGATGGCTGTGGTACCAGCCGACGATCTTGGAATCTGAATCTGCCTGGAGGTGCTGGCGCCAGACCTCGGGCCATGCGCTGGGCAGCATCAGGAAGTGGGTCGCGGAGGCGGAGCTCGTATCAAGGGGATGGGAGGCGGAGACGAAGGTCGCGGGACTGTCCCTGTGCGGGCACTCGGTCGGTCGTCCGAAGAGGAGGCCGGCGCACTCCCTGGCGGAGTCGGCGGCGGTGTGGGCGAGAATCTTTGCGTACTCCGCTGACCTGATGATTGCGATGAGTGGGTGTGCTCCGGAGGCGGTCGTGCGGTCGGACACGGAGGCTGGAAGATCACGCCATTGGATCTGGGCGTCTTTGGGGCCGGGGGGAATCACAGCAGGTCGCTCGGGACGGCAGACGGGAAGGGACGATCGAGGGGGAGGAGGTGTTGATGCGTCCGGGTCCAGGTGGCGGCGGCATCGTCCGCGACACTTCGCAGGTTGATGGCCGACGGGTCGAAGGTGAGGATCGAGGCGATGCGTTGGAGGAGACTGTCGAGCTTTTCGGACGGCTTCCAGGTTCCGAGGCAGAAGACGCGGTTTGGCCAGACGTGGGGGTGCGACAGGGGAGAGAGCATCGTGACGAACGGCGGGGTGGCTGGGTATGCGGCGGAGCATTGGAAACGGACGTGGTGCTGTTCCGCGAAGACTGGCCCTGCCGGGGTGAGAGCGGCGAGGCTGCGGCAGTGGAAGACGAAGACGTAGGAGTCTGGGGAGTCCGGCGGGTCGCCTGTGATGGAGAGAATGGAGGCGCGGCCCTCCGATGCTTCGACAAAGGCGCGTGCGGCGAGCAGGTCGCTGCGCAGGCGGCGGAGACGCACGGGATGCATTGCGTCAGCCGCCCTCGACGATTGGAAAGATCTGGAGCTCGGCGCCGTCGCGAACACCGGCGAGGCGAAGGGACTCGGATTCGAGGAGGAGCTCGTCGGAGCCTACGTGACGAAACACAAAAGTGTAAGCGGGCAAGGACCAGCGGGTTGCGCACTGTCCCATGAGCTCGGCGACGGTTGTGCTGTCTGGAAGCGTGACCTCGGCGCGCCGGCTGCGGTCGTACATCCCTACGGTGATGGTGATGGTCTCCACGTTGGCAATGCTCTTAATCATGCTAACTCTCGATGAGCGTGGCCGTGACGTGGTGTCCATCTTTGGTGAACAGTCTCAGGTACGCGAGGGGCGGGACGCCTAGCTGCGATAGAGTATTTTGCGCTGCTTCCGATCCGAGCGTCAGGCGGCTCTGCCAGTCTGGTGTGCGGGGCCCTTCGCAGTCTGGACAGACGAGGTCTGCCCGGTTCAGCTTTGGGCCGGGGATACAGGTCGATTGCACACCGCACGTCGGACATCTGAGCCCAAGGGCTACATCCCAATCGAGGTCCAGGCCCTCCGATTCACATTGGAGCATGAGCTCGTTGGCGGTGATGTCTTGCGGGCGTGCGTCGATTGAAAGGATGGATGAGGGAGGCTCGGTATGGGCGAGGCAGTCGTGTCGGCGCTTGGTGTGAAGGACTGAAAGAGTGTACGGAGAGAGTGCGATGGAGACTTTGTCGCCGGCCTGCAATACGGGCCAGGGCGTCGCTGCGAGCGTGGATTGATGGAGTTGAGCGATCGCCTCCTGGACCTGCATTGAGGCGATGAGTGAGGCGATGGCGATTGTGGTGGGGATGGGGCGGTCTGGGAGGATTTTTTGAGCGAGAAGACAGGAGCGGCGTTCGTGGATTCGCTGCCACATCGACTCGGTCATGCCGCATTCGTAGCATGGTCCATGTCCGGCGGCGAAGAACGAGATCTGACCCATCGCGGCGTCGATTCCAGCGTCGATCCAGGGGACGTTTGCCGAGCAGCAGAGGCGGTTGAGCCTCCAGCGTGCTTCGATCGAATCGAGGCAGCCGAGGACGAGATCATACTGCGCGAGAAGACCTGCGCCGAGATCGGTCGTCAGGTCCAGGTCGAAGGGCTCGACGCTGAGTTCAGGGTTCAGTTGGCGGAGGCGGTTGGCGGCGGCATAGGCTTTTGGATGGCCGACATCTTCGCTGCGATAGAGGACGGAGCGACAGAGATTTCCGGCTTCTACGAGATCGCGGTCTACGATGGCGACCGTTCCGATTCCGAGCAGGGCGAGGTTTTTGAGCGTTTCATTTCCGATGGTTCCTGCGCCGGCGACCAGGACCCTGGCGGAGGCCAGGATAGGCTGCGACCAGCCGGGGATGCTCTCCTGACGATGGAAGCGGCTGCTCAGGTCGTTATAAATCGGCTCAGTAGGAGTCAAGGGAGGCGTCGTATGCTCGCCGCTGAATGGGCGAGCGCAGCACGGAGTAGGCGGCGTTGATGTGCTTCATCAGGGCCTCGGATGCGGGGCGCGAAGATTCGTGGTGGAGATCGGGATGATGTTGCCGGACGAGTCCGCGGAACGCTTGTTTGATTGCCTGGGACGATGCGGTGCGTGGAACCCCAAGGGTTCGATAGTGGTTCAAGGCTGCCCCGAGGTCGACCCAGAAGATCGGTGAGGGTGCCTCCGCTCCGGGATGGGACTCTTTGATCTCTTGCCAATGGATCATCCGCGTGCGTTGCCTCCAGCTCTTCTCCCATCTTGCGCTGGATTGATGCGCTCGTGAAGTAACGTCGGGGGTTCGCGGCGGGTCGAGTCAGTTGTTAGGATGTGGGTTGGAGGGGAATCTGTGACGGCTGATGAGGTGAAGCGCTTGCTGGGATTGAGGCCGCATCCGAGGGAGGGTGGATGGTATGTGCGGACCTATGAGGCGCAGGAGCGGGTCGCCGATGCGGATTCCGATCGAGGGACGCGGCGGATTGCGACGGCGATCTACTATCTGCTGGAGACGGGGACCTTCAGCGAGATGCATCGGCTGGCGAGCGACGAAATCTTCCATTTCTATGCGGGCGATGCAGTCGAGCAGGTTCAACTGTTTGAGGATGGAAGCGGACTGCGGATCGTGATTGGAAATGATCTGAGCGCGGGGCAGAGACCACAGGTGATGGTTCCGCGTGGGGTCTGGCAGGGGGCAAGGCTGGTGGCGGGTGGGGTGTGGGCGTTGCTGGGGTGTACGGTGAGTCCCGGGTTTGAATTTGAAGACTATGAGGGCGGTGTGTTGACGGAGATGCTGGCGAGGTGGCCTGGGTGGGAGACCGAGATTCGGGATCTTTGCAGGGGCTGATCGCCGACTCCGGCTCCGAAGCTCTCGGGGATGATGGTGGTCAGGGCCTTGTTCCCGAGCGATGTGGCTGCCATCTGCCACTCCGCTGTGGAGGAGCAGCCGATCAAACCGATCTTGCCGTTGGTCCATGGTTGCGCCGCCATCCACGTGAACTGGTCGTCCGCGTCGGTGAGCGGAGCGCCGAGGATGTCGTAGTTGCCCTCGGAGAAGAAATGCCCGCGCTCGTTCATCTCGACCAGCACATAGCCGCGTTTTACCGCGTCCAGCTCCGTGGTCATGTCGCGGTAGCGCAACGCATACGGAACACTCTCCAAAGGGAATTACTTGCAACATATCACTCCCGGTGTCTGGTAGAACAGAATGACTGCCTACCGACAATGCCGTCCCTTAATGTGGAGGATCGTATCTTGCGTCAGTTCGTCGCTCTCTCTCTCTTGCTCAGCTTTCCTATCCAAGGCCTGGCACAACAACCGGCTGCAAAGACCCTTTCCGGCTACACGAGCGCTGACAGCGCTGCCGAACTCGATTGGGAGCAGCGTTTTCGGGCGATTCCCGAGGCCAGCCGCGCCCATGAGAATATGCGTTTTCTCGCCGCGCACCCGCACAACGTTGGCTCGGAGGCACAGCGGAAGAATGCGGAGTGGATGGTTGCGAAATACAAGGAGTGGGGTTGGGACGCGCATATCGAGCAGTTCGATGTGTTGTATCCCACACCGAAGACGCAGATGGTCGAGATGATCTCGCCGACCCGTTTCAAGCTCAAGCTGGAAGAGACGCCTCTCGCTGAAGATCCGTATACGCATGAGATCAAGACACAGCTTCCGGGATACAACATCTACTCGGCCGACGGCGACGTGACGGGGCCGCTCATCTATGCGAACTACGGGATGCTGGACGACTACGCCGAGCTTGAACGAAACGGGATCTCCGTCAAAGGAGCGATCGTCATCACGCGTTATGGCGGGGGCTGGCGTGGTCTGAAGCCGAAGCTTGCGTACGAACATGGCGCGATCGGCTGCATCATCTACTCGGATCCGGCTGACGATGGCTACGGGCAGAATGATGTCTTGCCGAAGGGGCCGATGCGTCCCGCCGCTGGTGTGCAGCGCGGCAGTGTCTCGGATACGCCGCTCTATGCAGGCGATCCGCTTACTCCTGGGATTGGTTCGGTCCCGGGAGCGAAGCGGCTGGCGATCAAGGATGCTCAAGCCATCATGAAGATTCCGGTGCTCCCGATCGGCTATGGAGACGCCCAGCCGCTGCTCGCGGCGCTCGATGGTGCCACGGTTCCGGCAAGCTGGCGTGGTGGTCTTCCGTTCACTTACCACTTCGGATCGGGCTCAACCAAAGTGCACATGAACCTGCAGTTCAACTGGGATACGAAGCCGGTGCTCGATGTGATCGCCACCATGAAGGGAAGCACGGAGCCGGATACGTGGATCGTGCGGGGCAACCACTACGATGGCTGGGTGAATGGGGCCGACGATCCGATCTCCGGGCAATCGGGTCTGCTGGAGGAGGCGCGTGCGCTTGGCGCGTTGGCCAGGCAGGGCTGGAGGCCGAAGCGGACGCTCATCTACACGGCATGGGATGGAGAAGAGCCGGGTTTGCTGGGCTCTACGGAATGGGCGGAGACTCATGCGGCGGAGCTGAACGAACATGCTGCGCTGTACGTCAACAGTGACGAGAGCAATCGCGGTTTCTTCAATGCAAGCGGTTCCTACCAGGTGGAGCGGGTCATCAACGATGTGGCGCATGATGTCACCGATCCTGAGACGCATGGCACAATCTGGGCTCGGCAGGAGGCAGGCCGCGCGGTTCGTGAAAATGGCCGTGCGGGCGGTGGGCGCGCGGGCGCTGCGGCGGGGGAGAAGGACATCATTCCGATCGGCGCGCTGGGCAGTGGCTCCGACTTCGCCGCGTTTATCGATCACCTTGGAATCACGAGCGTCAATCTGGGCTTCGGCGGGGAGGATCGTGGAGGTACGTATCACTCCGCGTATGACACGCCGTGGTACATCGAACACTTTGGAGACAAGGAGTCTCTCTACGGAAAGGCGCTCGCGGACACTGCCGGCACGCTGGTGATGCGATTCGCGGATGCGGATATTCTGCCCTACGACTTCCGGAATCTCGCGAAGACACTGAATGGCTATTCCGGAGAGCTCAAGGCACTCGTCAAGCAGATGCAGCACGACGCTTCGGTGCGCCAGCACAACATCGACTCTGGTTTCTACCGGCTTGCCGCTGATCCGCAGAAGAAGGCTTCACTGCCGGGTCCGCTGCCGAATCCTCCGGATCTCGACTTCAGTGCGCTCGATGATGCGATCACCAGCCTGGGCGCCTCGGCTGTGGAGTTCAAGTCGGCCCAGGATGGGAGCGGATCGGTCTCTGCTGCAAAAGCAGGCAAGGTAAATGGCGAACTTGCCCGGGCTGAGCGCAAGTTCCTCTCTCCTGCCGGTCTGCCGCGGCGCCCGTGGGTTCAGCACATTCTCTACGCTCCGGGCTGGTATACCGGCTACGGCGTGAAGACGATGCCAGGGATTCGCGAGGCCATCGAAGATGGGCGATTCGATGAGGCCAGGGAGCAGATGGCGATTGTGACCGCCGCCGTCCTGAGCGAGGCGAGCTATCTTGCTTCCATATCCCACGAACTTTCCACCAACTGATAGAGGATCCCCGGTATCCGTTGGTGCTCGGGGTGGGGGACTCCCCACTCCCCCACTCCCCATTGACCGGGCGCAAGCTCTTGTTTTTTCAATCAGATAGGGCAGATGATGTCTTCCAGGTAATTCAAAGCAAAGGACTTACGCTTAAATATCAGCAATAGGAAGACTTACCCCGCTGCTCGAGGAACTATCTTAGGATGAGTGGCGATGCTCGTCACATGAGGTTTTTCTAATACAGCCGATCGGAGTTGGGCCTCGTCTTGCTCCCCACCTGGTTACTTCCGGCTCAGGCGCGCGTATCACGTGCGCCTTTATTGGGCGGAAGAGGTGGAGGCTCCACGATGGGCAAGTCAGCTGGAAGTGCAACTCTTTCTTCTTCTCGGTTGGTGAGCGACAAGACCGGACCAGTCGATCAACAAGCGGCAGTGCGAACACTGGGACTGCTGGTACAGAGTGTGAACTGGGGTGATCTGCAATCGGCGCGACAGGAGCTGGTCCTGTTGACAAGCCAACTGGGCAAGAGCCTGAAGAAGGAGGCGAGCGCGCCACTGGCAAAGCTGCTCGTTCATCTGAGGGTCGACCTGGAGGCTGGCGATACGGCCTCGGCGCAAAGCGCAGTGACAGTGTTTGTGACCTCGCTGCAGGGCGGTAACTCGGATGCGACCCATGCCGTGATCCAAGGGCAGCAGGCAGTTGGCAGAACTCAGACGCTTTGATCGAAGGGGCATGAGAAGGGGCCCAGAAGAGGAGCGGCAGGGAACATGGAGGGGATACCATGCACGGCCATATTCACGGGATTCAAGGCGGTCTACAGACCGGGTATTCTATAGCGCAGCTAAACCGGACGGCAGACACGCAGCGGGCGTCTGAGGTTCGGAAGAAGCTGGCGGTGATCGCGCTGGCGGGCGGTGGGGAGAACGGAGACGCGGTGTCGGAGGCCGGCGGCGCGTCTTACGGGAACTCCCGGCAGGGGAGTGGAAACGAGCTGGATGGCCGTGGGCGACGCCGAAAAGAGACCGATGACGCCGTGAAGTCGATCTCGTTCTGGGCGTAGCTCCGACCTCATCGGATCAGGCGCGGAGCGGGATCGCCGTGGCTTAGAGCAAATTCGCTGAAGCTGCAGGGTTATGCGTTGGGTGCCGTGGCGCTCCGGCCGACCTTGGCGACGAGTGACGTGTCGCCAGGGTGGGCACACGACTTGATACCAACAGGCAATTCGCTTTAGCGAGTCATCTTCTCGAGGTGGCGGAAGCCTCCGGTCGCGAGGAAGGTGGTGACGAAGATGGTGAGATTGTAGCTTGCGTGGAGCAGGGTGGAGCAGGCGACGGACTGGGTGATGACGCGGACGTAGGTGAAGAAGCAGGAGACGCAGAGGAGGAGTGCGACTGCGGCCCAGGTGTGCCCAAGCTGGGCGGCGTGGAGCCCGGCGAAGAGGACGGAGGTGAGGAATCCGGAGAAGAAGAAGGAGGCGGTGGTGAGGGTGGTGGTGGAGCGCCAGAGGAGGATGGCTTCTGGAGTTCGGTGGAGCGAGAGCCAGTCGTAGGCGATGGCGATGGCGGGGAAGAGGAAGCCGCGGAAGAAGATCTCTTCGACCGCGGGTGCGACGAGGGTTCCGAAGGCGGCGACGAGCCAGATGTCGGATGAGGTGCGGAAGAACTGGTCCATGGGGACCGACTTGGGCATGGCGATGAGGCCGGAG
>JAMFSC010000095.1 GCA_026225095.1 bacterium
ATCATGGGTACTTTTATTGCTTTGGCTGTCATGAGAAGGGCGATGTCTTCACCTTTGTGATGAAGATGGAGACGATCAGCTTTCCGGAGGCGGTGCGGGCGGTGGCGGTGAAGTGCGGGATTCCGCTGCCGAAGCGGGAGTTTTCTTCTCCGGAAGAGGCGGCGGAGGCGGGGATTCGGCGGAAGCTGGTGGAGATTCATGAGGCGGCGACGCAGTACTTCGAGGGGATGCTGAAGAGTCCGGAGGCGGCTCGGGCGAGGGAGTATCTGACGGGGCGGGGGGTGTCGGCGGAGACGATTGCGAAGTTTCGCATCGGGTATGCGCCGGACAGCTTCAACGATATGCGGGACCGGATGAAGGCTCACTTCGCGGAGGATGTGATGCGGGCGAGTGGGCTTTTCAGCGCCAAGGAGAACGAGGACGGCAGCTTCGGGCAGGCTTATGCGCGGTTTCGCAAGCGGATTACGTTTCCGATCATGAACGAACAGGGCAAGCCGATTGCGTTTACGGCGCGGGCACTGGAGGAGACGGACGACAAGGGGCGGCCGGTGGCGAAGTATATGAACTCGCCGGAGACTCCGCTGTATACGAAGGGGCAGGTCCTGTTCAACCTGGACAAGGCGAAGGGGGATATGCGGACGCATGACTTCGCGCTTCTGGTCGAAGGGCAGATGGACTGTATCTCGGTATATATGGCCGGGGTGCACAATGTGCTGGCTACCTCGGGGACGGCGTTTACGGAGATGCAGGTGCGGCTGCTGGGGCGGTTTACGAAGCGGGTGGTGCTGAACTTCGATCCGGATACGGCAGGGGTGGGGGCGGCGGAGAAGTCGATTGAGCTGCTGACGGAGGAGGGGTTTGAGATTAAAGTCATCTCGCTGGAGGGTGGGCTGGACCCGGACCGGTATGTGCGGGAGCGGGGGATCCAGGCTTATATGGCGGCGCTGCGGGGGGCGAAACGGTACTCGGAGTATTTGATTGAGCGGGCTCGGACGGAGTTTCCGGCGCGGACGGCTGAGGCGAAGGTGAAGGCGATGAACTACCTGCTGCCGCATATCCGGAGGATGCCGAATGCGCTGGAGCGGAACGAGTTTGCGCTGGATGCGGCGCAGAAGCTGGGGATCGACTCGGGGATTCTGTTGCAGGAGTTGAAGCAGGCGGCGGCGACGCGGGTTTCGAGTGTGCGGACGAAGAAGGCTGAGCCGGTGAGTGAGACGGAGGCGGTATTGCTGCGGGCGCTGGTGGGGCCGGAGACGGATGCTACGAGGGCGCTGGCGGCGGGGGAGCTGGAGGCGCATCCGGAGTGGTTTGAGGGGCTGGGGGCGGCGGGGTTGTTTGAGGCGCTGGTGATGGGGGCGGCTCCGGAGAACCCGATGGATGTGGCTCCGGATGCGGAGAGCCGGTCGATGCTGGCGAGGGCGCTGGGACGGGCGCAGCGGGAGGATGCGGCGGCGGTGGAGCGGGTGGGGAGTCCGCTGGAGCAGGTGAAGGGAGCGCTGTTAAACCTGGAGCGGAGGGCGCTGGAGCGGAGGCAGCGGGAGTTGCGGACGATGATGGGGGAGGCGGATCGGCGGGGGGATGAGGAGATGTCGCGGAGGCTGGAGGTCGAGCTGATGGGGTTGATGAGGAAGCTTCGGGCGATGTAGGGGAGGGTTTCCCGCGGGGTCGGGCGTGGTGGAATGGTGGGGCGAGGTGTTGGTGGCGAGGTTTCCGAGTACGACTCCGGGGTTTGAGAACAGGAACGGGCAGAGGGTGATTGCGAGCACGGGGTTTGCGTCGGAGACGTTTCCGGGGCAGACGGTTTACAGGATGCGGTGCGTCCACTGCGGGCATGAGTATGGGTCGAATGGGTACGATATCCATCTGCGGCGGTGTCCCGGGCACCAGGATGGGGTGCGGGGGGAGAGGCTGCGGGAGGCAGGGCCGGGGCTCTTTGGTGCGATGGGGGATTGAGTTTCGGGGTATCAAGTTTGAGTCTTTTTTGTGGCGGCGGCGTCTAAAAGAAGACGTGGTACACTGGTTTTCGCTGGAAAGTGTGCGCCCCGACCTCCCATGTGAGTGTCAATTTGGGCTTGCCACCGCGGTTTATCCGCAACTCCTATTTCTGGCTACCGCATCCTACGTATCAGGGAAGATCCGCGCGTTTCATCCGGTGGTTTTAGAGATGAGGCGGCATCCCGCAAAATTTTAAGTGAGAAGCGAGCGCTCCCGTGGCTGACGAGATTGATAAGTACGAAGACGAACTAGATAAGCTGATCGACACCGGCAAGGAAAAGGGCTACCTGACGTATGGGGAAGTCAATGACCTGCTGCCGGGCGATATCACCTCTCCGGATGACCTCGATGACCTGTTGACGACGATCAACACGCAGGGGATCGATGTGCTTTCGGGCGAATCCCGCATGGGCTCGGATCGCGACAAGTATGAGCCGGAGGCGGGGGAAGAGTCGGATGATGTTGAGCTGGACCTTTCGCCGGGGACGCTTGAGAAGACCAACGACCCGGTGCGCATGTATCTGCGCGAGATGGGAACCGTTCCGCTGCTGACGCGGGAGGGCGAGGTTGAGATCGCCAAGCGGATCGAGCGTGGGCAGATTCGGGTGATGAAGGCGATCTCGAGATCGCCGATCGTGATCCGGGAGATCGTGGGCCTGGGCGAAGACCTGCGGCGCGGTGTGCGGAACATCAAGGAAGTGGTGACGTTCGACGAGGAAGAGCTGACGGAAGAGATTCTGCAGGCTCGGGTGCGGCAGACGGTGAGCCGGATCGACGTGATCGTCAAGCACCAGAAGAAGGTCGCGCAGTATGAAGAGAAGCTGGAGCCCTCGACCACCAAGGACACCAAGCAGAAGATCAAGGACCAGAGGAAGTTGCGGTGGTTGATCGGCCGGGAGCATGTGTACATCAACCGCGTCGTGCGCGAGTTGAAGTATACGAACGGCGAGAAGAAGCGGCTGCTGGACAAGGTCAACAAGACGGTCGACGCGATGCGGACGTTGGAGCGGCAGATCAAGTCGCTGGACGTGAAGTATGAATCGTCGAAGTCGGAAGAGCTGAAGAAGGAGTACAAGCGCCAGCAGAAGAACTGCAGGACGGATCTCGAGCATGTGGAGCGGGACGCCGGGATTTCGCTGGCCGATCTGAAGCGGACGCAGCGCGAGATGATCCAGGGCGACATGGATGCGGAGCGGGCGAAGCGTGAGCTGATCGAAGCCAACCTGCGTCTAGTGGTGTCGATTGCGAAGAAGTATACGAACCGCGGTCTGCAGTTCCTCGACCTGATTCAGGAAGGGAACATCGGCCTGATGAAGGCGGTGGACAAGTTCGAGTACCGGCGCGGTTACAAGTTCTCGACGTATGCGACGTGGTGGATTCGGCAGGCGATTACGAGGGCGATCGCGGACCAGGCGAGGACGATTCGTATCCCGGTGCACATGATCGAGACGATCAACAAGCTGATCCGGACTTCGCGGCAGCTGGTGCAGGAGCTTGGGCGTGAGGCTTCGTCGGAGGAGATCGCGCGTCGCATGGATATTCCTGTGGCGAAGGTGCGCAAGGTGTTGAAGATTGCGCAGGAGCCGATCTCGCTCGAGACTCCGATCGGTGAAGAGGAAGACTCGCATCTTGGGGACTTTATCGAAGACCGGATGGCGGTGTCGCCTTCGGATGCTGTGATCTCGGTGAACCTGAAGGAGTACACGTCGCAGGTACTGCGTACGCTGACTCCGCGGGAAGAGCGCGTGATCAAGATGCGGTTTGGGCTTGAGGATGGGTCGGAGCACACGCTGGAGGAGGTTGGGCAGAGCTTCCAGGTGACGCGTGAGCGGATCCGGCAGATCGAGGCGAAGGCGTTGCGCAAGCTGCGTCATCCGAGCCGCAGCCGTAAGCTGAAGGCGTTCGTCGATGGTGTGAAGGATATGTAGACGGCAGCGATGCCGGTTGGACTTGGGGGGTCGTGCTATCTGGCACGGCCCCTTGTTGTTGCTGGTGGGAGATGAGCGCGTGCGATACTGGCGGGACGATGGATTCCTTTTCGACACCGTCCCGACTTCGCAAATTTGCGTTGATTTACAGCCTTCTCCTGGTTCTTTGCGGCATTGGTTATGCCAGGTACAGCAACTACATTCTCGATGGGGATGCGGTTGCGTTCATGGACATCGGCGATGCGATGCATGCGCATGACTTCGCGCATGTGGTGAATGGGTATTGGAACCCGGCGTATGCGGGGGCGTTGCTGGTGGGGGAGATGGTGACGCACCCGAGCCGGTGGAAGGAGCTGCAGACCTTCTACTTTGTGAACTGGGCGATCTTTGTGTTGAACATCGGGGCGTGCTGGTACTTTGTGCGGTCGATGGTGATGGTGCGGGAGAGGGCGGAGGACGATGCGACGACGGCTCCTGCGCTGTCGCATATGGCGCTTCTGCTGGTTGCGCTGGCGCTTCTGTTTGCGAGCTTTCAACGGGAGTTGATCCTGAGCGCGGTGCGGGCGGATGCGCTGCTGCTGCTGCTGTTTCTGATGGCGGCTTCGTTTGCGATGCGGATTCAGAGTGGCGGCAGGTTCTTCTACTATCCTCTGCTTGGGGCGGCGCTGGGGCTGGCGTACCTGACGAAGTCGTTTGCGTTTCTGCCTTCGGGCTTTCTGCTGGCGGCGATGATGGTCTACGGGCTGACGCGGAAGGCGGACGCACGGAAGCGGATCGTGGGGGGTGTGCTGGTTGCGGGGGTGGTGTTGCTGGCGCTGGCGGGGCCTTATGTCGCGGCGATCTCGAAGCAGCGCGGGAGGCTGACGACGGGTGAGTCGGCACGGCTGAACTACGCATTTTTTGTGGACCAGACGGGGCGCTGGCATGAGTGGAGGACGGGCGACCTGGGTCATGCGAAGGCGGACTTCAAGCACCATGAAGAGCTGCTGGTGAACTGGCCGCCGGTGTACTCGTTCGACCGGCATGCGGTGGGGACTTACCCGCTGTGGTTCGATCCTTCGTACTGGACGGATACGATCAAGCCTCAGTTTTATCTGAAGGGACACCTGTTGCGGCTGGCGCGGTGTTCGGCGTTGATGCTGCGTTTTCTGCTGGGACATGGGGAGGCGTTTGCGGTACTGGCGATCCTCCTGGTGACGGGATGCTTTTTTGGCAAGAGACGGGCGCTGTGGCTTCCGCTGGTTCCGGTTGCGGCGTGGGGTCTGCTGATGTTCGGGATCTACTTTCCGATCGATCTGCAGGATCGTTATCTGACGGGGCCTCTGTTGTTGCTTGTGCTGCCGGTGCTGGCGATGCTGCGACGTCCGGCGGAGGGCAATCGCGGGGAGGTCGCGACGGGAGTGGCGTTGACGCTGGCGGGGCTGGTGCTGGCGACGGCGATCAGTGATCTTGGGGATCGGCGGCGGACGTTGAGTGTGACGGGATATCCGAGCGGGGCATACAGCAAGGAGATCTATCCGGCGGCGGCGGCGTTGGGGGCGGCGGGATCACTCCGGGGCAGACGGTGGCGTGCTTTGGGGACAAGGCCTGCTATGTGGATCACTACTGGGCTCGGTTGGCGGGGACTCCGATCCGGGCGGAGATTGAGGTTCCGGATGGGAGCGATCCGGGGGCGTTCTGGATGAAGCTTCCGAACCAGGATAAGGTGCTGGATGCGCTGCGGGCTCGGCATATCGCTGCGGTGGTCGCGGTGTTTGCGCCTGCGGAGCGGGAGCCGGAGGGTTGGACGAAGCTGGGGACGAGCGACTTCTATGTGCTTCGGCTGGGGTCTGCGCCGGGGGTTCAGTAGATGCGGTCCTGCCGGACGGCCCCACTGCGCGTGGGGCGGTCACTTCGTGACTTGTATACCGCTTCGCTTGGGCCTTCCGTTGGTCGGCTTGGAGATCTGATGGTCAGGAATTGACTTCGTTTTGCCAGATGGGAACGGAGAGGTAGATCATGCGCTTGATCTCTTTGCGTCCGCGCGCCACGGAATCGAGGATCAGGCCGCAGGAGAGGGAGAGGAACGAGAGCGTAACCAGGCCGGTTGCGAGAATCGCAGTGGGGAAGCGCGGCACCAGGTGGGTGCGGTGGAACTCGATGAAGATGGGGATGGCGAGGATGATGGCCGCGGCGAAGAGGATGGCTCCGCAGACCGAGAAGAAGAAGAGCGGGCGCTCGTTCTTGATGAGCATCATGATGGTGCGGAGGATGCGAACGCCGTCGGAGTAGGTGCGGAGCTTGGAGGCGCTGCCCTCGGGGCGGTCTTTGTAAGGGGTGTCGGCTTCGCCGATAGGCATGGCGAGCTCGAGCGCGTGGATGGTGAGTTCGGTCTCGATCTCGAAGCCGGAGGAGAGGGCGGGGAAGCTCTTGACGAAGCGGCGGCTGAAGATCCGGTAGCCGGAGAGCATGTCCTTGATACGGCTGCCGAAGATCTGCCGGACGAGGCCGCTGAGGAGGACGTTGCCGGTGCGATGGCCGCGGCGATAGGCTGCGACGATCTCCGTGATGCGGGTGCCGTTGAGCATGTCGAGGCGGTCGTTGAGGAGGGTGCTGACCATGTGGGGCGCGGAGGCGGCGAGATAGGTGTCGTCGCCATCGACGAGGACGTAGACGTCGGCTTCGATATCGGAAAACATGCGGCGGACGACGTTGCCTTTGCCCTGGAGCGGCTCGTGGAAGACGCGTGCACCGGCGGCACGGGCGAGCGCGATGGTGCGGTCGGTGGAGTTGTTGTCGTAGACGTAGATCTTCGCGGAGGGGAGGGCGGAACGGAAGTCGTTCACGACTTTGCTGATCGCCGACTCCTCGTTGTGGCATGGGATCAGCACAGCGACGGTTGGCAGACTCATGTCAGGGGAGTTCTCCACTCGATCAAGCCTACCAGATGCGATGGCGGAGGATGTGAACGCGAGGGGGTCCGGGGGAACTGGGTGACGGGGTGTCGCGTATCAGACGATGTAGGATTGGAGACCTTCAATGAACGCGATGCCCTATACCGAACCGGCCCCGACGATGCAGATGAACGAAGCCCAGCGTGCGTGGTTTTACGCAGAGTATGCCGTGGCGCGGCGCGATGAGATCGCCGGGGTTCTGCTGGCGATCTTTCTGGGTGGGTTGGGGATCCATCACTTCTATCTGCGGAGGTATGGGCTTGGGATCCTGTACCTGGTGTTCTCGTGGACGGGGATTCCGACGGTGATTGGGTGGGTGGAGTGCTTTTTTATGCCGGGGCGGGTGCGGGCCTACAACGCGATGGAGGCGGCGGTGATCGCGAGGCAGATTCTGGCTTACCAGGGGGCTGCTCCGACTCCCTATGGGGCGCCGGTTGCTCCGGTGGTTTAGGGCGGATTGGGGAGGGTCTGGAATCTTTGCCTGGGTGATGTGGCGCTCCGGCCCACCTTCATACCGACAGGCAACCTGCTCCAAGAGGGGCTACCTCCAGTCGATGGTGACGGGGGAGCCGGTGTAGTCGAACTCGGCGGAGGAGAGGCCGTTCTGGAGTTGCAGGGTGTTGCCGTTTACGGTAGCGGAGTGAATGGTCGCGAACTTCCAGCGCAGGATGACGTGGGCCCTGGCGGTGCCGGAGATCTTCAGGGAGTCGCCGGTGTGGACGATCTCGCGGCCTTCGAAGTCTCTGGTGGTGAGGGCTTCGGGTGAGGCCCCGATGATCTCGTAGATGCGGCGGTCGTCAAGGGTCTTGAGGGTGGAGTTGCCGCTCTCGGAGGCGGGGACGAGGGTCATGATGTCCTCGGGGATTTTGGGCAGGACGGCTCCGGCGCGGACATAGACGGGGATGGTGTCGAGGGGGGCCTGGGCGACGAGGGTGGTGCCGCCGGGGAAGGGGAGGCCGGTCCAGAGGTCGAGCCAGATGGGGCTGTTTTTGGGGAGGTAGACGGTGCGGGAGAGGTTCTCGTCGATGATGGGGGCGACGAGGAGGTCGGGGCCGAAGAGGTACTCGTCTTTGCGGATGCGGGCGAGGGGATCGTCCTGGTTGTTGAGGACGAGGGCACGCATGATGGGCATGCCGGTGCGGGTCGCCTCCTGGGCGGCGGCGTAGCGGTAGGGGAAGAGACTCATGTGGAGGATGGAGTACTTGCGATAGGTGTCGAGGGCTTTGGTGCCGCCTTCCTTCGAGTCAAAATTCCATGGCGAGATGTTGGCTTCGGACATGACCTCCATGACGGGGGAGAAGGCGGAGTACTCGGTCCAGCGCATGAGGAGATTGGCGTCGGGAGTCGTCGGGGTCTTCTCGTAGCCGCCGAGGTCGCTGGCCCACAGGGGCATGCCGCTGAGGCCTGCTCCAAGGCCGGCGGTGACGACGGTGGGGAGTCCGTTTTCGGGGGAGAAGCTGGCTTCGTTGTCTCCGCCCCAGAGCATGCCGATTCCGTTGGCTCCCACGCTGACGGAGCGGGCGAAGAGGACGCCGTTGCCCTTGAGGTCCTTCTGGATGAGCTCTTCGACGGCGTTGTTGTAGAGGACGTCGTAGCGGTTGCGCATGAGGCGGGGGTCGGAGCCGTCGGCGAGTTTGAGGGATGGATTGTCGAGGAAGCTGCCCTCGGCGTCGTCGTCCTTGAAGCCGTCGGCTCCGGCGTGGATTGCGAGGCGGAGTTGATCCTGCCACCAGCGTTTCGCGGCGGGGTTGGTGAAGTCGATGAGGGAGCCTTCGCCCTTCCACCAGTGACCGACGTAGGGCTTGCCGTCTTCGGTCTTGATGAAGAAGCCTTTGCTGGCGGCCTCGGTGTAGTTTTCGGCGAGGGCGGGGATCTTGCCTTCGAAGCCGGTCTCGTGGGGCGGGTCGGACTTGGAATTGATCCAGGAGGTGTGCCAGAGGACGAGCTTGTAGCCCTGCTCGTGGAGGTGCTTGACCATGGCGGGGGCGTCGTTGAACTGCCTGGGGTTGAAGAGGTAGGTGTTGTAGGCGGTGGCCCAGGGGGAGTCGATGAGGATGACGCTGGCGGGGAGGCCGAGGGAGCGGGTGCGGTCGACGTCCTCGAAGACCTGGGCGTCGTCCTGGTGGAAGTCGCGGCCCTTCCATGGGGCGAAGGCCCAGTACGGGGGCAGGATGGCGCGGCCGGCGAGGGCGGTGAAGTGATCGAGGATGGTGGGGAACTGCGGGCCCTGGAAGATGACGATGCGGAGGTGGGTGGCGGCGAGGTCCACGATGATGTCGTGGAGGTCGGAGGCGTTCATGTCGAAGGTGGCGTCGGAGGTGGTGTCGACCCAGATGCCATAGCCGGTGGTGGACATGAAGAAGGGCATGGGCTTGTAGGTGGAGGTTCCTTTGGGGCCGCCGTTGTCTTCGGACGCGTTGCGGAGGATGGTGTGGGCGTGGTTGAGTGTGTCGAAGTGTTCGCCTAGACCGTAGTAATTGGCCGCGTCGCGGATGTGGAAGCGCCAGAGGCCGACGACAGAGGAGAGGGATCGGATCTCGAGGACGCCGTGGGAGAGCTGGTGGAGGTGGAGTTTGGTGGTGGGGACGGGGGTTCCGTCGAAGTCGAAGTCGTGGAGGAGGAGGTCGGGGCCGGGATCGATCGGGGAGGGGCGCTTGTCGGGGAGGGCGACGGCGATGGTGTCGGGGTCGCGGCGGGTGAGGCCGGGAACGGGGGGCTCGGGCTGGCGCTGGGTGGGCGCGGCTCCGGGGGTGATGTCGGGTTCGGGCTGCTGGGCGGTCAGGGTGATGGAGGTGAGCAGGAGGAGCGCCGAGGTGACGATGGCGAGGCGGTTCGACGGCTTGGGCACGAGGGGCTCCTGTGCGGCAAAAGCAGATGGCCTGCGAGGGGTGAGTGCTCGCAGGCCAATTCTACTCAGGTCCGACAATGTTCCGGGTTAGTAGGGACGAGGCGGCGGCGGGCCGTAGCCTCTGTCGGGTCCGTGGTTGAAGGCGGCGTCGTAGCCGCGGCGGAAGCCATCACGGTACTCGTGGCGGGCTTCGCGGGGGACGTTGGGATGGCGGAACTCATCGCGGTTGTTGACGTTGGGACGGCGATGATTTTCCATGTCGCGGTGGGCTCCCTCGATTCCGTCGTGAAAGCCCCGGCGGGCGATCTCGCGGAACTCCTGCGGGGGGGCGTCCCAACCACCATGTTCGTAGCCTTCACGGGGCGGTGGGGGAGGGCCGTAGGGCTGTTGCGCGAAGACGATGCCTGTTGTGGTCAACATGGCAATCGCAAGTGCGGGTGCGGTGAATCGTGTGAGCTTCATGGCGACTTCCTTTCGTGCAGCTGCTGCTGGCGCTTTGTCCGCCACCCCTGGTGGGATGATGGGACGCCTCGGGCCGTTGTACGTCGTTAGGGTGATCGGAGACCGCGTGGCACCGATGGCGTCTGTTTTCTCCGGCTTCGTCTCAGGACAAACGCCGTACAGGGGGATGAACCCGTACGGCGTCGTGGTGTTTCTCGCAACGTTCTGGGAGGAAGCGGGTTGCGTGGGCTACATGTTGGTGTGGCCGGAGCGCATCTCCTCGTTGAAGGTGGGCTTGATGAAGGCGAGGGCGTCGGCCATGTCGACTTCGTACTGGGCGCGCTGGTCGAGGAGCTTCTGGGTGGGGCTGGCGAAGGCTGCGTCTTCGGAATCGGAATCGGAATCGGCAGTGGTGATGAGGCCTTCGGCGGTGAGGGCGGCTACGGATCCGGCGAGGTCGGCGACGGTGGTGTTGAGATACTGGGCGTCGCGTGGATCGAGCAACCAGACGGGCTGGCTGGCTCCGAGGACTCCGGAGAGCCAGTAGGCCTTGGCGGCGAGATAGGCGCGGCGCTGGGGCTCGGTGGTGTCGTTGAAGACGAACTTCTTCTGCTTCATGGAGTAGAAGCGGGTGGTGACGGTGACGGGCTGGCGGTTGCCGCTCTTGACGAGCTCGAGCTGGCCCTGGTCCATGGTCTTGCGGACGGCGTTGTAGATGAAGCTTTCGGCGAAGGGCTGCTCCATGGCGGCGACGATCTCGGCGAAGGTGACGGTCATGGAGGCGGCGACCTTGGCGTGGAGGGGGCTGGCTTCGCCGTCTTCGAGGCGGACTTCGCCGTGGACGAGGAAGGTGTCGGCTCCGGAGCTGGAGGGGTGGAAGGGCCAGGCGAAGCGGCCGAAGCTGAGGGGCAGGCCGGAGAGGGTGAGGAAGCAGTCGGGGCGGGGGTTGCGGAGGCGGGAGGCGGCTTCGGCGAGGTAGACGGCGACCTCGGAGCGGAGGTCGGGCCGGCCGAACTCGAAGCCTTCGCTCATCTCGACGGGGAGGGTTTTGGAGGGGTCGGCGGCGAGGGCGAGGGTGAACTTTGTCGTGGGTTTGCCGGAGAAGTCGGTGCCGGCCTCCGCGGCGGCGACGAGGAGGCCGGCGGTGCGGGCGGCCTGTTCGACCTGGGCCATCAATACGGTGGTGGATCCTGATTCGGTGGGCATGATCGGTGGGGGCTCTACTTTCTGCTTTTCTGCTGGGTTTATTTTACCTTGGCGATATTCATGGCCTCCTCGCGGACATTGGTTCTGGTCAACTTCCGTGCTCTTATTCGGCTCGAAGTGCTTCGACGGGGTCGATCGCAGCGGTGCGACGTGCGGGGAGATAGCTTGCCAGGGCGGCTGCCGTGGCCAGAACAAGCGGGACGGCGGTGAAGGTGACCGGATCGAGCGGGCTGATGCCGAACAAGAGGGTTCGCATGAGGCGCACGAGGGCGGCTGCGGCACCGAGTCCAATCGCCGTCCCGACCCCGGTCAGCACAAGGGCCGAGCGGACGAACATCCAAACGAGTTCACTCTTCTTGGCGCCGAGGGCCATCCGGATGCCAATCTCGCGGGTACGTTGCGAGACGGCGTAGGAGATCACGCCGTAGATCCCAAGTATCCCGAGACCGAGTGCCATGGCGCCAGCGATTGCGAGCATGACGAGGGTGAAGGAGGTGCGCGCCATCGAGTCGCTGTAGAGATCCTGCATGGTGCTGATGTCCGCGACCGGCAGATTCGAATTCACGGACCAGACGGCCTGCTGCATCTCCTGAATGAAGGTCTGCGTGCCGGCGCGACTGCTGCGGACTGCGAAGTAGGCATTTCGCCAGGCCCGCAGCTTCTTCGGAGCGGATGGATCGGGCGGTAAGGAAGGCCAGTACACGGTCGCAGGTGAGACTTGATCGACGCCATTCTCGCGTACATCCTCGACGACGCCCACCACTTCATGCCAGGGCATCGCTGTATTCTCTCGGAACCTCTTGCCGATTGCGGCTTGCGGCGATCCCCACAGCGTGCGGGAGAGACCTTCGGACAGGATTCCCATTGGTCTTAAGTCGTAGACCTCCGCCCATGTGAAATCGCGGCCGGCGACGAGCCGCGTGCCGGCGGTGCGGAAGTATCCGGGAGAGACGTAGTTGAAGAGACGCATGGGGGCGTTGTCATTGTCGTACACCTTGCCGTCGATGAGGATCTGATCCCAGCTCGGTTCGGCTCCGCTCATTGGGACGGAGGCGGCGAAGCCAGCGGATGAGACGCCGGGAATGACGGCCAGCTTGTCCACGATGCTGTTCTGCATGCGCACTACGGTGCTGGAATCGGCGACCAGCATCTCCGGGATGGAGAGGCGCATGACCTGAAGGGATGCGGGATCTGAGAAGCCGGGATCGACGTTGCGCATCGCCACGAAGGTGCGGATCATCAGGACGGCGCCGATGAGCAGGACCAGCGCCATGGCGACCTGCGCCGTGACGAGCAAGTTCCGTCCGCGCTGCCTCTCGCGGCTGACACTCGATGTCCGCATGGCGCCCAGCAGAGGGAGGCGCTGCTGGGACGGCGCATAGCGCAGTACCGGGACAGCGCCAAAGAATACGCCGGAGAGCACGGATAGAAGGACTGTGAAGCCTACGGACCAGCCGTCGAGCGAGATTTCGCCGAGACGCGGGAGTTGCGCCGGCCCGACTGTCGTTAGGAGACGTATTCCTCCATAGGCCACCGCTACGCCAACGAATCCTCCCAGAAGGCCGAGCGTCAGGCTCTCCAGAAGGAGTTCCCGGGCGATGCGCCATCGTCCGGCGCCGAGGGCTGTGCGGACCGCAAGCTCCTGCTGGCGCGCATCGGTTCGAACCAGCAGCAGGTTGGCCACGTTGGTGCAGGCGATCAGCATCACCACCCCGATCGTCGCCATCACGATCCAGAGAACGGTGTCGATGCCTCCGACCATGAACTCCTTCAGGGGCTGTAGGGCGGGCGCGATCTTCCATCGCAGATACCAGTGGGGGTCGGTGCCCGGGCCGTTGGACCAGGAATCCATCCAGACGTTCAGCAGGGCCGCCACGTCTGCGTTGGCCTGGGCGAGGGTGACCCCTGGGCGAAGCCGGGCGATGCCTCGATATGCGAAGCCGGCGAGTGGCTCTTTGACCGGATCAAAGGCCAGCGGAACCAGGAGATCGAAGTCGTAGTTGAGGATCTTGAATCCGCGCGGCATCACGCCGGCGATGACGCGTGGTTGAGAGTTGACACTGACGGCGCGGCCCACGACTCCAGGGTCGCCGCCGAAGCGACGCTGCCAATACCCATAGCTCAGCATGATCCGCCCCAGGCTGTGCGAGTCCTGGTCGGTGGCCGTCAGCCATTGTCCTGTGTAGGCGGGAACATGCAGCGTCTCGAGCACGCCGCCGGAGATCTGCGCGGTGTTGACCTGCTCGGGCTGGGCGACGCCGGTGATGCTGGCCGTCCCCGGACCCCACACTCCTATGGACTGGAACGCGCGATTCCGGGCCGCGAAGGTGAGATACATGGATGCCGACAGGCGCAGCTCGGCGCGAAACTCGGCGAGTCCAGGGGCGCCGGGCGCATTGAGGTGGAGCGCGACCAGCTGCTCCGGCTCGGGATAGGCCAGCGGCCGCAACAGCACGCTGTTGAGTACGCTGAAGACCGCCGTATTGGCTCCGATGCCGATGGCCAGGGTCATCACCACGGTGATGGCGAATCCCAGTGATCGGCCCAGCCGACGGAACACATGCTTCAGATCTACGAGGAGGGATTCGAGTCTCCGCCACTGCCACACCTCACGGCTTCTCTCGCTGAGGAGTGTCACGTTTCCGAAGTCGCGGCGGGCGTTTTGTTCGGCCATGGCGCGCGACATGCCCTTCTCCATGAGTTCGTCGATCCGCTCGTCGATGTGCTCCTGGATGGAGACCGAGATGTCGTCATAGCGGCGCTTTCTGAAGAAGAACGAACGGAACCATGACATTCCACACCCCCCTTATGGTCTGGCTGCTGCAAGTACCCGGGTGAAGCCCGCAAACATCCGCTCGAAGCTGATGACCTCGCGTTCGAGATGACCAATCCCCGCTGCGGTGAGGCGATAGATTCGCGTCGGTCTGCCCTTGGCAGAGACCCCGGCCTCAGCCTCCAGGAGGCCTTCCTTCAGCATTCGCTGGAGCGCCGGATAGAGCGATCCCTCTTCGACCTGGAGCAGATCATCGGAGACCTGCTTGATGTGTTTGACCAGCGCATAGCCATGCATGGGTTGCAGGCGGAGAGATTGGAGAATCATGATTTCGAGAGCTCCGGGGAAGAGGTCGCGCCGTTCGGGATTCTTGGCCATGCGGAATCGTAACTTTAGAATACCTATTCTGACAATAGGTATTTTATTGCAATAGAAACCGTCGCTGCTGTATCTGGGTGGCTGATGGCAGAATGGTGAGATGAATATGACGCATGCGGGGAGTGGCCGGCGGGTGAATACGCCTCGCCAAGTGTTGTTTGCGAGCCTGATTGGGACGGCGGTTGAGTTTTTCGACTTTTATATCTATGCGACGGCGGCGGTGCTGGTGTTTCCGAAGCTGTTTTTCCCGGCTTCTGATCCGGCTTCGGCGATCCTCGCTTCGCTGGCTACGTTTGGGATCGCGTTCCTGGCGCGGCCGATCGGGTCGGCTTTGTTTGGGCACTTTGGCGATCGCGTTGGACGGAAGACGACGCTGGTGATCGCGCTCTCAACGATGGGGCTTTCGACGGTGGCGATTGGGATGCTGCCGACGTATGCGTCGATCGGGTTCCTGGCTCCGCTGGGGCTCGCGATCTGCCGGTTTGGCCAGGGGATCGGGCTGGGCGGGGAGTGGGGTGGGGCGGTGCTGCTGGCGATCGAGAATGCTCCGCCGGGCAAGCGGGCGTGGTATGGGATGTTTCCACAGCTTGGGGCTCCGATTGGATTTTTTCTGTCGGGGAGTGTGTTTCTGCTGTTGTCGCGGGTGCTGACGAATCAGCAGTTCTTCGACTTTGGCTGGAGGCTGCCGTTTCTTTCAAGTGCGGTGCTGGTGTTGTTGGGGCTGTATGTGCGGCTGACGATTACCGAGACGCCGGTGTTCCAGGAGGCTGCGGGCCGGGGCGACCAGGTGAAGGTACCGATGTTTGTCGTGTTTCGGGATCACTGGCGGGAGCTGATCTCGGGGGTGCTGGTCTGCCTGGCGACGTTCGTGCTGTTCTACCTGATGATCGTGTTTACGCTCTCGTGGGGGACGACGGCGCTGGGGTATCCGCGGACGAAGTTTCTGGAGATGCAGATGTTTGGCGTGATCTTCTTTGCGGCGACGATTCCGATTGCGGCGAAGCTGGCGGAGCGCGGGCGGAAGAAAGTCATGCTGGTGATTACGGCGGCGATCGGGGTCTTTGGGCTGGTGATGGCCCCGATGTTTACGGCGGGGACCGCGGGCGCGGTCGGGATGCTGGCGCTTGGGCTGGGGCTGATGGGGATGACCTATGGGCCGCTGGGGACAGTGCTGTCGGAGATGTTTCCGACGCGGGTCCGGTATACGGGGAGCTCACTGGCGTTCAGCGTGGCGGGGATCCTGGGGGCGTCGGTGACTCCTTATATCGCTACGTGGCTGGCTCGATACCATGGGTTGCCGTATGCGGGGTACTACCTGACGGGGTCGGCGGCGCTGACGTTTGTGGGGCTGCTTTCGATTCGGGAGACGCGGGATGAAGACCTGGCGGGAGTGAAGGTGGCGGCGGGGATCTGAGGCGGGATTCGGTCGGACGAGATTCGTCTGAGATGCCCATTCTCTGTCAAAGATATTCCGTAAGTGATTGATTTATATGGCGGAGAGTGGGGGATTCGAACCCCCGGTAGAACTTTTGGTCCTACAACGGTTTAGCAAACCGCCGCCTTCAGCCACTCGGCCAACTCTCCGTCCGTGTCCCCGCTCTTTGTTTCGATAGCCGGGACGAAGTCGATTATAGCGCGTGAGGTGAAGGTGGCGCGTGCTGGGGCTGAATTTGTGATTAGATTTGTTCTACGGATTCGGGATTCCCTTCCGTTGGAGGTGGGCGAGGATTGACCAAGACGGCTGTGGGGTGGGGTGGCTCGGCTGGGTCGGGCAGGGCGCGGGTGTCGCGGAAGATGCAGCTGCTGCCGCTGATCTGCGCGACCTACTTCATGGTTTCGGGCGGGCCTTATGGGCTCGAGGACATTATTGGGAAGGCGGGGTATGGGCGTGCGATGGCGCTGCTGCTGCTGGTGCCGCTTTTCTGGAGTCTGCCGACCTCTCTGATGATCGGGGAACTGGCTACCGCGATTCCAATGGAGGGCGGGTTTTACCAGTGGGTGCGGCGCGCGATGGGGCCTTTCTGGGGGTTTCAGGAGGCGTGGCTAAGTCTTGCGGCCAGCGTCTTCGACATGGCCATCTATCCGACGACGTTTGTGCTGTATCTGTCGCATGTGGCGCCCTGGTTGACGACGGGGTATCGCGGGTGGGGGCTTAAGCTGGCGATCGTGGCGATCAGCGCGGCCTGGAATCTGCGGGGGGCCGCCTCGGTGGGGATTGGCTCGGTGCGGATGATGATGATCTCGCTTTCGCCGTTCGTGGTGCTGATCGGGCTGGCGGTGTGGCGGGGGATGCACGAGGGATTTCTGCCGGCGGCGGCGGGGGCTCCGGAGACAGTGGATCTGTCCGGAGCGTTGCTGGTGGCGCTTTGGAACTACATGGGCTGGGATAACGCGAGCACGATTGCCCAGGAGGTTGAGGATCCGCAGCGGAACTATCCGCGGGCGATGCTGTGGTCGACGCTGGCTGTGATGTGCGTCTACACGCTGCCTCTGGCGGCGGTTTGGGCGATGGGGATTGCGGCGGAGCGGTTTTCAACGGGCGCGTGGGTCGATGCGGCGGCTCTGCTGGGGGGTGGCGGGCTGGCGCTGGCGGTGGTTTTGGCGGGGTCGCTCGATGGGCTGGGGACGTTCAACGCGCTGACGCTCTCGCTGACACGTCTGCCTTATGCGATGGCGCTGGATGGGCTGGCGCCGCGTCTACTGGCTCGGCGGCTGGCCAACGGAGTGCCGTGGGCGAGCGTGCTGGTTTGCGGTCTGGGCTGGGCACTGGCGCTGGGATTTACATTCGAGCGGCTGATCTCGATCGACCTGGTGTTGTACGGGGCTTCGCTGGTGCTGGAGTTCGTGGCGCTGATTGTGCTTCGGGTGCGGGAGCCGGAGCTGAATCGGCCGTTCCGGGTGCCGGGCGGGATGGCTGGTGCGGTGCTTGTGGGGGTAGGGCCAACGGTGCTGATCGGGTTCGCGTTGTGGGCGGCGCGGGGGGAGGTGGTCGGAGTGCTGCCGGCGCTGGTCTTCGCGGCGCTGGTGGGGGGAGCCGGACCCCTGGCGTATGGGTTGATGCGGATCGGCAAGGCTCGGGCGGCGGTTTGAGGGCCGGGCTTAAGGCGTTGAGGACCGCGGCTTTGGGCCTGCGGTCCCCTCATCCTGCCGGATACATCTGCTGCTTTACTTGTGGGGAACCGGCTTGGGCTGCGGGTTGGCCTTGTTGTCGATGAAGCGCTGCTGGGCTTCGAGCACCTTGTTGCGGGCGTAGGAGGCGTCACGCCAGCCCTTGACTTCCACGCGCTTGCCTTCTAGGTCCTTGTAGATGGCGAAGAAGTGGGTGATCTCGCGGAGCATGTGGGGGTAGATCTCGGAGAAGTTCCAGACATCCTTGTATCGGGGGTTGGCTTCGCCGACGCAGAGGACTTTCTCATCGCCGAGGCCCTGGTCGAGCATCTCGAGCAGGCCGATGGGGCGGACCTCCATCACGCATCCGGGAAAGCTGGGGGCATCGACGAGGACCAGCACATCGAGCGGGTCGCCGTCGTCGCCGAGGGTGCTTGGGATGAAGCCGTAGTCGCCGGGATAGTGGACCGGCGAGTACAGGTTCCGGTCGAGGCGGAAGACGCCGAGTTCCTTGTCGTACTCGTACTTGTTGATTCCCTCGTGAGGGATTTCGATGACGGCGTTGATGACTTCGGGAGACCGCTTCCCAACAGGGAGCTCAAGGTAGTTCGGCATAGAGTGTGGCATCTCTTCTCGTGGATCGATTTGCTCGCTGCGGGAGCGACTTGAAAGCAATGGACGGCAGGGCAGATGCCTTCCCGGGGTGGTTTGACGCGTTTCTCCCGGAAGGAGGCTACTCCGGGCAAAGACGGACAACGGCACGTAGCGCCCTGGTTCGCGGGCTGCATCCGTTGGAATTGCTGTATCAAGTCTATAATCGATCAAAATGAAGGCTCATGTCTACGTGACGTTAAAGAGAACGGTGCTGGATGCGCAGGGGCAGACGATCGCCGATGCGCTGCGGCGCATGCGGTATGCGGGGGTTGCAGACGTTCGGCAGGGCAAGTATTTCCTGTTGACGCTGGAGGACGGCCTGGGCCAGGAAGCGGCCGAGGCGGAGGTTGGGCGGATCGCGCGCGAGGTGCTGGTGAATCCTGTTATCGAAGAATTCACGATGCGACTGGAATCCTGAAGGCAGGTGTTGGGTGCCAGGGTTGTGCTCGAAATGGATCGGGTGCAACCAAAGCAGTATTGCAGCCGCAGGATGCGTCCTAGAGGATGAGTCCTGGGCCTGGGCCCGGCACCTTCGAGGGAAAACATGATCTTGACGAAGAAAACGATACTTCGCCCGCTGGCTGGCCTTTTTCTGGGGTTGGCGCTGACAGGGACGGCATTTGGACAGGCAGGCACCACGGCAGACCGGTCGGCGGACGTGAACGTCTTCGCCGGTGTGTCGCATGTGGATCCGGACTACGGCGAGCCACAGGTGGGATATGTCTTCGGTGCGGACTACACGCGGTTTTTTCGGCACCTCTATGCCGCTCCGTCGCTGGAGTTGCGGGCGACGATCAGTCCCAAGGGCAGGACGGTGGGCGAAAACGTGTACTCGGGCGGTTTGAAGCTCGAGCATCTGTACCATCGGCGATATCACGCGTACGTGGATGCGCTGGCGGGCTGGAGCAAGATTAATTTTGTGATTCCGGCTCATGCGCCGGGAGGGATCGTGGAGAGCTCCGATACTGGCCTGGCGCTGACGTATGGAGGCGGGGTCGATGTGGATGTCTTCCGCAATTATGCGGTCAAGGCAGACTTCCAGGGATCGAGCTGGAGGGGACTCGATATTGGAACGCTCAGCCCGTCGGCACTGACTGTCGGGGTCGTGTATCACATTCCGGCTCACTTTGGGCACCGGGAGTAAGCGGCGGACTGGTCTCCGGCGTGGTTCAAGGTGCTAGGCTTGAGGCTGGAGACAGTCGACCTTGAGCGTTCCCAGTGAGTCGCACGATGAGGGTTCTGGAAGTGGAAGCCGCTTTGTCCGGGCGTGTCTGCGCCAGCCGGTGGATCGGACGCCGGTGTGGTTTCTGAGGCAGGCGGGACGCTATATGCCGGAGTATATGGCTGTCCGCGAGCGGCATACGCTGCTCGAGATCTGCCGCACGCCGGAGGTTGCCGCCGAGGTGACGATTACGGCGGCCGAACGGCTAGGGGTCGACGCGGCGATTATCTTTGCGGATCTGCTGCTGCCGTTTACTCCGATGGGCGTCGACTTCGAGTTTGTGGCCGGTGAGGGGCCGATGGTTCATGTTCCGGTGCGCACGGCGGACCAGGTTCGCGCTCTGCGGACGGACCGTGTGGACGAGTTGAGCTATGTGGCGCGATCGATTGAGAGGGTAGCGGCGCACTTTGCGCGGCCGCGCGCGGATGGCGATCAGCTTGGGATCATCGGATTCTGTGGTGCGCCGTTTACGCTGGCCAGTTACATGATCGAGGGCGGCAGCTCGCGTAATTACATCGAAACCAAGAAGATGATGTATCGCGACTCGATGGCGTGGCCGATGCTGATGGAAAAGCTGGTGACGGTGCTGGCCGGGTTTGCCAGACAGCAGGTCGAGGCGGGCGCCGACGTCATTCAGATCTTCGATAGCTGGGCGGGTGCGTTGAGCGTCACGGACTATCGGAAGTACTGCCTGGAGGCGACGACGGAGTTGGTCCGGCTGGTTCGCGCGATGGGAGTTCCGGTGATCTATTTTGGCGTGGACACGGCATCGCTGCTTCCGGCGATGCGGGAGACGGGCGCGGATGTGATCGGGTTGGACTGGCGGATTCCGCTGGATGTGGGCTGGGAGTCGGTGGGCTCAGGGTGCGCGGTGCAGGGCAACCTGGATCCGATCACGTTGTTCGCGCCGGAGGATATTTTGCGGGCCCGGGTGGAAGAGGTGTTGAGGGCTGCTGCCGGTCGTCAGGGGCATATCTTCAATCTCGGCCATGGAATTGTGCCGGGAACGCCGGTCGATGCTGTGATCAACGTCGTGAAGTGGGTGAAGGAGACGCGCGTCGCCTGACGGAGAAGCGTGCTGTGCGCGATGGCGGAGCGGAAAGGATCGATCGATGAAACAGGCCGTGTTGTTGCTGGCGCATGGGACCCCGGATGTTCTGGGAGAGATGGCCGAGTACCTGAGCAAGGTGACCGGCGGCAGGGCGCTCCCGCAGGAGGTGGTGGAGGAGCTGCAGCATCGCTATGGCGAGATCGGGCTGGGCTGGGAGCCGGGTCCGGAGCCGCCGCCTTTGACCAAATGGACGCTGATCCAGGCCCACATGCTGGAGCAGACGATGCGGGAGAGCGGCGATCAGACCAAGGTTTATGTGGGGATGCGGAACTGGCATCCTTACATCGCCGATACCGTGGCCGAGATGCGGGCGGATGGGGTGACGCGGATCAAGGCGGTGTGCCTGGCTCCGCAGAACTCGCGAACGAGCGTCGGGCTGTATCGGCAGGCGGTATTGAACGCTGCATCTGGCATGGAGGTAGAGTTCGTGGCGGGTTGGGCGGAGCATCCGATGCTGGCCGCGGCCTTTGCGGAACGGACCAGGCCGGTATGGGCGCAGGCGTGCGCGGAGAGTGGAAGCAGGATCCCGGTGCTGTTCACGGCGCATTCGGTGCCGTGCAGGACGATCATGACGGGTTCGGCGTCGGTGGCGGGCGCGAGGCCGGGAACCCCGATGCAGGAGTCGCCGGACCCCTATCCGGTGGAGGCGAAACGTACCGCCGAACTGGTGGCGGAGCAGCTTCGGCCCGATGGGTTTCTGGAGAGCGACTGGTTCTTCGCATTTCAGAGCCAGGGGATCAGCGGCGGGCCCTGGATCGGGCCGACGGTCGAGGACACGCTGAAGGCGCTGAAGGAACAGGGTGCGGTCGGTGTGGTCATGCAGCCGGTGGGTTTTCTCTGCGATCATGTGGAGGTTCTGTATGACATCGACATTGCGTTTCGGCAGACGGCGAGCGAGCTTGGCCTGAAGCTTTGGCGGGCTGAGAGCCTGAACGCATCGGGCCTGCTGGTGGAGGCGTTGATGGAGGTGACCTCGGGAGCGTATAAGGCCGAGGTGGACGAGATGGTGGTCGCCTGATCGGAAATTCCTGGGCTGCTTCTGAGTGATATGAAGTCTGCGGGCGAGGTGGGATGAGGCGGATAGCGATCGTTGGGGGTGGTCTGGCGGGGGTTGCGGCGGCTTACTTTCTTGCTGAGGCCGTGAAGGCGGGCGCGGCGGTGGAGGTGGAGCTGTTCGAGGCGGGGCGGCGGCTGGGTGGGATCGTCGAGACGGTGCGCGAGGGCGGCTTTGTGGTGGAGTGTGGCCCCGACGGCTGGGTGACGGAGAAGCCATGGGCGCGGGAGCTGGCGGTTGAGCTTGGGCTTGAGGACGAGATGATCTTCTCGCTCGATGAGGGGCGGAAGACGTACGTTTGGCTGAATGGGCGGCTGGAGCCGATTCCGGACGGGATGCGGATGATGGTTCCTGTGGATGTGGCTGCGGTGGAAGCCTCGAGCCTGTTCAGCGAAGCAGCCGTAACGGCCTATCGGGATGAGGTAGGGAGGGCCGAAGAGCTGCGGACCGGAGCACCGGATGTCGATGAGAGTGTAGCGGCGTTTGTGGAGAGGCACTTTGGAGGTGAGGTGCTGGAGCGGATCGCTGCGCCGCTGTTGAGCGGAGTCTTTGGCGGCGATGTGAAGACGTTGAGTGCGCGGGCGGTGATGCCGATCTTCGTGGCCATGGAACAGGAGTTTGGGTCGCTGATCGTGGCGTTGCAATCGAAGGCCGACAAGGCACAGAAGCCGATCTTCACCTCGCTGAAGGCCGGTGTGGGTGAGCTGCTGGAGCGGATGGTGGCGGAGATTCCTCTGCACTGGGTGCGGATGAACGAGACGGTCAAGCGCCTTGAGCAGGACGAGGTTGGATGGCGGGTTGGGACTGCGGTGGGGAACACTCGATTCGACGTGGTGCTGCTGGCGACCCCGGTGGATGTAGCTCAAAGACTGATGCAGCCGCTGGACCGGAGGGCGGCCGAGTTGATGGAGATGGAGGCGAGCTCGGCGGTGGTGGTGGCGTTCTGCTTTCTGGCTCCGCTCGATCTGCCGCCGGGATTTGGATTCCTTGTTCCCCCGGGGCAGGGAAGTCTGCTGATGGCATGTACCTTCACGGATCAGAAGTATCCGAACCGTGTGCCGCCGGGTGGGAGGATGGTTCGGGCGTTCTTTGGGGGAGCGGCTGCGGAGCGGCTGATGCGCTGCGGGAACGACGAGATTGCGGCCGTCGCGAGGCTTGAGCTGGGTCAGATTCTGGGCGCGTTGCCGGAGCCGGTGCTGACGGTCGTGCGGCGTTGGCCGCATTCGCTGCCGCAGTATGCGGTCGGACATCTTGAGCGGATGACGGAGCTCGATGGGCGGGTCGGCAGGCTGACGGGACTGCATCTCCTGGGGAACGGCTACCGGGGCGTAGGGCTACCGGACCTGATCCGCGACGGGCGTCGTATGGTCTCGAAGTTAACCCAGGACGCGTGAGTAAACGTAGGGGCATGATTGATCCTTCGTATCCTGGCCTGCCTGCGCCCGAACTGCCTCCACGCGTGCAGGGCTACCTCGATGCCATTGCTCAGAGATGCACCCAGGGGTTGGTGTCCATCGTCCTGTTCGGCAGCGCGGCCAAGGGCGGCTTCGCTCGGCAGGTGTCCGACGTGGACCTCATCGTAGTGCTTCCGGATGCCTCCTCGTGCGAGGAACGCGAGCGAGTCAGTGCCGAGGTCGCGCGTCTGGAGGTCGCTCATGGTTTCAAGAGTGCGACTGGGCCTCGCAACTCGCTACAGGCCTTCGCAGAGCGCTCGGGTGGCGATGATCTCTCCTGCTTCGTCTGCACTCGGAGCGATCTGCTGTCCGGAGACGTGGCTCGGGTGTTCGGCCTGAAGCCGGCCGAGGCAATCTTCGTCGACCGCATCGTGTTCGCCAACGTCATCGCCTCCGCGTTAACGGTAGAGGGCGAGGATCTGCTCTCCCTGGTACGTCCGCCGCAAGTGCGCCGACTGGATGTCTTCAAGGCGTGGTTTGCCTTCACCAACCAGGTCATGTTGAGCCTGGCGGCGTATCGTCAACTGCCGGATGCGACCCGCTATGCCATGGGGTCGCTCAAGCGCTCGCTGCACAGCTGCTATTTCTGCTACCACCTGAAGACGACTGCCTTGGACGAGGAGGTCGCCTTCTTCCAGCAGCGGCTGGGGCAGAGTCAGACGCTGAAGATGCTTCTGGAACTGCGCGGGCAGTACCACAAGTCGTTTGGCTTCGTGCTGCGCTGTGTGCCTGCGTTGCTGCGACTGCACCTGCGCACGGCCTGGGACAACTCCTTCCCGCTCGAGGTGCGGCGGTAGGGAGCCTTCCGGCACGACTCAGCGGGCCACGCACATGGGGAGCGGGAAACGGTTGTCACGCGCGGCGCGGTAGTGCAGGTACGGGAGGGCCCACACACACCAAAGGGTGAAGCGAATCCAGGGCCGGTACTCCTCGCGCAGGCGCAGCAGCATATCCAACCCTGCGAGCCGTGGGTAACGCGAGGAGAAGAAGTGCACCTTGCCGGACACGGCTGAGGGGGGCTGGCCGTAGCAGAAGTAGCAATTATGCAGACCCTTTTTAAGTGAGGCCATGGCGTACTTTGTGGCGCCGCGGCTGAACGGCAGCCCGAACACCGCAAGCAAGAGAATGGGTCCCGATGTTAGAGCGGATTGCCTGTTGGTATAGATTGGGTGCCCCACCTGTTGGTATAGAGTTGGGTGCCCCACCTTCGCGACACGTCTCATCGTCGCTAAGGTGGGTCGGAGCGCCACGGTGCCCGACCCAGAACCCTACACCTTCAGCGAATCTGCTCTAGTCATCTCTCTGGTTGCTGTGGTTTCCGGTCACTGTGGCTTTCAAGGCCGAAGGCCCGTCACATAAGAGCCTCGGCCCCAGACCCCGCGTGCCGGACTGCGAACCGGCTGGGGGGTCCCCGACGGACTTCATCCGCGCGATAATCGCACCATAACAGACCACTTTCAAATCAGCGCCCGCTGTCCAGTTTTTCCATGCAACGGCCCACATTCTGCGCACAAAAAGCTTCTGGTGAAACATTGGGAAATTTCGATTGTTGCCCGCTAACCCTTTTAGAAAACCATGGATGCAGGAAACTCGCAAAAAACGGCGATTTCATACCACTTTATTAGAAGTTGAGACCCCTGTGGTCTGACCACTTGACCGGAAGATAGGGAGGCGAACCACACCTTCAGGGAGAACGGCTCTAGTCCGGGACCTGCCAGCCTACCGGCGTCTGGGCCAGGGTGACCTTGTCCGTGGCGGTGCCGCTGGTCTTCTGGGCCATGTCGGGAAAGACGGCCTTCACCTCTGCGGATTTGGCCCATACGGGGACGTCGCGCATGATGTAGTGGTATGTCACCTGGGTCTCGTTGAAGCCGTGGGCGAGCGTGGGCGGGGTCGACGAATCGATGCTGGTGGCTTCGCGGTGGCCATAGCAGAAGTGCGGGGCGACCCTGGCTCCAAGATCCGTCGGAACATAGCGGGAGACGTGGATGGCGGTCTCATGGGTGACGTTTAGAAGCTGCGACTTGACGAGCGCGTCCATCCGCTTGATGTCGTCGGCGTTCGAGGTCTCGAAGGGGAAGCGGGTGTCGGGTAGGAGGCATTCGGTCTTGGTCGCGAGATGCGCGTTGAGACCCTTGAGGTAGTTTTCCGGCGTAGGCCCCGACTTCCCGTTGCAGGCCAGGCAGGCGAAGGCGACGACGGTCGCCGACGATCTCAGAGCGATGCGTCTTCTGCGTTCAAGGGTCATCTGTTTGCGCTCTCTTTCAGTGGAAGTTCTATCTGGCTCAGATGCTCCCGCGTCACTTCTTGGGGGCCGGTTTCGCCATCGCGGCCTCGAACTCCTGGTTCGCGGTCTGAATCTTTGGCTGGACCTCGGCCATCTGCTGGCGCATGACCTGGTTGGCCTGCTGGATCACCTGGGGCGTCTTGGCGATAAAGGCTTTGCCCGCGGGCGACAGATAGAACGCGAGAATGCCGTCGAGTTCTTCTTCTGTGTACGCGTCCATGTAGACCTGGACGATGGCCGGCTTGACGTGCCCGAGGTTGAGTGAATCGTGAAGGATTCCGTCCACCTTGAGGTTCATCTTGTCGAGAGCTGCCTGCTGTTCCGGGGTGAGGTCTGGCTTGGACACGGCATGTAAGGATGCGCTCTTCAGAGCCTTGGACATATCGCCGAGGGCCCGGTCCATCATCGTATCCATGTGGGTCATGGCAAGGAGCTGGTCGACCTTTGCGCGTTTCGAGGCTTCGTCGGCGTGGGCGCTTGGGACGGAGAGCAGCACCGCGATGGCGCAGGGGATCAAGACACGAAAACAGGGACGTTTGAAGGTGGGGTTCAAAAAGGCCATTGTGAGACGAGGATAGACCGGGCCTGGGCGTTTGGGAAATCGATGGATGGGAGACTTCGCGGGATTCTTTCGATCTCATCAACGATGCGTAGAGCTGGAAGAGGAGACGGTGCAGCCTAAAGCGGCTGCGTCGCGTCGAATTTTCTGTGTGTTGGGATCGACAGGGTTGTTATAGGCGCCGACTTCGCGGCGGAGATGGTGAACCTCTACTTTCCGGGTGCGGTTCGGAACGACCGGATCGCGGACTTCGGGCTGATGACTCCGAAGCAGGTGGCGCGATCGGTGGCTACGTATGGCAAGGCCCATCCGCAGGTTCCGGGGACCCTTCGGCGGAGTCGGCCGGTTCGCGGTGGAGCGGGACGAACTGACGCCCGCTTCACGGTTTGACGCGACCAGCGTATGCTGGCGTCTATCCGATTCCACCGTGAAGGGAATACCGTGAACCTGATCGCTCGCCGACTCTCGCTGCTGCTGCTGCTTCCGCTCTGCTTGACCACCGTCCTCAACGGCCAGACGCATGGTCTGGCCGCGACTCCTCCCATGGGATGGAATTCGTGGAACTACTTCGCTGGGCGCGTGACCGATAAGGACATCCGCGATACGGCGGATCTGCTGGTCTCGACCGGGATGCGGGATGCGGGATATGTGTATGTGAACATCGACGACACGTGGGAGGGCGATCGCGACGCTTCCGGCAAGATCACGACCAACAAGAAGTTCCCGGACATGAAGGCGCTCTCGGACTATGTGCATTCGAAGGGGTTGAAGCTTGGCATCTACTCCTCTCCGGGCGATAAGACCTGTGCTGGATTCGAGGGTTCGCTTGGGCATGAGCAGCAGGATGCTCAGACCTATGCGGATTGGGGAATCGACTATCTGAAATACGATCTTTGCGGGTTTCGCACGAAGCAGAAGGCTGAGGCTCCGAACGACCTGGCGAAGCAGAACATGATGGCTCGGGACGCTTACAAGCTGATGCACGAGGCGATTTTGAAGACGGGCCGGCCGATGGTCTACAGCCTTTGTCAGTATGGGGACGATTCGGTGTGGGAGTGGGCTCCGGAGGTGGGTGGGAACCTGTGGCGGACGACCGGGGACATCAACGCCACGATGGACCGGATCTACGTCATCGGCTTCCGGCAGGCGGGCCTGGCGAAGTACGCGGGGCCGGGACACTGGAACGACCCGGATATGCTCGAGGTCGGCAACGGCAAGCTGACAGCCAACCAGAACCGCCTGCACATGACGCTTTGGGCGATGCTCGCGTCGCCTCTGCTTGCGGGCAACAACCTGACGGCGATGAAGCCTGAGGTCGCGAGCATCCTGATGAACAAACAGGTGATCGCGATCGACCAGGATCCGCTGGGCAAACAGGCTGAGCGCATCTTCCAGGAGGGGCCGGTGCAGATCTGGTCTCGTCCGCTGGCCGATGGGAGCACGGCGCTGGCGCTGTTCAACTCCGGAGAGGACATTTCCAGTCTGAACGCGGCGTTTCTGCCGGGCGTGCTGAAGCAGCTTGGTCTGACCAATGCAAAGGCGGTGGACGTCTGGCTGAATCAGCCAGTGAAGCTGCCCGGGTATCGTCCGGTGATGGTACATGACTCGGCGATTCTGTTGAAGCTGACCAAGTGAGGCCGTCGGGGGGGGGACTCGAGATTGCTGGTGTTTTGCGGTTGCCTGGGGTTGAAGCGTGCGTACCTCTCTTCGGCTAACTCACGACGAAATCGAAAGCCAAGCTTTGTCGGAGGTCAAAATTGCACTGTAATCGGTGCAATCCCAGTGCAGGACAATTGACCTAGGATTCACCGAGGAGGCGTCCCGGGCGGCACGAGTCGTGTTTGCTGATCGGCTTTGGGGTGTCCCGGTTTTCTTGACTCGGCTTCCGTGGTGCTGTAGTTTCGCGATATCACTGAGTAATCTGCTGGACATCCGAGGAAATGTTTCACCCCGTTACGATTCGCTGTGCGAGATCTCCGGGCACCCCACCCGGGATCCAGAGACTTGTGTGCGGAACGAACGATTCGAACTTCACGCCTGAGGCGTTGTCTCCCGGATCTGACGAGCTGTGCGATGGTTCTGAGGAATCCTGGCGCGCGGCCACTTGGCTGCGTCTCATCCCATGCGTGATCTCGGTTGAATCAAGCTCTCTGCTTCGGTAACCCAGCTTTCACTGGCTTCCGGGCACCTTTTTGTGTACGAATAACTGCTTCATTTCAGGAGATTCAGGATGCAAGGTTTGAAGAAGATGTTGATGGTCTGGCTGGTGCTGGTCGCCTGTCTTTGCCCCGTGGTTGCTTTGGGGCAGACGGTAACCGGGACGGTGACGGGCGAAGTGCGGGATGCGAGCGGGGCGGTGATCCCGAAGGCGAACGTCGTGGTCGAAAACACGGCGACCGGGGTGAAGACGACCGGGACGACCAATGGGTCGGGCGTGTATGACGTGCGCTTTCTGCCGATCGGCAAATATACCGTGACGGTCACGGCGACGGGGTTTGCGTCGCAGACGATTCCTGCGTTCGACCTGGAGATTGCGCAGACGGTGAAGCTGAATGCGACGCTTTCTCTGCCGGGCAGCACGTCTTCGGTCGAGGTGAATACTGCTTCCGAGGTGCTGAATACGACGGATGCGACGCTGGGGACAACATTCACGTCGAACGCGATTGAGAACGTGCCTTTGAATGGGCTGGATTTTTCGGCGTTGACGCTGTATCTGCCGGGCTCGGTGAGCACCGGTGGGACGGCGGGCACGAGCAGCATCGAGCGGAGCACGCAGTATACGGACACGCCGAATATGAACGGGAACAGGGCGCAGTCGAACAACTACACGCTCGATGGCATCGACATGAACGAGACGTTCAACAATTTGATCTCGTACACGCCTGCTCCTGAGGCTCTGGGGGAGATCCGGGTGCTGACGGCGAACTCTCCCGCGGACTACGGCAACGTAAACGGCGGCGGTGTGGTGAGCGTTTTGAAGAGCGGCACGAACGCGTTTCACGGGTCGGCGTATGGCTATACGCAGAATGCGAACTTCAATGCGAACTCGTGGTTGAACAAGTACTCGACACCCATTTCGCCGAAGAACACCTTCTCGCAGTCGCAGTTCGGCGGCACGTTTGGCGGACCGATCTTCAAGGAGAAGTTATTTTTCTTTGTGGACTATCTTGGGTCGCGGTATCACCAGGGTGGCTCGGCCAAGGCGACAGTATTGACCGCGAAGATGCGGACCGGCGACTTTTCGGAGTTGCTTGACAAGGCCGTTGTCGGTACGCCTATCCAGTTGTACGACTCGGAGAACAACTTCGCGCCCTATGTGGGCAATAAAGGGATTCCGATTCTCAACCCGGTGGCGAAGTTCCTGCTGGCGAACCCGGCACTCTACCCACTTCCGAATGCAGATCCAGACGATGGGACGGTCGCGACGGACAATCTTCATGGGACGTCCCGCACCTATCAGGCCAATAACCAAGGGGATGTAAAGCTGGAGTACGCGCCTCGCAGCCAGGACCGGATTACGGCGTTCTACTCGATGTCGACGGCGTATGACGGGCATACAGCGCTGCTGGCGATCTCCTTTCCGGGGCTCAATCACTTTCCGACAAAGCTGGGCGGGACAACGTGGGTGCATACGTTTTCGCCGCAGATTGTGAACGCGGCGCGGGTCGGGTTTACGCGGACCGTGTGGGACCAGGGAATCCCGAGTGATCCTTCGGGACTGTTTGGCCTTTCGGGCAATAGCAAGGTTGGGATTCCGTTTGGAACGCAGCCGTATCCCGGATTCAGCGACCAGGGAATTGGCAGCACGTTTTCCGATGTGGGAACACCGGGAGCCAACTACGGCTTTACCGACAACACCTACAGCTATATCGACAACCTGACATGGCAGCGCGGGAAGCACCTGCTGAGCATGGGGGCGCAGGCGCTGCGTTATCAGAACAACTATCCGACCAGCAACAACGACGGGTTCCTGGGGGCGCTCAATTACAACGGAAACTTCACCAGCAATCCTTTCGTGACGGATCAGAATATCAATGCAAATGGCTATTCTGCCGCGGACTTCTTGCTGGACCGGGTGAGCGCCGCCAATGTGACGCTGAGCACCATCAACGTCGGGCAGAGGCAGTGGCGGGCGGCCGGGTTTATCCAGGATGACTACAAGCTCTTGCCTAATCTGACGGTCAACGTCGGGGTCCGGTATGAGTTTGACCAGCCGTGGATCGAGAGCAACAACAAGACGGCGAATGTGAACCTGACCACCGGGCAGGTGATCTATGCGGGAAGCGTTCCAGCAGGAGCTCCGGCAGGATCGGGCGTCTGCAGCAATCGTGGATGCTACCAGCCGAACTACCGGCAGGTGATGCCGCGATTGGGATTTGCCTACCAGGCCACGAATCGGTTCGTGGTGCGGGGAGGCTATGGGGCGACGAGCTTCTATGAAGGAAACTCCTCGAACCAGCGGCTGACGGCGCTGCCTCCGTTTATCCAGGCGGTGCAGATCACGACGCTTGGGCCGACGACGACTCCGAGTTCTTCGCAGCCGGCTGGTGGTACTCCGCGGCGGGTGGAAGATGGATTCAAGTACACCGATCCGAGCAATTTGAGCGCTTCGGGGCAGTACTCGACCTATCCGCAGAATATCCAGCCGGCGTATGTGCAGGAGTGGAACCTGACGACGGAGTATGCGTTCTCGTCCAAGACGACGCTGCAGGTGGGCTATCTGGGTGAGCAGGGGCAGCATATCGAGGACTATGGAAACGTCAACCAGTTCAAGGTCAATGGAGATGAGACGTCTGCTCCGTATTTCAAGAACCCGAACTTTGGGACCAATGGACTTCTGGTGACAGAGTCGCGGGCGATGATGAACTACAACGCGCTCGAAGCGACGGTACGCCAGAGGCTGCAGCATGGGCTGGAGTTCACGTTGAACTACACCTATTCCAAGGCGATGACGAACAGCCTTGGAAACTACGGGCTGAAGGTGAATGGGTATAGCGGGGCGTTCCAGAACTACTACGACAGCGGGACGGACTATGGTCCGGCTGGTTATGATGTCACGCACAATGTGTCGGGCACGGGGGTTTATGCTCTTCCCGTGGGTCGTGGGCAGGAGTTCTTCGCAGGCGCCAATCGCTTTGTGGATGAGGCGATCGGGGGCTGGAAGCTGTCGGTGGCGGGCGTGGCCTATTCGGGATTTCCGGAGACGCTGACCGGCGGCAACAGCAACGCGAACAGCTACGGGACCAACCGGGCGAACCAGTACCGCGCGCTGAAGGTTGTCAACCGGAGCGTGACGAACTGGTTTGGAACGGATCCGTCCGCGATTCCGTGCACCACGCCTGGAGTCGATAACGGGGTGTGCGCATTTGGAGTTCCGGCGAATAATGCGTTTGGGACTTCACGGAATGGGGCGGTGCGGGGTCCGGGATATCTGAATGTGGACCTCTCGGCGTTCAAGGAGTTCCATACGTTCCGGGAGCAGACGTTCGGGTTCCGGTTCGATGCGTTCAATGCGTTCAACATCGTGAGCTATGGCAACCCGGATACGGGCGTCAGCAGTTCGACGTTCGGCGATATCCCAAGCCAGAAATATATTCGATCGACGGAACGGCATCTGCAGTTCTCGGCGAAGTATCGGTTCTAACTACGCTGTAGGACAGGGGCGGGGGATGGTTGGTCCGGAAGATTGGATCGGCTGTCACCCGCCCCTTTTGTTTTGGGGGATTACTCGGTAGCGAGGGGTTTGCGGGCGAAGAAGAAGAGGGAGAAGGCTAACAGCGCGAACATGAGGACGCTGACCCAGTCGTGGTGGAGGGGGTTGGTCTCGGCGAAGCGGGGGATGGGGCGGTCGGTGGCGGCTTCGTAGAGCTTGATGGCTACGCCGAGGAGGCCGACGATGCCTCCGGCGGCGATGAGGCCTGAGGCGTAGAGGGAGCCGGGGGAGATCTCGGATTCGGTGTCGAGGGAGGGGGTGACGTCGGTGGGGACGGGGAGACCGGTGGCGGGGTCGAGGTGGTCGGGGTTGGTCTCGTCGAACCAGGGGTTGCGGGCGAGCCAGGTGGGGCGGTCGGTCTGCCAGAGGGCGAGCGAGGTGGCTCGGTCGGCGGCGGCTTGTCGGGCGGCGTGATGGAGGACGGCCCGGTCGACGAACCAGCGCATGAGGCCTCCGACGAAGATGGCCAGGGTTGTTGCGATGGAGAGGTAGGCTCCCACGGCCAGGGTGAGGGAGCGGACGCCGAGGAGTTCGACCATGATGACGAGGGCTACGCCCAGGAAGACGAGACCCCAGGGGAGCTTCTGGGTGAGGATGCCGTTGATGACGGTGGCCATGAGGCGGCCTTGGGGGGCGGCGGCTTTTTCGCTGCCGATGCCCTGGGTCCACTGGACTTCAATCTGGTGGGTGGTGGGGTTGTAGAGGTACTTGCCGTCGTCGAGGGTGGTGGAGCCGATGGAGTTGAGCAGGATGTAGGTGTTGGCGTGGGTGAGTTCGGGCTGGCCCTGGGAGTTGGTGGTGATGTCGGTTGGCAGGGATGAGTCTGGGCGGCGGGTGAGGGGGACGTGTGAGCGGGTGAAGGGGCCTTTGTTCTGGATTCCGTTGGTGACTCCTCCGACTCCGTCTGCTGTGTTGGAGGGGAGGATGAAGGGGATTGGATGGGGGAGGACCTGGAAGGTCTCGAAGCCCTTGTTCATGGCGTCGAGGGTGGCGCCGATCGAGAAGACGCTGATGACGACTCCGATCATGATGGCGATCTGCTGCTTCCAGGGGGTCGCTCCGATGAGATAGCCGGTCTTGAGATCCTGGGCGGTGTCGCCGGCGTTGGCGGCGGCGATGCAGACGATGCCTCCGATGGTGATCGCGAGGGCTCCGAAGCTGGGGGCGACCCAGCCTTTGACGAGGAAGATGGCGGAGGTGGCCATCAGCGTCGCGATGGTCATGCCGGAGACTGGGGAGGCCGACGATCCCACGATTCCGACGATGCGGGCCGAGACGGTGACGAAGAGGAAGCCGAAGAGAACGACGAGGAAGGAGGCGGCGAGGTTGGCGAGTGGTCCGACCTGTGCTCCGGGGACGGGGTGGAACTGGAGGAAGACGAACATCAGGAGGATGAGGAGGAGGCTTCCGCCGAGGACGACGATGGGGGGGAGATCGTGGGTGGTGCGGGTGGGGATGGTGGCGGGACCTCTATTTTTGCCGATGGTCTTCATCCCCTCGGTGAGGGCTCCGGCGATGGTGGGGAGGGTGCGGAGGAGGGTGATGCAGCCTGCGGTTGCGACGGCTCCGGCTCCCATGGGGCGGACATAGGTTCGCCACATGTCGGATGGGCTCATGTCCTTGATCAGGGTGGTTCCGGGGTACAGCGGGGCGGTGAGGTGGGAGCCGAAGAAGTAGATGGCCGGCAAAAGGACGAGCCAGGAGAAGACTCCGCCGGCGAGCATGATGGCGGCGACGCGGATGCCGATGATGTAGCCGACGCCGAGGTACTCGGGGGTGACGTCGGCGCGGATGGCGGCGCCTTTGAGGATCTGCTGCTTGCCGAAGGAGGGTTGCCAGTTGGGGGTGGACGGCCAAAGGGCGAAGATGTTGTCGTTTTGGAACAGGGTGTAGAGGGCTCCTAGTCCGAGACCGAAGAAGACGCGGGAGGCGAAGGAACCTCCGCGTTCGCCAGCCATGAGGACGTCGGCGCAGGCGGTGCCTTCGGGGTAGATGAGGGTGTCGTGCTCTTCGACGATGAGCTGGCGGCGGAGGGGAATCATGAAGAGGACGCCGAGCCATCCTCCGAAGAGCGCGAGGGCGAAGATCCTCGTCGATTCGAGGTCGAAGCCGAGAAAGATGAGGGCGGGCAGGGTGAAGATGACTCCGGAGGCGATGGACTGGCCGGCGTTTCCGGTGGTCTGGACGATGTTGTTTTCGAGGATCGAGGCTCGTCCGAAGGCTCGGAGGATGGAGATGGAGAGGACGGAGATGGGGATGGAGGCGGCGACGGTGAGCCCGGCGCGGAGTCCGACGTAGACGGTTACGGCTCCGAATACGACGCCGAAGAGGGCTCCGAGGATGAGAGCCCGGGGGGAGAGCTCGGGGCGGGAGGCGGTGGCGGGGACGAAGGGCTGGAAGGTCTTGGATGAAGCCATGATTTGAGCGGTTCTCCCGGGTGTTTCTGCGGTCTTGGGGCTCGGATGCGGGCTTGGATGGGAGTGTATCAGTGAGATGGTTGTAGCGATTTCGCCGCGGGTACGGCTATACTGCGCTTATCGGCGCTTCGCAGAGAGCGAATGGCGCGCCGCGAGTGAGGATGTGGTCTTCGGCGAGAGCTTGAAGGTTCAGACGCTCGGGGTGAGGATTGGCGGTCCGCCTGGGACGGTGCCAGGTGGGACGCTGGACTGGCGCGCGGTTTCGCGGGTTCTGCGAAGTCGGGCGCAGACGGTGGCTTGCGATCTGTTGACGAGTGTTTTTCCTGGGGACTGCCGCGTTTGTGGCGGCCCTTTGTTGTTTGGGGATGATACGCGGGCGGTGTGTTCACGGTGTGTGGATGGCGTTCGCGCGCAGGGTGGGGTGCTCTGTGGATGCTGCGGCGAAGCGATGGGGATGGAGAGTGAGCGGTTCGCGACGCAGATGGTTGTGGAGGATCTGCGCTGCATGGCCTGCCGGATGGCTCCTCCTGACTTTGAGCGAGCGGTGGCGTACGGGGTCTATGAGGATGAGTTGCGGAAGATGCTGCGCCTGCTGAAGTACGAAGGGGTACGGTCGCTGGCCGGGGTGCTTGGCGGAAGATTGGCTTCGGCCATGGAGGGGCTTGGGATCGATCGCGAGATGATCGTCGTGCCGGTTCCGCTGTTTCCGAAGAAAGAACGGGCGCGCGGATATAACCAGGCCGTCTTGCTGGCGGACGCGGCGGTTCGGGTTCTGGCGGGGCGGATGCCGGAGTGGCGGCTGAGGGTTTGGCCGGGTGCGCTGGAGCGGGTGAGGGATACGGAGAGCCAGTTCGGGTTGACGCCGAGGGGTCGGCGGAAGAATCTGCGGGGGGCGTTCGCGGTCTCGGACGGTGCGGCACTGGCTGGTAGTGAGGTTCTGCTGGTCGATGACATTTATACGAGCGGTGCTACGGCTCGGGAGTGTGCGCGGGTGTTGCGGCGGGCGGGGGCGGCGCGGGTGTGGGTGGCGACGCTGGCGCGGGCGCAGACGGAGGGCGTGGCTCGATGGGATGCGGTGTGGACTGCGGGGAGAACAAACGCAGATTCGCTTCGGGAATGACAGGAAGAAGACTCGGGCAGAGGCGTAGCGGCGGCGAACGCAATTGTGAAGATTGAGGAGACGTCTGATGCAGTCTGGGATGCACACGGGGAAGGCAAGGAAGCAGAGAGGGTCGGGGAAACATCATCACGGGCATAGCTCGGGAGCTGCCCATGGCGCGGCGCGGCTGACGACGGAGCTTGACGTCCGGACGGCGGTGGTTCGTCCGCAGGCGATGCAGACCCCGGTGCTGGTGCTGAATGCGAGCTATGAACCGATCAATATCTGCGGGGCGAAGCGGGCGCTGGTGCTGGTCTTGAAGGGGGTCGCCCGGACGGAAGAAGAGCAGGGCGCGATTCTGCATGCGGCGCGGGTGCGGGTGGCGATGCCGTCGGTGATCCGGCTGCTGGAGTACAGGCGGATTCCACACCAGACGCGTGCGCTGTCGCGGAAGAACATCCTGCTGCGCGACCGGAACTGCTGCCAGTACTGCCAGGTGGTGCTGACAGCGGGAGAGTTGACGCTGGACCATGTGATTCCGCGGTCGCGCGGTGGCCTGTCGACCTGGGAGAATCTGGTGGCGTGCTGCCCGTCGTGCAATCGCAGAAAAGGCAACCAGATGCTGCATGAGTTGACCGAGATGAAGTTGCTGCGGGAGCCGAAGCCTTTCTCGCTGCACACCTCGCGGCACATCATGCGGATGATCGGATCGGCGGATCCAAGCTGGCGGAGATACCTGTACTTCGAGAGCGGGGAAGCGGCTTAGAGCCGTTCTCCTGAAGGTGTGGTTCGGCTCCCTATTTGCCGACCAAGTGGTCCGACCACACGGTTCTCGACTTCTAATAAAGTGGTATGAAATCGCGGCTTTTTGCTGGTTTCCTGCATCCATGGTGATCTAAAAGGGTTAGCAGGCAACGATCGAAATTTCCCAATGTTTCACCAGAAGCTTTTTGTGCGCAGAATGTGGGCCGTTGCGTGGAAAAACTGGACAGCGGGCGCCGATTTGAAAGTGGTCTGCCGTGGTGCGATTATCGCTCGGATGAAGTCCGTCGGGGAGCCCCTGAGCGGCACGCGGATCCGGGGCCGAGGCTCTTATGGGCGGGCCCTGGGCCTTGAAAGCCACAGTGACCGGAAGCCACAGCAACCAGAGAAATTCTCTAGGCCGTGCTCTGTGCACGGCACGAAGGGATGAAGCTGTGCGGGTTGGAGGCGGCGATGCAGCCGAGGACCGCTTCCCGGCAGGCGGGGTCGAGATAGGTGAACTCGATTCCGGCGGACTGGTCGGCCTTGGAGTACCAGCGGACGATTCCCTCACCGCTCCAGGTTGTCGGCTTGGAACCTGCGCCTCGCGGGGCGGCGAAGTGGATTTCGAAGCCTACTTTTCCGACGGCGAGCGGTGTGGGGGTGCGGGTCGAGAAGCCCCCGCGGCCGAGGCAGAGGAAGCCTTCGGAGGCGTTGTGGCCGAGAGACTGGACGTCGGAGCTGAGCCGTTGCCTGGGGGCGGGGTCTGCGGCGGTGAGCCAGAGAGCTTCGCGATCGTCGACAGCGCGCTTCAGGCAGTCGACGAGGTTCTCGCGGTGGAGCGGCTTGGCCAGAAAGGCTTCCACGCCCAGGTCGTACATCTCGCGGTTGTCGACGTCTCCAAAACCGGAGACGAAAACGATGCTGGGGACGGTGTCGCCGAGTGTCCCGAGGCGCCGGACGAGGGCCACGCCGTCCATCACCGGCATCCGGACGTCGGTGACAAGGAGGTCGATCGGTCTGGCTGCGATGGCGGCGAGGGCTGCCTCTCCATCGGAGGCGGTACGGACGTCTCCGCAGCCCAGCACCTTCAGCCATTGAGCGAAGATCTCGCGGAGCGCTGGTTCGTCGTCTACGACCAGGATTTTTGCGTCTATCAGCTTCATGTCGTACCCGATCTGGAAGTGCTCTGATTACTGATTCGCAATCTCGGGATTGATCGGGAGGATCAATCGGAAACAGGTGTGTGCGGTATCACTGCACAAGGTTAGTGTGCCACCGTGGTCCTGGGCAATGGCGCGGGAGAGGCTGAGGCCCACCCCGGTGCCGAGACCCGGGGATTTGGTGGTGAAGAATGGGTCCATGAGGTGGGGACGAACCTTATCGTCGATGTCGGGGCCGCTGTCGGTGACATTGATGCAGATGGTCTCGGCGGTGTGGGTGACGGCGAGCGAGACCCAGCGATCTTTGGGGTCGGTATTGGATTGCGATTGGTCGATGGCGTCAAAGGAGTTATTGAGCAGGTTGGTGAGAATCTGGATAACCTGGGTCTCGCGGCAGAGAAAGAGGGGGATTTCGCCTGGGAGGTCCATGGTGAGGGTGACGTGGTGGCGCTCGAAACGGGTCTGCTGAAGTTCGAGGCACTGCTCGGCGATGGAGTGAATGGAGGCCCACTCCATGGGGTCGTTGCCGGCCTCGCGGGCGAAGCCACGGAGTCCGCGGAGGATGCGGATGGCGCGATCGGAGGTGTAGACGATGCTGTCGCACGCCTTGAGAATCTCTTCGGGTGTGATGGTTCGGGTAGCGTTGAGTTCTTTGAGGTCGCTGGCGCGGGCGTGGATGATGGCGAGGGGATTTGAGATCTCGTGGGCGAGGCCGCCGGCCATGTGGCTGAGGGCTTCGATGCGCTTTTCACGGAGCACCTGTTCGAGGGCGAGTTGGCTTTGCAGGGTCTTTTCCGAGGTGACGTCGGCGAAGAAGATCGAGATTCCGGATTCGGTGGGGTAGACGCGGACACGATAGTAAAGATCGTAGGGCTGATAGTAGCTTTCGAAGGCGGTCTCGACGCGTTCTTCCATCGTTTTGCGCAGACCCGTCTCCGTAGGGGTGTTGCGGACCGCGGGGAAGCAGGTCCAGTAGTTCCTGCCGAGTTTGAAGTCAGGGAGGGTGGTGACGGCCTTGCGATTGCCGTAGAGGACGGTCCAGTCGTGGCCGAGTTCCATGACGCCGTCGGAGGTGGAGTTCATCACGGAGTTGAGCTGGGCGTGGGCCGCATGGAGTTCGCGGGTTGCGAGGTGCTTCTCGGTGATGTCCTGGGCTACCCCGAGGTATCCGACAGGGTCTCCGTTATCTCCCTGGATGGTACTGAGGGAGAGGCAAACAGTAATGGGATGGCCGTCCTTGTGGATGTAGGTCCACTCCGATTGGGCATGACCGTGAAGATCGATCGCGGTGGTGAATACCTCGAAATCGTGGAGAGGGCGATGGACGATTTCGCCGAGAATGCGGCCGCGGTCTTCGACTTCACTGGCGACGTGGAAGATTCCCGGCGAGCGGATTCCAACCACTTCACTGGCGGAGTAGCCGAGCATGAGCTCCGCGCCGCGGTTGAAGTTGGTGATCGTTCCATGGAGGTCGGTGGCGATGACGGAGGTGAAGATGGAGGCGTTGGAGATGCTGGTGAGGTAGGAGTTTGCGGCGGCGAGGCTCGCTGCGGCTTCGCTTCGGCTTCGGTCGGATTCTTGGAGGGCGACTTCGGCGGCTCGTTTTTCGGTAAGGTCACGGATCACTCTGCCGAAGCCGACGGGGCTGCCTGCGACGTCGCGCAGGACGGTGGTCGTGATGGCTGCGCGGAAGCTGGAGTCGTCCTTTCGAGCGAGCCAGTGTTCGTGATCTATCCTGCCGTGGGTGGCGGCGTCGGCCAGCTCCGTGCTGCATTGGCTGCTATCTTCTGAAAGGTAGAAACCCTCGTTCGTGCGGCCAATTACCTCCTGCGCGTCGTATCCGAGCAGACGCTTCGCGCCCAGATTCCAGGTCAGGATGGTTCCGGTGGGATCGACGATGTAGAGGGCGTAGTCCACGATGCTCTCGACCAAAATGCGGATGCGGTCGAGATTGATGTTGGCCTCGGTGACCCTTTCTTCGGCGGCGCGTTTCTGGGTGAGGTCCCGGGTGACCTTTCCGAAGCCGACGAGCGTTCCAAACTGGTCGTGGAGGGGCGTGATGGTGACGCTGGCCCAGAGTCGGGAGCCGTCTTTGCGCAATCTCCAGCCTTCGTCGACATAGTGGCCATTGCGGGTGGCGATCTCGAGTTCGCGGTCTGGAAGGCGGCTCCCGATTGCAAGGGGCGGATAGAAGATGGAGAAGTGCTTGCCGATGATCTCGTGGGCGGCATAGCCCTTCATCCGCTGGGCCCCGGGGTTCCAGGTGGTAATGACGCCCTTGGGGTCGAGCATGAAGACGGCGTAGTCGGTGACGGACTCGACCATGAGGCGGAAGCTGTCGAGATGGTTATTGGCGGCGATCAGCCCCTGTTCGATCTGGCGGCGTTCGGTCAGGTCGCGGGTGACTCTTCCGAAGCCGATGAGGGTGCCGTCGACGTCGCGGAGAGCGGTCAGGACTACGTGAGCCCAAAACCTCGAACCATCTTTGCGGACTCTCCAACCTTCGTTCACGTAATGGCCCCGGGCGGAGGCGATGGAGAGTTCTGTGTCGGGTAAACGGGGGGCTTCCGGGGGATAAAAGATGGAGAAGTGCTTGCCGATGATCTCGTCGGCGGTGTATCCCTTGATGCGCTCGGCGCCGGAGTTCCAGGTGATGACGATGCCGTTGGGATCGAGCATGAAGACGGCGTAGTCGAGGACGGCCTCGACCATGAGGCGGAAGGGTTCTTGATCGGGGAAGGAGCTCGAACCGATGATGGGGTGGTCGATTTTAGCCGCCGGTGCATTCATAGCAGACACGCTTGGATCCCAGATCATGGTGGACCCGTTTCACAAGACCGATGCGGGTGTTAGGGAGAGTTGCCCCGAAGGACGAGCGTCCTTGGCCGTATGCCAATGCTAAGTGGGATGCCACGCAGGGCGGGGAAATGTTGTGGCCCCACGAGATAGGTGGTTCCATCGTGTGGCTCGTTCCTCTTACGGGAATGCACATGCCACCGCTTTGGGGGAATCCCATGTTTGGGGGATCCGCGACAAGACCCAAGAGCGGTATCTTGACCAGTTTCTGAAAGGCGGGGAGGTGCGACGTTCCATCCGGAGCGGGTAGGCTAGACTTTATGGGGATGCGATTCGGAGTTGAAGGCGGGATATGACGGCAGGGACGGAAGAAAAGGCGCGGGCGTTGACGTTTCAGGAGCTTTTGTTCAAGCTGCAGGTTTTCTGGGCGGAGCGGGGATGTGTGCTGCAACAGCCTTATGATGTCGAGGTTGGCGCGGGGACGATGTCTCCGGATACCTTTCTGCGGGTGCTGGGACCGAAGCCGGTGCGGATCGCCTACGCGCAACCCTCGCGCAGGCCGGCCGATGGGCGGTATGGGGAGAATCCCAACCGGCTGTTTCGGCATACGCAGTTTCAGGTGATTCTGAAACCACCACCGGCCCGGCTGCAGGAGATGTACCTGGAGTCGCTGGAGGCGATCGGGATCGACCTGAAGGAGCACGACCTGAAGTTCGAGGAGGACAACTGGGAGTGGCCGGTGGGGGGTGCGTGGGGCGTTGGGTGGCAGGTGATGCTCGATGGGCTGGAGATTACGCAGTACACGTACTTTCAGCAGTGCGGCGGGATGGATCTCGACCCGATCTGCGGGGAGATTACGTATGGGCTGGAACGGATTGCGGGATTTCTGCAGGATGTGGACTCGATCTACGACATTGTCTGGGCTCGGGAGCCGGATACGGGGCGTGAGGTCACGTATGGGGAGATGCGGCTGGCGGAGGAAGAGCAGTTTTCGGCCTATGGGTTCGACTATGCCGATGTCTCCTCGTTGTGGAAGCATCTGGAGCTTTACGAGGCGGAGTGCCTGGTGCTGCTGGAGCGGGCGAAGGGATTTGACGGGATGGATGCGCTGACGCTGAAGCGGTTTCCGGTGCTTGGGGCTTATGAGCTGGCGCTGAAGTGCTCGCACCTCTTCAACCTGCTGGATGCCCGGGGGGCGGTCTCGGTGACGGAGCGGGTGGGGGTGATGGGGCGGATTCGGACGCTGGTGGTGGGGGTGGCGAAGGCCTATGCGGGGCAAGGGGAGATGATGGCGGCTGTGCGGGCGGCGGGTTGAGGGCACGCTGACCGGCAGACGCAGATTCCCTTCGGGAATGACAGAAAGAAAAGCAGCGGCGTGACATCGAGAAGAGAGTAGAGGCTTGGAGTGATGACGGATTTTTTGTTTGAGATCGGGTTGGAAGAGGTTCCGGCGAGGATGATCGCGGGGGCGCAGGCGGAGTTGGAACGGCGGGTGGTAGGGTTGCTGGTGCGGGAGCGGCTGGTGGCGGGTGAGATCGAGGCGAAGAGCTTTTCGACCCCGCGGCGGCTGGCGGTGGTGGTGCGGGGGGTGAAGGAGCGGCAGGAGGATCTGGCGGAGGAGATGCTGGGGCCTTCGGCGAAGATTGCGTACAAGGATGGGGTGGCTACGGCGGCGGCGGTGGCGTTTGCGAAGAAGGCGGGGGTGGAGATCGGGGCGTTGAAGACGGTGACGACTCCCAAGGGGGAGTACCTGTCGGCCACCGCGGTCAAGGCGGGGCGGGCGGCGGGGGTGGTGATCGAGGAGGAGCTGCCGAAGGAGGTCGCGGGGATCTACTGGGCGAAGACCATGTACTGGCGGGCGGGCAAGGCGGAGCGGTTTGTTCGGCCGGTGCGGTGGCTGGTGGCGATGCTTGGCGGGGAGACGCTGGATGTGGAGTTTGCCGGGCAGAGGTCTGGGAATACGACCTATGGACACCGGGTGCTGTATGGGGCGGAGGGGATCTCCGTTGGGTCTGCGGGAGAGTATGAGGGCGCGCTGCGGACAGGGTATGTGATTGTGGACGCGGAGGTGCGGCGGCAGAGGATTCGGAAGGAGCTGGACCGGGTTTGCAGGTCGATGGAGGGGACGCGGTGGCGGGAGGATCATGCGCTGGTCGACAAGCTGACGCACCTCACGGAGTGGCCTTCGGTGATCCAGGGCGGGTTTCAGGCGGAGTACCTGGAGCTTCCGGAGGAGGTGCTGGTGACCGTGATGCGGGATCACCAGAGCTACTTTGCGGTCGAGGGCAAGGGCGGGGCGCTGGCACCTCACTTTCTGGCGGTGCTGAATACCGAGGCGGATGAGCGCGGGCAGGGCGTGATCCGGCATGGGAACGAACGGGTTCTGCGGGCGCGTTTCAACGATGCGCGATTCTTCTGGGAGTTCGATCAGCGGACCACGTTGAACGACCGGGTTGCGCTGCTGGATAAGGTCACGTTCCAGAAGGAGCTGGGCAGTTATGGGGCCAAGGCGGAGCGGGTTCGGGTGGTAGCCGCGGAGATGGCTGCGGTGGTCGAGGCGCGGGGCGGCAAGGTGGATGCGGGGGCCCTGGATGCGGCGGCTCGGCTGAGCAAGACGGACCTGACGACGGAGCTGGTGAAGGAGTTTACGGAGCTGCAGGGGGTCGTGGGCGGTCTTTATGCGCGGGCGCAGGGTCATGCGGAGGCGGTGGCTGCGGCGATCTACGACCAGTATCGGCCGGGCTCAATGGAGGATGGGGTGCCGCGGACGATCGAGGGGGCTCTGCTGGCGATTGCGGATAAGGCGGATACGATCGCGGGGATGTTCGGGCTGGGGCTGGAGCCAACCGGGTCCAAGGACCCGTTTGCTCTGCGGCGCGCGGCGAACGGGATTGTGAAGATCCTGGCGGAGACGGAGATTCCGCTGGGCCTGGGGGAGATCTGCTTCATGGCGGCTCGGGGCAGGGAGGCCGTGGTGCGGACGATGGAGGTCTTCTTCGCGGAACGGCTGGAGTTCTATCTGCGCGAAGCGAAGGGACAGGCATATGACGTCGTGAAGGCGGTGCTTGCGGTAGGGGCGGACCAGGTGAGGGGCGCGGTGGCGCGGGCGGCGGCGGTGTCGGCTGTTCGGAGCTCAGCGGACTTTGAAGCGGTGAGCGCGGCGTTCAAGCGAATGAGCAATATCCTGGCGCAGGCGAAGGAGAAGGGTCTTGCGGCGGCTGATTCGGTCGATCCGGGGCTATTTACGGATGAGGCGGAGACGTGGTTGTTCGAGCAGGCGGGTGGCGTGGCTGCGCGGGTGGCGGAGCTTCGGGAGGACGAGGACTATCAGGGCGCGCTGGAGGCGATGGCGGGGCTTCGGCCGCAGGTGGATCGCTTCTTCGAGGCAGTGATGGTGATGGCGCCGGACGAGCGGGTTCGGGGGAATCGGTTGGCGTTGCTGGGGAAGGTGCTTGGGGATTTCTCCGGAATTGCGGACTTTTCGGAGATTGTGGTGGCTGGGTAGGCTGGCCCGGGTTCGGTCTCGTGGGGGCCGCGCCGCACTACCCCAGGCGAAGTGTGCGCAACGGAGAGGCTTCCGGGGATTGTTCGGTGAGCGGGAGGGCCAGGAAGGGTTAGCAGGTTCCGGGCGGGCACGACTTGGGGGGATTTGGGACGCCGCAGATTAGAGGAAACTTTGGTGTATCGATCTGATGCATTTTCCTCTTTCGCCGATGAAGGCTGTGTGTCAGAGAATGGCAACTCAGTTTAGGAGCGGGGGAAGAATCCAATGGTTCGGCAGACGATCAATTGCGATATATGTGCGGCGGAGAAGCAGGCTACGAGCTACTGGTTTGTTGCCTATGAGCGGGATGGCGAGATCAGGCTGCGTGCCTGGGAGCCCTCGAAGGGTCTGCGCAAGAACATGAAGCACCTGTGCGGCCAGAAGTGCGTACAGCGGCTGATGTCGAACTTTACCGAGGCCGTGAAGGCTGCCGGCGACCGGATGGAAGCGAGCAAGGAAGCTGCTCTTCCGGTTGTCCAGGAGGTTACGGCGAAGGAGATTCAGGAGCGCCAGATCTCGGCGGTAGCGGCTCGGATCGAGATGGATCCGGTGCAGACTGCTGCAGTCGAGGCAGAGAGCTGGGCTGGCCCGGTTCGTCTGAAGGAGACGATGTGGGACACGATCCACACGTCGAAGCTGGAGCCCAGCCGGTTTGCGCATGCGGCGCGGCAGCCGCCAGCGTCCGCGCGACATATGCAGAAGATGGCGTAGGCGGGAGGGTTCCTGCCCCACGAAAGCGGGGCAGGAACACGCTTCGTGCGCCTGTCTGCGAGAAGAGACAAGAGCAGATCAGTCAGATCATTGGCTACTTACGGTTCGCCGTGAGTAGCCTATTTTCTTTTAAGCATTGCGTAGGGGTCGGTGAGAGCAATTCTTTCGGAGGTGTGGTTGCGCTCCTTATATATCGGGCCTTCAGAGGCTGCTGAAAAAGTCGCTAACATTCGACGAACGCGTTTTGGGGCTGAGACAGTAATCGCAAAATGAGCGGTTGACATTGGACGATAATCCACTACCATTTGGTTGTGGATAGACTGGATACAACATTTGCGGCTCTGTCTGATCCAACCCGGCGGGCGATGATCGAGCGGCTCTCCCACGGGCCTGCCTCCGTGCATGGATTGACAGAACCGTTTGCTCTGTCGCAGCAGATGATTTCAAAACATATTGCCTACCTGGTGCGGGCACGGATTGTGGTCAAGACAAAGCGTGGACGGGAGAGCGTATGCACGCTTAGGCCCGAGGCGATTAAGACGGTCAGCGACTGGGCCATCAGCTATCGCCGCTTTTGGGAAGAGAGTTTCGACAAGCTGAATGTAGTCATAAATCAAATGAAGAAAGAGGAGGTCGGAGATGACAGAAAACACGGTGAGCGAAGTTGAGCGGATGGTCGTCACAAGAGTTTTTGATGCCCCACGCGAGTTGGTTTGGAAGGCGTGGACAGACCCGAAGTACGTGATGCAGTGGTGGGGACCGAAGGGCTTTACTGCGCCTGTTTGCGAGATGGACTTTCGCGTTGGGGGAAGATCTCTCTGCTGCATGAAGGCGCCGGATGGGCAGGAGTTCTGGAATGCGGTTGAATACCACGAGATTGTCCTGCACGAGAAGATCGTTTCCTCGATGTACTTCTCGGACTCGAAGGGAAACAAGATTGACCCTGCGCAATTGGGAATAGAACATGAGGCCATCGACGGTGCGTACGACGTGACCATCTTTGAGGATCTCGGAAACGGCCAGACGAAACTCACCTACATTGGAAATGAACCCATGGAGAGCGCGAAGGATAGCGGTCAAATGGAGGGCTGGAACCAAATACTCGATAAGGTTGCTACGCTTGTTGCGGAGTTAGCGCAGGCGAAATAGAAGTGGGATCTTTGATGATCGTGCGGCGCTCGATACAGCTGAGGCTGGCGGCGGAAGCCCGGATAGACCGGGCTTCCCCTCGCAGAATGTGGGCCGTTGCACGGAAAAACTGGACAGCGGGCGGTGCTTCGAAAGTGGTCTGTTCTGGTGCGTTTATCGCGCGGAGTGAACCGCCGTCCGGAACACTGGAGCACCGTGGCGCTCCGGCCCACCTTAGCGACGATGGGACGTGTCGCGAAGGTGGGGCACCCGATTTTATGCCAACGGGCAATCCGATCTAGTTGACGCGTTGGAGGCGGGCGATGAGCTTTTCGGCGAGCGGCTCTCCCGATTCGGTCCAAAGCAGGCGGCTGGAGATTCCGCAGTGCTTTTCGACCAGAAGGGTAAAGGCTAGGAGCATCTCGACGTTTTGCTGGATATGCTTTGTTGCCTCCTGGTCGAGGCTGGTGTCTTCCTGGGTCCATGGGGTGTCGAGTCCGAAGTCGACCCGGATGTGTCCGTTTTGAGCGTATCCGGCCTGATCGAACTCCGGGCCAAAGCCGATGATGCGGGCGGTCGCGGGTTGAAGCTTCCAGAGGGAATCCGAACTGCCGTGGGTGGTGGATGCGTTGCGGGGGAGTGGCTCGGGCTGGCCGGGTTTGCGTGGGGCGAAGTCGTCGAAGCTGTCTTCAAGCTCGTCTGGTTCATTGTTAGGGGAAAGATCTTCGGGATCGTCGGGATCTGATTCTTCCACGTCATGGGGTGCGTTGGCGGCGTTCGCCGCGGGGGCCCAGAGATTCCACTTCATCTCGAACTCGTAGGCCATGTCGTCGTGGAGCTGCTCGGTGGCTTCGGCGACGGCGGAGTCGATGAGCGAGGCGGCGGTATCGGGGGTGTCGGCGGCGCGGGGGTCGAGGACGTAGAGGCGCTGGTAGGTGGGGGACTCGGTGAAGTCGATGGGGTAGGCGGAGGCGGCGGCGACGCGCTTGTCTTTGCCGATGACGGCGAACTGGCGGAGGACGGAGGTGAGCGCGGCGGGGAGGCTCTGGAGCCGGAAGTTGGGAAACCAGAGACTGAGGTAAAGCTGGTCGGCCATGGGACCAGTTTACTCCCGTGGAGTGCGAGCAGAGGGATGGGGGGTGAGAAGATAGAGAGGGCGATGATGCGCAATCGAGTAGAGAGACTTCGGATCTGGGTGATGGTGGGTGCGGGTGGGCTCGTGCTGGTGGTGGCGGGATTTCTGCTTTTTGCGCACTATCGCTCGCGGGCGTTTCTGGCTGGGTTGCCGGGGAAGCTGGGGGCGGAGATTACGCAGAAGACGAGTGACTATACGTACTCGCAGACGGTGTTGGGGCGGACGGTGTTTACGCTGCACGCGGCGCAGTGGGAGCGGCGCAAGGATGGGGTGATCGCGCTGCACGATGTGGGCGTGGTGCTCTACGGACGGAAGCAGGACCGGGCAGACCGGATCTATGGCAAGGAGTTTGAGTACGACCAGACGGCGGGGGTCGTGCGTGCGGTGGGGATGGTGGATCTCGACCTGCAAGCTCCATCGCCGATGGAAGGCAAGAAGCAGCGGCCGGTGGCTGTGACGGGGGGAGACCTGGCTCATGCGGATGCGAAGGTGATTCATGTGAAGACGAGCGGATTGGTCTACCTGACGAATCTTGGGGTCGCGGCGACGAAGGAAGACATCGAGTTTTCCGAAGGTGCGATGTCCGGGCAGGCGCGGGGGGCGGACTTCAACTCGGATACGGGCGTGATCTCGCTGCATGCGAATGTGCGGATGAACGGCCTGACGGGGAGCGGGCCGGTGGTATTGACGGCGGATACGGCGGAGATGAACCAGGTGCAGCAGGTGGCGCATCTGACGGCGGCCAGGATGGTGACGCCGCAGGAGACGGTCAGGGCGGATCGGGCGGTGGTGTATCTGCGGAAGGATGGGAGTCCGGAACGGGTTGAGGGGGATGGGCGGGTCACGATTTCGCGGGCGGTGGGTGGAGTCATCACTTCGCGGACGGGGCAGGTTGCGTTGAACGCTGCCGGGCGGCCGGAGCATGCGGAGTTCGGTGGCGGAGTGCGGTACGCGGAGGATGAGGCGGCTCTTCATGAACAGGCGGACTCTGCGGACGCACGGGTGTCGTTCGACGGGATGGGCCGGGCTGAGCATGTATCGCTGACGGGTGGGGTGCAGATGCAGCATCGCGAACGGGGGGTGGCGAACGAGGCCTGGAGTTCGCGAGTGCTGACGTCGAAGACGGTGGAGATGACGCTGGCGGGAGTGGGGGATAAGACCTCGGCCAAGACGGAGCTGCGGGATGCGGAGGCCATCGGGGACGCGCGGCTGGTGATCTTGAATCCGGGGCCGGGAGGGTCGGCCATGGGAACGCAGACGGAGATGACGGGTGATGATCTGAAGGCGCAGGTGCTGGGTGGCAGGCAGGTGTCGAACGTGGTGGGGGTGGGGCATACGGTGTTGCACCAGGTGGCGCCGGGGGTGGATGAGAGGAGCTCGGGGGATCGGACGGAGTTGATCTTCCAGACGGATCGGAGCGCGGTCGGCAAGGCCGGGAAGGGGATGGGCGCGGGGGGGCAGGAGCTGGCCAGTGCGGTGCAGGTGGGGCACGTGGTAAGTACGCGGAGGGCGATGAGGCGGCAGGGGACGGCGATGGTTCCGGTGGAGGATCATGCAACGGCGGAGCGGGCGGACTACGACGGGGCGAGTAACCGGGTGACCTTGACGGGCGGGGTGGTGATGACGGATTTGGAGAGCACGGTGTGGGGGAGCAAGGTGGTCGTCGAGCGGGGTTCGGGCGATGCGACGGCTGAGGGTGGGGTGAGGGTGAGTTACGCGCAGGCAGGGGTAGCAGGGCGGGGTGGGGAGACGATCCATGTGGTGTCGGATCGGGCGGTGTTGAAGCGGGGGGTTCCGGTGAAGGCTGGTCAGCCGGCGGGGGATAAGGCGTTCTTCTATGGGACGGGAGTGAAGATGGCGCGGTTGTGGCAAGGGGGGTCGCAGGTGGAGGCTCCGGTTCTGGAGTTCGAGTCGGGAGCGCGGAGGCTGACGGCGAATGGGCCTGGGGTGCTGCCGGTTCATGCCGTGCTGGTGGGTTCCAATGGGATGGCTGCGGGTAGACCGGATGGGTCGGTGCAGCGGCAGGGGCAGCAGAGTGTTGTCCGGGTTCAGAGCCAGGAGATGGTGTACACAGACGGGCTGCGGGAGGTGGAGTTCGGAGGCGGAGTTCGGGTGGAGGATGCGGACGGTACGATGCGGGCGCAACATGCGGTCGCTTACCTGGCGGCGGCTGAGCAGCGAGGGGGGGGTAAGACGACGGCGGTTGCTGGTTCCTTCCTGGGCGGAAGTGTGGAAAGGGTCGTGGCGACGGGGAAGGTCGAGATCGATCAACCGGGGCGGCATGGGATCGGGGAGCAGCTGGTGTACACGGCGAGTGATGGGATGTTTGTGATGACCGGGACGGCGGGGGCAGCTCCACGGATGGAGGATGAGGCGCGTGGGACCGTAACGGGAGCGATGCTGCGCTTCCATACGGGAGATGACCGCGTCGTCGTATCCAGTGGCGGCATCCAAAGCGGTACCAGTGACAGACGACGGACGGAGACAAGGGTGAAGCAGTGACGATGCGGAGGTTGGCGACTGAGGAGATTGGGAAGACGTACGGCGGGCGGCAGGTGGTGCGAGGGGTCTCGATGGAGATCGAGCAGGGTGAGGTGGTGGGGCTGCTTGGCCCCAATGGGGCGGGCAAGACGACGAGCTTCTACATGATCGTCGGGCTGGTAAATCCGGATATTGGCCGGATCGTGATGGATGGGGATGACATTACGCGGCTTCCGATGTACCTGCGGGCTCGGAAGTACGGGCTGAGCTATCTGCCACAGGAGCCTTCGGTCTTCCGCAAGCTGACGGTCGAGGAGAATATCCTGGCGGTGCTGGAGGCGCAGCACCTGACGTGGGAGAGACGGCGGACCCGGACGGAGAAGCTGATCGAGCAGCTGAACCTGGGACACGTACGGAAGACGAAAGGGTATGCGCTGAGCGGAGGCGAGCGGCGGAGGGTGGAGATCGCACGATGCCTGGCGATCGAGCCGGCTTTCATTCTGCTGGATGAACCCTTCTCCGGGATCGATCCGATCGCGGTGCTGGATCTGCAGGAGATCATCTTTGCGTTGAAGGCGAGCGGGATCGGGGTGCTGATCACCGACCACAATGTGAGGGAGACGCTCGCGGTGACGGACCGTGCTTACATCATCAGCGATGGGAAGATCGGATGGGCTGGAACGCCGCGTGAGCTGGGAAGCAACCCAGAGGTGAGGCGGATCTACCTGGGGGAGAAGTTTTCGATGGATTGAGGTTGAGCCTTCAGCGGGAATGGGCAGGGATCCCTCCGGGGCGATGCTCGCAAGGTATTCAAACATAAGAACATAAGCCCAAATCTACTTGAATTCCGCTAAAGCATTGAAAGCAAACGGTTTCATTTCTCTAGCGGATTTGGTGCTGGTGTAGAGGAAGACAAACGCGGATTCCCTACGGGAATGACAGACAGAGGGGCAAAGACCACTACCGCACGGCTTACTTTGCTCTAAAGTATTCATTCGGTTTGTCTTATCCGCATCGCTGGAGGGGCGAGCGGTGACCTCGGCGATAACGACGGGGCGGAGGGTGCGGACGAATTCCCTGGCCCAAGCACGAACTGGGCCATTCAGGGAAATTGACACGGAAGTGTTAAATCGAGGGACGTCAGCGGCTGGGTGCGACGTGTAGACTTTGCAACAAGCGTGCAAGGACAGGTTGGACAAGGTTTGGCCCCGAAATTGCAATCTGTTCCGACCGCGCCGACCGTATCCTCGAACTTCCCGCCCTCCAGGAAAATCGAGGTGTTGTCAGAGCATTTTTTCCGATGAGGTGGGTGGACATTGCTTCAACCCAAGCTGAATCTCCGGGTATCGCAACGCCAGGTCCTGACGCCGGGTCTTGTGCAGATGGTCAGCGTGCTGGCGTTGAACAAGCTCGAGCTGAAGGAGATGATGAACACCGAGATGGTGGAGAATCCGGTGCTCGAGGAGCTGGACGAGATTGCGATGTCGCTGGACGAGCGTTCCGGGCTGGAGGGCGATCGGGAGCGCTCGGCGGAGGATGTGGCGGCGGAGAGCGAACGGGCGGAGAAAGAGGAGAAAGATCCGTTCGACGAGATCGACTTCGGCAGCTACTTCCAGGAGTATCTGGACCCGGGATACAAGACGGCGTCGAACTTTGAAGAGTACGATAAGCCGTCGTTCGAGCACTTTCTGGCGCAACCGAGTACGCTGACGGATCATCTGGCGTGGCAACTCGGCGCTCTTACGGTTTCCCCGGGTGTTCGGATTGCGGCGGAGCTTGTAGTGGGAAATCTGAACGAGAACGGCTACCTGACTGCGACGGATGAGGAGTTGGCGGAGGTGCTGCTTCCAGGGGCCGGCGTTGCGGGGGAGCATGTGCTGGCCGAGGGGGAGTTTCAGGCAGAGCGTGCGCTGGTTCTGGCGGACGTGGTGACGGCTCGCGAACTGGTGAACTACCTGGATCCGGTGGGGGTGGGGACGAGAGACCTGCGGGAGTGCCTTCTGGTGCAGATTGCGTCGCATCGGAAGGAGGCTGAGCTTGAGCTTCGGCGGCGCGAGGCTCGCAGGGCTGGACAGGTGGCTTCTCGGGGCGAGGAGGCGGAGAACCTGGAGGAGTATGGGGCGGCGCACGAGGTGATGGAACGGAGGAACGGTCCCATCAGAGTGGTGCCTTCGAGAGACGGGGCTTCGGCGGAAGCGCCCGGCCCGGTGGATGTGTTTGCGGTGGCGGCGACGATCGTCGAGAAGTTTCTTTCACTGTTGCAGAAGAAGGATATGCGGGAGCTGACGCGGAGTTGCGGGTGCGGGACGGAGGATGTGCAGGCGGCGGTGGACTTTATCCGCACACTGGACCCGCGGCCGGGGCAGCGATACAACCAGGGGGAGACTCGGCTGATTGAGCCGGATGTTGCGTTTGTGAAACGCGACGGCGTGTATGTGGTGCTGATGAACGAGGAGGACCTTCCGACGTTGCGGCTGAACCAGGGGTATCGCAAGATGCTGCGGGAGAAGCAGACGGAGAAGGAGGTAAAGGAGTATGTGAAGGAGCGGTACAAGTCGGCGATCCAGTTGCTGCGGAACATCGAGCAGAGAAAGAACACGATTGTCAGGACGTGCGAGGTCATTGTGCGGCGGCAACAGGAGTTCCTGGAGCGCGGGGAGCAGGGGCTGAAGCCGATGATGATCAAGGAGGTCGCGGAGGAGCTGGGGGTGCATCCTTCGACGGTGAGCCGGGCTGTGGCGAACAAGTATGTGCACACGTCGCAGGGGGTGTATGAGTTGCGGTTTTTCTTCTCCGAGGGCGTGGGCGGGCCGGAGGGTGGGGATTTACCGCTTGTGCTTTTGAAGCGTAAGGTGAAGCAGATGATCGAGGGCGAGGACGCGCGGAAGCCCTGGACCGATGACCAGTTGGCGGCGCTCTTGCAGAAGGAGGGGATCCAGGTGACGCGGCGAACGGTGGCGAAGTACCGGGAGGATCTGCAGATTCCGAGTACTCACCAGCGTCGGGTTCGATAGGGGCCGAAATCGTAAGGGCTCCTGGGGGTCTGTTTCAAAGTGGAACGCATCCAACCCGACAGCACGAAAAGTGGATCGGCCGGCAGGCTGGGCGGTCCCGGATCATGTGTATTAGGAAGACGAGGTGCTGGATGCTTATTGAGTACACCGGAAGACACACGACGGTCACAGAGAAACAGAAGACGCAGGCCGAGGCGGGCCTGGCGCAGATTGGGAAGCTGGTCGGAGGCACATGCAGTGCGCATGTGATTTTGACGGTAGACAAGTACCGGCAGATTGCGGAGGTCACGGTGGTTTGTTCCGGGCAGAGCCTTGTAGCGACCTGCGAGGGGACCGAGATGTCGACGGCGCTGCATGATGCGCTCGCCAAGCTGGAGCAGCAGGTGGTGCGCCACAACCAGAAGACGACCACGATGAAGCGGCACCCGAAGATGGATGTGAAGGGTGCCCTGGTGACCGATCTGGAGGACGTGGCGGTTTGAGGAGAGATGGGCCAAAGCACTGAGGTGTAAGAGGTTCCCGATTCCCCTCATTGGCGCGCGTCGCGGGGCCGATGAGGGGAATTGGAGCGCCGAATGGAATCAGGGATCGGATTGGGGATGGATGGGCCTGGATCCGGGGTGGCGCCGGAGACGGAGCAGGGGACCGTCGGGTTGGATCAGATGCCGTGTGCCGCGGTGGTGGAGCGGGACGGGATGATCGTGGGCTGGAATGTGCTGGCGCGGCGGCTCTCGGGATACGAGGGGGCTGGGCCTCTGGCCTCCAAGCAGCTGTTTGTGGGTGCGTTCCCGTTGCAGATGGGGCAGTTTCGGCAGCGGTTCGACTGCCTGCTGTTGCGGCAGCATGGACGACCGATTCCGGTGAGCGGAGCGGCTCAACCGGTGGATTGGCCGGGCGGGAGGGCGCGGCTGATCCTTTTGATGGAACGGGGGGAGGCCGATCTTTCTACCGCCGGGGAGGAGGGGCACGGGACGTTTCTGGAAGATCTGCTGGATTCGGCTCCGGAGGCGATGGCGATTACGCACAGGGGTTGCGTTTTGCATGTGAACCGGGAGTTTGTGCGAATGTTCGGGTACTCGAAGGGGGAGTGCATTGGCGAGGATCTGGACGATCTGGTGATGTGGGATGGGCGGGCCCATGAGACGGAGATGCTGCTGCACACGGTGAAGGAGGTCGGACGAGCGTCGATCGAGACGGTTCGGCGGACGCGGAGTGGGTCTCCGGTGGATGTATCGGTGTTGTGCGCCAAGGTTTTGATCGGCGGCGATGCGATGGGGCTGTTCGTAACGTTTCGGGATATCAGCGACCAGAAGCGGGCAGAGGAGCGTCTGCGCCACACCTCGCTGCATGACGGCCTGACCGGGCTGGCGAACCGTACGTTGTTTACGGAGCGGGTTCGGTTGACGATGAGCCGCCTGCAGAGGCGTCCGGACCGGGGGTTCGCGATCCTGTTTATCGATCTGGATGGGTTCAAACAGGTAAATGACACGCTGGGTCATGCGGCGGGAGATGCTCTGCTGTTGACGGTGGCGAGGCGGTTGCAGGAGAGTCTGCGGCCGCAGGACACGGTGGCCCGGTTTGGCGGGGATGAGTTCGCGGTGTTGCTGGATGAGGCGAGCGGGGGCGCGGAGCCGGGGAGGGTGGCGGAACGGATCCAGGCGAAGTTGCAGCGGGTGGTGCAGTGGGGCGAGGCGCAGATCATGATCTCGGCGAGCATCGGGATTGTGCTGGGCGGGGCGCAGTACGGTACGGCGGAGGAGATGGTGGCGGATGCGGACCTGGCGATGTACCGGGCCAAGGCCGGGGGGCGGGGACGACACGAGTTTCACGGCGCTGCCCGCTAAGAGCCCCTATGCTACCGGATGCTAGGATTTCTGCATGACCAGCAAGCGGGTGGCGAAGGGGAAACGAGCGGCTGCTTCGGAAAAGTCTGGGGACCTCGTTATTTTGACCGGAATGTCGGGGGCGGGGAAGGCGTCGGCGCTGAAGGCGTTTGAGGACCTTGGGTTTTACTCCGTGGACAATCTGCCGCTTGGTCTGATTCCCCAATTTGCGGAGCTGGTGGGGCAGTCGGTGGAGATTGAGCGGGCGGCGCTGGTGATCGACGTGCGGGAGGGGATCCGCTTGGATCGGTTTCCGTCCATCTTGAAGAAGGTGCAGAAGGTGCTGTCGACGCGGGTGCTGTTTCTGGAGGCGAGCGACGAGGCGCTGATCCGGAGGTTCTCCGAGACGAGGCGGCCGCACCCGATGGGGCGGGGCGACACGGTGGTGCAGTCGATCCAGGAGGAGCGGCGGAGGCTGGATCCGATCCGCAATGTCGCGGATATTGTGCTGGATACGACGAAGTTCAATGTGCACGATCTGCGGGCACATATTAATGCCCAGTTCGACCAGGCTCCGGAGGAGCAGAACCTTACGATCTCCGCGATGAGCTTTGGATTCAAGAATGGAGTTCCGACGGACGCGGACCTGGTGTTCGACGTGCGTTTTCTGCCGAATCCGCACTTCATCCCGGAGTTTCGACCGTTGACCGGGAAAGACCCGAAGGTGGCGAAGTATGTGAGGAGCTTCCCTCAGACGGAGGAGTTTCTGGAGAAGACGACAGACATGCTGACGTTTCTGCTGCCGCATTACATCAAGGAAGGGAAGAGCTATCTGACGGTGGCGTTCGGATGCACGGGGGGGCAGCATCGGTCGGTGATGATCGCCGAGGAGATGCAGAAGCGTCTCGGGCAAGAGGGTTACCGTGTGAAGGTGGCGCATCGGGATATGCCGCGGTAGTCGGGGTGGGCTCGTATACTCGGCGTATTGAGATAAAGAGGTCAAGGCCCGGGGAGTTTGGCTGAGGTGTATGTTTGCCGGTCTGAAGGGACGGCAGGGACGAAGATCAACGGCAGCAAGACGAGGCAGGTGGGCGGGTAATCTTGGATATCCATTCGTTACATGTTGAGCATGTAGTGTTGCTTGGGCTGTATACGCTGCTGACCGCGGCGAACTCCTGGATGTACCGCGGGATGAAGGGGATTCACTGGTTTACGATGTACAACCTCTGCGCGCTGATGGGGGCGCTGGCGGTGTCGATGCGGGGACATATTCCAGATTTCGTCTCGATCGTGGTCGGGAATGTCTTCGTGATGACGGGGTACCTGCTGCTGTTCCTGTCGCTGGGGGAGCTGTTCGGACGGAAGAAGAATTTCTTCTATGGGCAGATTGCGCTGGTCGGATTTGGCGTGGCGTCGATGTTGCAGTATGGGTGGATTCATCCAGATACTCCGCGCCGTCTGATCGCGTATAGCGTCGTGCTGGGATGCCAGCAGGCCATGATCGCCGTGTTCGTCTACCGGAAGGAGGATGGAACCCACCGCGCGGCGGGACTTCCGATGGCGGTGATGCTGGGGGCGCTGGCGTTTACGAACATGGCGCGGCTGCTGGGTGTGGTGGCTCGGGGGGCTCCGGCGGACTATCTGAAATCGGGCGCGTTTCTGGCGTGGATTCTGATCGTCAACTCGTGCCTGCAGTGCGGGGCGATGGTGGGCTATGTGTGGATGACGGCGGCGCTGTTGCGGCATGATCTGGAGCTGCAGGCTTCTACCGATCCGCTGACCGGGCTGCTGAACCGGAGGGCGATCGGGCAGATGGCGGGGCGCGTGATCGCGGCCAGCCGGCATACGGACGCGCAGATTGCGGCGATTACGATCGATCTGGATGGGTTCAAGCAGATCAACGATACGTTTGGGCATAGCTGCGGAGATGCGACTCTGATGGGGGTGGCGACCTGCCTGCAGGCGGAGCTGCGGACGAACGACTCGCTGGCTCGGCTGGGCGGGGATGAATTTGTCGTTCTGCTTCCGCGGACCACGATGATGGAGGCGTCGGAGATCGCGGAGCGGCTGCGCGGGGCGCTGGAACGGCTGGAGATTGTTCATGGGCAGGCGCGGGTGAGGGTGACGGCGAGCATCGGTCTGGCGCAGGCCGAGGAGGCGATGCGGGACTGGAATCACCTGGTGACGCGCTGCGATGAGGCGCTGTATGGGGCGAAGAGGGCGGGGGGCAACAAGGTGATGCGGCTGGCCGATTTGGCCTAGGGCGATGCGGGACGGGAATAGAATGGTCAGCATGGCTCTGGTGCGAGGTGCGTTGGGATGGGTGTGAAGCGCATCTGGCGGCTGTTCCGCTATCTGCGGCCGTATCTGCTGTACTCGCTGGCGTCGGTGGCGCTGATGGCGATGGTGGGCGCGATGGCGGCGTTCCGGATCCTGCTGGTGAAGCCGATCTTCGACCAGGTGCTGCAGCCCGACAAGCTGAACGAGGCGGTGCTGATCATCCATGTGCCGTATCTTCGATGGTCGCTGGATCTGCACTTTCTGGTTCCGAGCTACTTTCACAATGCGTGGGACGTGGTGGCCTATGCGCTGGTGATGTCGGCCGTGGTGAAGTCGGTTTGCGACTACCTGGGGACCTATCTTGTGAACTATGCCGGGTTCGGGATGATTACGGATCTGCGCAACGACCTGTATGACGCGATTCTGCGGCGGTCGATGAGCTTCTTTCAGAAACACTCGACGGGGATGCTGCTGTCGACGTTGATCAACGACATCGAGAAGGTGCAGACGGCGATGTCGGCGGTGATGGGGGAGCTGCTGCAGCAGGTGTTTACGCTGATCTTTCTGGCTGGGGTCGCGATCTTTTATGGGGGTAAGCTCTCGTGGGTGCTGCTGCTGTTTGTGCCGGTGGTGATCTCTTCGGCGCGGCGGATCGGGCGGCGGGTTCGGCAGACGACGCGGCGGGGACAGGATAAGCTCGCTGACATTCAGAACATCCTGCACGAGACGATCACGGGCAACAGCATCGTGAAGGCGTTTGGGATGGAGCTGTGGGAGATGGACCGGTTTCGGTCGGCGGCGCGGAAGCTGTTCCGGGCGAACCTGAGATCGGTCAGCGTGGCGGCGATCAGTTCTCCGCTGATGGATGCGCTGGGGTCGGTGGCGATTGCGTTGCTGCTGTACCTGGGGCGGCAGCAGATTCTGCACCAGCAGATGACGACGGGTTCCTTTATCGCGTTTCTGATCGCGGTGTTCACGCTGTATGACCCGGTGCGGAAGTTTGCCATGTTCTACAACAGCTTCCAGCAGGCGCTGGGGGCGAGTGAGGATATCTTCCGCTTCATGGACGCGCAGGACGATGTGCGGGAGAAGCGGCGGGCGCACGTGCTCAAGGGATTTTCGGACAGGATCGCGTTTGAAGACGTCGAGTTTGGCTATGAGGTGCAGGGGGAGAGGAAGCCGGTGCTGCGCGGCATCTCGTTGACGGTGGCACGGGGCGAGGTGGTGGCGCTGGTGGGGCCGAGTGGGGCGGGGAAGAGCTCGATGATGAACCTGATACCGCGGTTCTTCGATGTGAATGGTGGGCGGATCACGATCGATGGGTGGGATGTTCGGGATGTGACGATCCAGAGTCTGCGGGAGCAGATCGGCAAGGTCACGCAGGATACGGTGCTGTTCAACGACACGGTGCGGAACAATATCGCGTATGGGCAGCCGGATGTTCCGCTGAGCAGGGTAGAGGATGCGGCGCGGATGGCGCTGGCGCATGAGTTCATTCTGCGGATGCCGGAGGGGTACGACACGGTGATCGGTGAGAAGGGCGCGCGGCTGAGCGGGGGAGAGAAGCAGCGGCTGGCGATTGCGAGGGCGATTCTGAAGAACGCTCCGATCCTGATCCTCGATGAGGCGACGAGCGCGCTCGATACCGAGAGCGAGGCGTTCGTGCAGGCGGCGCTCGGGAACCTGATGGAGGACAGGACGGTGCTCGTGATTGCGCATCGTCTCTCGACCGTGCGGCGGGCGACGCGGATCGTGGTGCTGGAGGCGGGGAGAATTACGGAGGTCGGAACGCATGAGGAGTTGATGGAGCAGTCTGGAACCTATCGCCGGCTGCACGATCTGCAGTTCGACGATGGGGAGAGGGAGCCGGTGGGCGTGGGGGATGGGATGGAGGGAATCTCTTGAGCGCGGTCTATTCGATGACGGGATTTGCGACGGTGAATGGGCCCGGGTTCACGTTGACGGCGAAGAGTGTGAATCACCGGTTTCTGGATCTGCAGGTGAGGGTTCCTTCGGGGAGCGACGGGCTGGAGGCGGGGCTCCGAGGGATTGTTCGGGCCAACGTGCGGCGGGGACATGTGGAGTTGACGTTGCAGGTGGATTCGGCGGTCGGGTCTGTGGTTACGGTAAAGCGGAATGATGAGTTGCTGGCGGCGCTGGTGGGAGCGTTTCGCGAGGCAGCGGGGGTGCATGATCTGGAGGGTGAGCCGGATTTGAATGTGCTGTTGCGGATTCCGGGGGTGATCTCGACTGAGGTTGTCCGGACCGCGGTGCAGGTGGGAGCGTTGGAGCTGGGGGCGGCGGCGGAGGCGCTGATGCTGAAGTTCAATGACGCTCGGGGCGCGGAAGGGGCAGCGCTGGCGGCGGAGATGCGGGCGGGGATGGGTCGACTCCTGGGGATGGTCGAGGAGATGTCGGCGCTTCGGGCGGGGGTGCGGCAGGGCCATATCGCCCGGCTGCGGGGACGGTTGCTGGAGCTGATGGAGGGGGTTGATGTCGCGGGCGAGCGGGTGCTGGCCGAGGCGGCGATGCTGGCGGAACGGAGCGATGTCGAGGAGGAGATCGTGCGGATGCGGACGCATGCGACGCGGTTTCAGGCGATTCTCGACGAGGGGGGAGAGGTGGGCAAGGCGCTGGACTTTCTTCTGCAGGAGATGAACCGGGAGGCCAACACGATGGTTTCCAAGGTCAATGGCGCGATGGGAGAGCGGGGGCTGCAGTTGACGGCGATCGGGCTGGCGATGAAGGGCGAGATCGAGAAGGTGAAGGAGCAGGTTCAGAACCTGGAGTGATGGGCCGTCGCCTGTTGGCTCGATTTCCCCGTCTACCAATCGGCGGCGTCATTTGCCGTCCGGGAATTTGATATACCGGGACTTGATATAGTGAATGGTTGCGGCGGGTTCGTGTGCGGCCGCCGAGATGGATGGGCATGGAAACACTTCTAAGTACGATCCAATCGCCGGCGGATATCAAGTTGCTGACGATTCCACAGTTGTCGGAGCTGGCGCAGGAGATACGGGAACGGCTGATTCTCGGTGTAGCGAAGACGGGCGGCCATATCGGGCCGAACCTGGGTGTGGTCGAGCTGACGATCGCAATGCATTATGTGTTCGATACACCCAGAGATAGTTTTATCTTCGATGTGAGCCACCAGGCTTACGTGCATAAGCTGCTGACCGGGCGGCACGACCGGTTCGACACGATTCGCCAGCCGGGTGGGTTGAATGGGTTCATGCTGCGGACCGAGAGCGAACACGACAGCTACGGAGCGGGTCATGCCGGGACTGCGCTGAGCGCGGCGCTGGGGATGGCGGTCGGGCGCGATATGTCGGGTGGGACGGAGCATATCGTCGCGCTGGCGGGAGATGCGGCCTTCACCAATGGCATTTCCTTTGAGGCGCTGAACAACATTGCGGCGCAGACAAAGCGGCTGATCATTGTGTTGAACGACAACGAGTGGTCGATCGATAAGAACGTCGGGGCGATTGCGGAGTACTTCCACAAGATTGTGATGAATTCGACGTACAACAGCCTGCACGATGCGGCTGCCGGCTTCGTTGAGAAGATTGGCGGCAAGGCTGCGCGGCATGTTGCGCGGCGAGCGGAGGAGGCGGCCAAGAGCCTGGTCGGGCGGGGCATGATCTTCGAGGAGTTCGGGATCAGTTACTTTGGGCCGATCGACGGGCACAATCTGCCGATGCTGATTGAGACGTTCAAGTTTCTGAAGACGCAGAACAAACCGGTGGTGCTTCATGCAATTACGCAGAAGGGCAGGGGGTTTCAGCCGGCGCTGGAGGGGCAGAAGAAGTTTCATGGGCTGGGGCCCTATCATCCGGAGACAGGAGAGACCAAGCCGGCGGCGCAGAAGACGTACTCGGAGGTCTTTGCTGAGACGTTGACGAAGCTGGCCACGAGGAACGACAAGGTCGTGGCGATTACGGCGGCGATGCCGAATGGGACGGCGCTCGACCTGTTCAGGCCCGTGCATCCGAATCGGTATTTTGACGTGGGGATCGCAGAGGAGCATGCGGTGATCTTCGCGGCGGGGATGGCGACGAAGGGGTACAGGCCATTCTGCGCGATTTATTCGACTTTCTTACAGCGGGCGTTCGACCAGATTGTTCATGATGTGGCGCTGCAGAACCTGCCGGTGGTGTTCTGCATGGATCGTGGCGGGCTGAGTGGAGATGACGGGCCGACGCACCATGGGCTCTTCGACATCAGCTATCTGCGGAGTGTGCCGAACCTGATCCACATGGTTCCGAAGGATGAGGACGAGCTGGCGGACATGATGTACACCGCGATGCTGCATGAGGGGCCGAGTGCGATTCGCTATCCTCGGGGGATTGGTCCGGGCGCCACGGTGAAGCCCGAGCCGGTGCGGCTGGAGATTGGCAAGGCGGAGGTTCTGCAGGGCAGGCCGGGGGACGAGGTGGTGATCTTCGGCCTGGGTGCGATGCTTCCGGAGGCTGAGCGGCTGGCGAAGATGCTCGAAGAGCGTGGGTTCAGTGTCGCGGTCGTCAATCCGCGGTTCGCCAAGCCGATCGACCGGGAGTGCGTGGATGCGTTCGGAGAGAAGTGCGGGCTGGTGGTGACGTTTGAAGACCATGTGCTGGCGGGTGGGTTTGGGTCGGCGGTGCTCGAGACGTTGAACGGGTTGCGGATCGATGTCCCGATGGTACGCGTCGGATGGCCGGATGAGTTTATCGAACACGGCAAGGTGGAGTCGCTGCGGGAGAAGTATGGGCTCACGGCGGAGGCGGCGTTTATAAGCTGCTGGGGGGCGCTGGAGGAGATTGTCGAGTACCGCAATGGGCAGAGCGGTGGGTACGGCTAGCGGAGGCTGGCGGCCATGAGCGGGAGAAGCTCGGCCGTGCGGGCGTGGCGGTAGGCGAAGGTGGAGCGCATCTGGAAGGCGATGAAGGGCTTCGCGAGAGACCCGATGGCTCCGAAGGGGAGTTCGTAGCGGACTTCATCCTGGAGGTGGGTTCCGGGGATCTGAGTGCCGGATGGGTCTGGCCGGGACTCGGAACGGAGGCGGTGGCAGTGATTCCAGGCGGCGAAGGGGCCGCGGAGTTGGGTGTCGCAGAAGTGATCGTTCCAGACAAACTCGGAGATCTCGGCTTCCCAGGGGAGGCGGAGGGGCGAGTAGGGGAAGGGGCGGAAGCTGAGGGTGAGGCGGGTTCCGGCTCCCGCGGCGATGCCTGGCAAGCGGCGACCCGGATTGGGTGGGGGCGGAGCGAAGGATGCTTCTTCGATCCGGGCCTTGTTCCACGCGGGCATGAGGCGGGGAAGGTTCTCCGGGTTGGCGAAGAAGGCGAAGACGATCTCGATGGGGTACGGAAGCCACTGCTCGGCGATGTAGGTGTTGGACATAGGCCCCGGCGTTTGATTTTATCTTGTCGCGGCCGGGGCGTTACGATGCAATTGTCGTCCGGGAAGCAAAGCAAAAGACGAAGAGCGCCGCGGAGGTGGCGCCCTTCGTGTGGTGCATCTGGTGAAGCTTCTGGGGAAGAGCTGAGGAAGAGGCTAGTTGGGCATCAGGACGGTGTCGACTACGTGGATGACGCCGTTGGACTGGAAGACATCGGCGATCGTGACGGTTGCCATGCCACCCTTCTCGTCGGTGAGCATGATCTTGCCGCCGGACGCGGTGGCGGTGAGCTTTTCACCCTGGACGGTGGTCAGCTCATACTTGCCCCCGCCCTTTTTGATGTCCTTGGCGAGTTCCTTGGAGGAGATCTTTCCGCTGACGACGTGGTAGGTGAGGATCTTGGTGAGGGTGGCCTTGTTTTCTGGCTTGACGAGGGTGTCGACGGTTCCGGCGGGCAGCTTTCCGAAGGCATCATCGGTGGGTGCGAAGACGGTGAAGGGCCCCGCTCCGTTGAGGGTGTCTACAAGGTCGGCAGCCTTGACGCCGGCGACGAGGGTCTTGTGGATGGGAGAGTTGACGGCGTTCTCGACGATGGTCTTGGTCGGATACATGGCGGCTCCGCCGACCATGGGATCCTTCTGGGCCGATGCAGAGACGGAGGATAGGGCAAGAGTGCCCACTGCGAGCATGGCGAGGAAAGCGTTCTTCAGTTTCATGAGGCGTCCTTTGTACTACGGCGTTCTTGTGGCTTCGAAAGATTGGCGAGAGCACCCCGGCCGGTCTATCCATGGGGTGATTCAGACTGGTTTCTCTGGCACTCAATTGGATCTACGCAGTCCTGCCGGGGCTGGATTGCGCGTGTGGCAGAGAACCTTAATTATTTGCAGGGTGAAAGTCACGAGGTTCTTTCTCGACAGGGTGAGCCGAGCGGGGGAATGGGCCTGGGTGCCGAAAGTGTGTGGATGACGCGGGCCCGACCGGGCAGGGGGCTGAGTGGCGTTGACAATTGAGAGTCATGCCAGTCAACTAAACGTAGCTGCCATGCCGAGCGAAGCGATCCATCCCGGGAACGAGGCGCAGGATGCCGAAGTTGTGAAGAATGCCTCGGGACACCCAGGGCACGATCGCGGACTTCTGCTGATTGGTCTGTTCAAGCTGGGCAAGGCGCTTTTTTTCCTCTGTATCGGAGCCGGCGCGCTCCATTTTCTTCATAAGGATCTGGGGGACACGCTGTTGCGACTGGCGACGTCGCTTGGGCGCGATCCGGAGAGCCGGCTGGTGGAGATGATGATGGCGAAGGTGGACCTGATCGATCACCATCGTCTGCGGCAGATCAGCATGTTCTCGATCGGCTACGCGGGCGTCGCGCTGACGGAAGGGGTGGGGCTGATGCTGGAGAAGGTCTGGGCGGAGTACCTGACGCTCGGACTGACGATCTCGTTTCTGCCCTGGGAACTGTACGAGCTGGTGCGGGAGGCGACGTGGTTTCGCGCGGGGCTTCTGCTGATCAACCTGCTGGTGCTTCTGTATCTCGTATGGCTGCTGCGGCGTCGCCGTGGACCGGCTTAGATCGGATTGCCTGTTGGTATAGAGTTGGGTGCCCCACCTTCGCGACACGTCTCATCGTCGCTAAGGTGGGCCGGAGCGCCACGGTACCCGACCCAGAACCCTATACCTTCAGCGAATCCGCTATAGAGCATTTCTCTGGTTGCTGTGGTTTCCGGTCACCGAGGCCCTCAAGGCCGAAGGCCCGCCCCATAAGAGCCTCGGCCCCGGGTCCGGGTGCCGGACTGCAAACCGGCTCAGGGACTCCCCGGAGGACTACATCCGCGCGATAAACGCACCATCGCAGACCACTTTCGAAATTTGCGCCCGCTGTCCAGTTTTTCCATGCAACGGCCCACATTCTGCGCACAAAAAGCTTCTGGTGAA
>JAMFSC010000096.1 GCA_026225095.1 bacterium
CCATCCTCTGAACCCATTGGGTTCGCCAGGCTGGGGCCTCGAATGGATCGGCGAAGTACTGGGTCTCGTGCACCACCTTGCCGTCGCGGAATTCCATGATGCTGACGGTGTAGGCCGGGCGGCCCTCGTAGGTGATGGTGTACTCCGTCACCCAGACGTCGCCGCCGCCGAGCATGCGCCTGACGTTGAAGCCGGATGGTCTGCCGGGATGGTGGCTTCGCAAGGCCTGCAGATTGCTCCTCCCAACGATTCGCTCGCCGGACTGGGGATAATCGCAGATTGCGTTGTCATCGTAGATTGCGTGCTCTGCGTCCAGATCACCGAGTGCCGACGCGTGCCAATGTGCAGTGAGAATTTCACGGATATGTTCCTCTTGCATGACTCCTCCAGTCGAACCTTCCGGGGAATATTTTCGAGTATGACCTGAGGCATCGATCTGGTCAGCCGTTTTCTACGCGGTTCTTGATGTCCGCGTAGGCCGTCTCGATGAGTGTGCGGAGCGATGCGGCGTCCGTGGGGGTTCCGGGTTTCAGCTTGACGTGGCGCATGGATTTGCCGGTGCCTTGAAGCATATGGGCCGGGTCGGCTAGCGCTGCTCCTTGAAAGAACCCGACGTTGACGTGCGCGGTGAATGCGTTGACGTAGGCGAAGGGTACATCGCCGAGACATGCGACCGGGCAACCGTCGTGAAGGATCTCGCGGACCTCGTCGCCGCAGTGGCGCATGAGCTCGAACCACTCGTGGGCGATGGTTCCGAGTTCGCCTTGGTGGTCGCGCATCCAGGCATCGATGGCGGGATCGTGTTCGAGGGTGTTGTTGAGGCGGAGGAGCTGCGTTGACATGGGACGCTCCGAAAAAACTGTTTCTTGTCGGCTCGAATCGAGTGGCCAGAAACTTTACAGCGCATGGCTCAGTCAGCGTCCGGGCCAGCGAAGAGGATCAGATTGTCGTCCGGATCTGAGACGATGAACGTTCTTGCGCCCCAGGGCTCCGTCTTCAGAGGTTGGGCGAAGGAGACTCCTGAAGCCTGGTAGCTCAGGAACAGATTCTTGATCTCGTTCGCCGTCGCAACCGTGATGGAGGCGGCGAGCAACTCCTCCCGTCGGCGGATGTCCTCGTCAAAGAAAGACTCGTCCATCGAACGCAGCGCAAGTAGGGCATGATCGCGGCTCACCTGGCCGTAGAAGGGCGGGTCGCCATAGATGAAATCGATGTTGAAGCCAAGCCTGCTGGTGAAGAAATCGGTGGACGCTTTGAGGTCGCGAACGTAGAGGTGGGCGGCCACCGAGGTGAGGATGGGCTGGGGGGATGGGGCAGCTTGAGTCATAACGGTGCAAGCTCCGGTTCAGCGGCGGTGAGACGTGCGCGAGGGTAGTCCTGGGCTCATTTGACCCCGTTGGCGGGATTCCAGACGCCGTGCACCTTCCGCACATACAGCATCTGGCCGATGTGATACGCGTTATGCGTGGCAATGTGTGAGAGCGTCTCTGCGTTTTTCTCGAGGGTCTTCTCGTCGATGGTTTCGACATACTTCTCGATGTCGGAGAGGACAGCATCCAACTGCTTCTGGGTCTGGGCCCACTGGGCCTCGGTGAAGGCATTGAAGGTTTCATCGTTGTTGCCGCTGAACTTGGCGCTCTTTTCGCCCTTGAACTGCTCCAGGGCACGGCGATTCCAGAACACGAGGTGGTTGGCCAGCATTCCCACAGAGTGATTTCCGCTGCCGTCGGTCCAGGCCGCGTCCTTTGCGGAGAGACCGGCGACCGCGTCGTTCGCGGGGACGAACCACTCCTTGACGTTGTGGGTGGACTTGAGTTCCGCCAGGAGGTGCGCGCGGAGGGTGAAGGGTTTGGGCTGTTGTGCTGCCAGGGGAAGGCAGAGAAGCGAGGCGGCGAGAAGGATCTTCTTCATGGGGGCGATTCTCCTTTGGGATAGCCGGTGTGCGCGGGCGCAAGCGGCAGGCTATTCGAAGCGGATGGTCTGGGGCTGGGTGGTGTCGGGAATGGTGGTGGTCCAGCCGAGGGGGGTGTGTTGGAGGGGCATGGCCTGGCCGACGGCGGTGGCTTTGGGGGGGGGGGTGGTGAGGCCGAGGACTTCGATCTGGATCTGCGTCCACCAGGGGGTGAAGGAGCCTTCGCGGGGGCCGATGGAGACGGTGACGGAGCCGTCGGGGGCGAGGGTGCAGGTGAAGTGCTGGCGGAGGTAGGCTCCCTGGCGGAAGTCGAAGGTGTTGCCGTCGTCCTGGTAGATGGAGCCTTCGCAGTCCTGGCCGGGGTAGACGCGGAGGGTGAGGGGGCCGCTGGGTTTTTCGTCGGTGGACTGGACGAGGGGGGCGACGGGGAGGATGGTGCCTCCGCGGACGTAGATGGGGAGGTCGGCGGGGCCGGGGGTGACCATGAGCGGCTTGAGGGCGGGTGGGGGGGCGTCGCGGATCTCGAGGTCGCGGGTGGTGGTGGCCAGGCGGCGATCGAGTTTTTCGCCGGTCCAGAGGTCGTACCAGAGGCCCGGGGGGAGGTGGACCTCGTAGGGGGCGACCTCCTCGGGGGAGGGCGAGTCGGCGATGAGGAGGGAGTGGCCGAGGAGGAACTCGCCGGGGGCGTCCTGGTCGAGGGGGTGGAGGTCGGCGGTGGCGTGGGGGAACTCGAGGAAGAGGGGGCGGACGATGGGGAGGCCGGTGTGGGAGGTGGCTTCGGCGGTGGTGTAGAGGTAGGGGAGGAGGCGGTAGCGCTGCTCGATGTAGCGGCGGCGGATGTCTTCCTGCTGGGGGCCGTCGACCCATGGCTCGTGGTCGCGGGTTCCCTTGGCGGCGTGGTCGCGGTCGATGGGCTGGAAGGCGGCGAGCATGAGCCAGCGGGTGAGCAGCGTGGGCGAAGGTGAGCCGGCGAAGCCTCCAACGTCGGCGCCGGCCATGGCGAAGCCGCTGAGGCCGAGGTTGAGGAGTTGGGGGGTGGTCTGGCGGAGGTGGTTCCAGGTGGAGGAGTTATCGCCGGTCCAGGTTGTGGAGTAACGCTGACCGCCGGCGTAGCTGGCGCGGGTCATGACGAAGGGGCGGGTGTTGGGCCGGAGGGCGAGCTGGCCGTCCATGGTGGCGCGGGAGTTCTCCATGCCGAAGATGTTGTGGATCTCGGGGTGCATGGCGAGGCGGGAGGGGCGGCCGGGCTCTTCGATGCGGTGGGTGACGTCGTCGGGCATGGTTTTGGAAGGGTAGGTGAAGACGGCGGGCTCGTTCATGTCGTTCCAGAAGCCGGCAACGCCCATGTCTGTGAACTGCTTGTAGAGGGTTCCCCACCAGTCACGGGTGACCTTGCGGGTGAAGTCGGGGAAGACGGAGGGGCCGGGCCAGACGGGGCCGACGTAGTCTTTGCCGTTTTGTTTGACGAAGTGGTCGCCGGCAACGCCCGAGTCGTAGGGAGCGTAGTTCTGGTTGGGGAGATTCGCGATGTGGAGGTCGGTGATGACGACGGTGTGGAAGTGTTCGGCGGCGAGCTTGTGGATCATGCCGGGGAAGTCGGGGAAGGCCTGGGTGTCGACGGTGAAGGGACGGTTTTTGAGCTGGTAATCGATGTCGAGCCAGATGACGTCGGATGGGATGTGGTCGGCGCGGAGGCGGGCGGCGATCTCTTCGACCTTCGTTTGCGGGTAGTAGCTGTAGCGGGACTGCTGGTAGCCGAGGGCCCAGAGGGGTGGGAGGGGGGTGGGGCCAGTGAGCCAGGCGTAGGTTTCGACGACGTGTTTGGGGTCGGGTCCGAAGACGAGGTAGTAGACGAGCGGGCCGGAGGGGGCGGAGAAGGTGAAGCGGTCGGTGCGCTGGTGGCCGAAGTCGAAGGAGGTGCGGAAGGTGTTGTCGAAGAGGACGCCCATGGCGCGGCCGTCGTGCATCTCGATGAACCAGGGGATGGATTTGTAGATGGGGTCGGTGGACTCCTGGAAGCCGAAGGCGTCGGTGTTCCACATGACAAAGGATTGGCCGATGCGGTCGAGGGGGCCGGGCTTGTCGCCGAGTCCGAAGAAGTGGTCGTTGAGGGGGAGGCGCTTGGCGACGCGGAAGCCGGTGTCCTCCCAGAGGACGGGGGCTGCGTCCTGCTGGAGGACGTTGCCGGAGAGGTCGGACACGGTGAGCTGGAGGTCTGGGGAGACGGTGACGCGGAGGGCGGGGGTGGCGAATCCGGTGGGCTCGGGCGTGACGGGGATGCGGGAGTTGAGGGCCTGGGGGAGGACGGCCCAGGAGGCGTCTTCGGGGGGATGGCCGAGGGGGAAGATGCGGACGCGGAGGACGTCGTCGCGGAGGGCTTCGATGCGGAGGGTGTGGTCGGGGCTGGAGAGCTCGAGGCCGCTGGGGGTGTGGATGAGGGGGGTGGCGGGCTGGGCGATGGCCACGGAAGAGACAGCGGAGACGAGTGCGAGGAGGGCGAGGCGTGGGATCACGTGGGGGCTCCGGGGTGCGGCTGTGGCATATTTTAGCGGCAGTCGATGGTACGACCATGGCGGCGGTTTAGGCGAGGGAGCGGCGGCCCGGTACAATCCTTCGGAGCCGGAATTGTATTTCAGTTGGAACTTCAAAAGGATGATGCTGCCCATGATTCGTACGTTCGCCCGCATGTGTTCGGTTGGTGTTTTACTTGCTTCCGCGGGGCTGTCCGCGCAGACCGGGTACTTCAGCAACTGGCCGGCGGGGACGTCGCCGGAGGAGGTTGGGAAGCGCGTCGCGGATCATTTTGTTACCAGCCCGCACCAGTACACGCCGACCTTGCACTACTCGGAGGCGGCGACCTGGTATGGGGCGCTGACGTTTGCGCAGTTGACGCACAACGACGCGCTGCGGGAGGCGCTGATCAAGAGGTTTGAGCCGATGATGCCGGGGGGGAGCGATCTGGCGAGGGTTCCGACACGGCACCATGTGGACGATTCGATCTTCGGGATCGTTCCGCTGGAGATTGGACTTCAAACCAAGGACCCGAAGTACCTGGCGGAGGGCAAGCGGTGGGCGGATCGGCAGTGGGAGTCTCCGCAGGCCGATGGGCTTTCGGCGGAGACGCGGTTCTGGATCGACGATATGTATATGCTGACGATCCTGCAGCTGGAGGCCTATCGGGCGACTCAGGATGCGAGGTATCTGGATCGGGATGCGAAGGAGATGGTGGCATATCTCGATAAGCTGCAGCAGCCGAATGGGCTGTTTCACCATGCGCCGGAGGTGCACTTTTTCTGGGGGCGTGGGGATGGATGGGTGGCGGCTGGGATGGCGGAGATGCTGACTTCGCTTCCGGAGAATCATCCGCAACGGGCGCGAATCCTGGCGGGATATCGGAAGATGATGGCGTCCCTGCTGAAGTACCAGGGGGCGGATGGGATGTGGCGTGAGCTGATCGACCGGCCGGAGGCGTGGCCGGAGAGCTCTTCTTCGGCGATGTTTTCGTATGCGCTGATTACGGGCGTGAAGCATGGGTGGCTTCCGGCGGCGGAGTATGGTCCGGCGGCACGCAAGGGGTGGATCGCGGTGGTTGGGTATATCGACCAGAACGAGGACCTGACCAGCGTGTGCGAAGGGACTGGCAAGAAGGCGGATCTGGATTGGTATATGCAGCGGCGGCGGCGGACGGGGGACTTCCATGGTCAGGCGCCGGTGCTTTGGGCGGCTTCGGCTTTGCTGCGGTAACGGCAACGGCAACGGCAAGTACCCACTGCGCGTGGGGCGGTCACTTCGTGACTTGTATACCGCTTTGCTGGGTGCTCCCGATGGTCGCAAACGGGAGCGCCTGGCGGGCTTGAACCGTAGTCTGGAGGTGTGGTTCGCCTCGTCAGAATGGCCCGTTTTCAGCCTACGTGGTCAGACCACGTGGCTCTATTCTTCTAATAAAGTGGTATGAAATCGCTGTCTTTTGCCGGTTTCCCGCATCCGCGGTGTTCTAAACGGGTTAGCAGGCGGCAATGCAAATTTCCCAATGATTCACCAGGGAGGTTTTTGTGTGCAGAATGTGGGCCGTTGCACGGAAAAACTGGACAGCGGGCGTGTGTTTCGAAAGTGGTCTGGTCCGGTGCGTTTATCGCGCGGCTGACGCCGTCTAGGGTGTGGGGAGTTGCTGGGTGGTCCAGCCTCCGCCCAGGGCCTTGATCAGCAGGACGCTGGCTTCGAGTCGGCGGCGGGTGATGTCGATGTCGTTGCGCTCGTTCTGCAACGCGGCGGTCTGCCAGGTGATGACCTGGAGGTAGGTATCGACGCCGCCCTCGTACCGGATGTTGAAGAGGTTGAGGGACTGCTCGGCGGAGCTGGTGGCCTCGTGCTGCTGGGTGGCCTCGCGCTCCAGGATGCGGAGTGCGGAGAGATTGTCTTCGACCTGCTGGAAGGCGTCGAGGGAGGTCTGGCGGTAGTTGGCCACGGTGCCGTCGTATTGGGCGCGGGTGACGTCGGAGGTGGCGCGGCGGCGGCCGTTGTCGTAGAGGGTCTGGGTGAGCGAGGGGCCGACGGCGAAGAATCGGCTGGGCCACGAAAACCAGTTGAGGATCGATGTTCCAGTGAGGCCGGCGGCGGCGGAGAGGTTGAGTGTTGGGTAGAAGGCGGCGTCGGCTATGCCGATTTGTTCGTTGGCGGCGGCCATGCGGCGCTCGTCGGCGGCGATGTCGGGGCGGCGCTCGAGGAGTTGCGAGGGCAGGGCTCCGGGGATCACAGGGATGGCGGGCGGGGCGACAGTGACGGGGGTGGCTTCGATGGTGAGGGCGGCGGGCGGTTTGCCGGTGAGGACGGCGATGGCGTGCTCGTACTCGGAGCGCTGGACGAGGACGTCGGTCTGCTGGACCTGGGCCTGTTGGAGCTCGGTTTTGGCCTGGGTGACGTCGGAGAGGGGTGCGGCTCCGCCGTCGTAGCGATCCTGGGTGAGCTGGACGCCGCGCTGATAGGCCTCGACGGTCTGGGCGAGGAGCTTGACCTGGGCGTCGCTGGAACGCAGGTTGAAGTAGTCGATGGCGAGCTCGGCGTGGAGGCTGAGGCGGGCGGTTTCGAGATCGGCGTCGGAGGCCTGGGCCTCCTGACGGGCCTGGGCGATGCTGCGGCGGATGCGGCCCCAGAGGTCGATCTCGTAGTTGAGGTCGAAGGGTAGGGTGAAGTTGCCGACGCCGTTATTGGCGAGGGTGGAGTTGAAGTAGGGCTGGTGGGCGGAGTCGCGGAGGGCTCCGACCTGGGGGCCGACGGTGACGGTGGGGGCGAGGTTGGCCTTGAAGAAACGGATGTTGGCGCGGGCGGCGCGGTAGTTGGCCTCGGCGGCCTTGAGGGTCTGGTTGGCGGGGTCGATCTGCTCTTCGAGGACGTTGAGCTGGGGGTCGCCGAACATCTCCCACCACTTGCCGCGGATGTTCTGATCGCTGGGTTGGGCGACCTTCCAGCCGTCGGAGTCCTTGAAGGTGGAGGGGCCGGCTTCCTTGAACTGATCGAGCGGGGGCGCGATGGTCACGGCGGGGGGTTTGACGTACTGGGGGCCGACTTCGCGGCAGCCGCTCGCGGTCGCGAGGACGGCGGTGAGAGAGAGGGCGGCGAGGAATTTTGCTCTTCGAGATTTGTTGGTTGCGTGATTCAATTTGGTGCGCCTTTCCAGAGCCAAGGCATCGGTCGGGCTTTCAGCCCTCTCGCTCTGTCTGCTTCCGACACCCGGGCCTTCGGCCTGGGCTGGTATGGGACGGGCCTTCACCCCTCAACATAGACTGGCTTTCCAGATTGAGCGGCCCTCAAGATCTTCCGGTCCGCATGATCCACCGAACCTCAATACACCGACGCCGAAGTGCTCTATTGCGTCTCGTTGGCGTGGACCTGGGTTCCGCTGGTGAGCGAGTCCGAGGGGTCGAGCACGATCTCATCGTTGGGGCTGAGGCCGGAGGTGACCTCGACGGTGCTTCCGAAGTCGTGGCCGATGGTGATGGGAATGAGGTTGACGACGTTGTTGCGGACGACGCCGACGCGGAGGCCTTCGGCGCGGAAGAGCAGCGTGTTTGAAGGGATGGTGAAGGTGTGGGTTCCGGTGGAGGGGAGCTTGAGGTGGACGAAGACGTAGGCCCCGGGGAGGAGCTGGCCGCTGGCGTTATCGACGGCGACCTGCACGTTGAGGGTGCGGCTGGTCTGGTCGATGGCGTTGGCGTTGCGGGAGATGGTTCCGGTGATGATCTGGCCGGGGTTGGCGTCCTGGGTGATGGTGACGGTCTGACCGTCGCGGACGCTGTCGGCGTAGTTCTCGGGAACGGCGACGTAGACGAGGAGACGACCGACGGCGGCCTCGTGGAAGAGCTCGCGGGGGGTGGAGCCGGAGCCTGAGCCGATCAACGCTCCGATATCGGTGCTGCGGGCGGTGATGATGCCGTCGAAGGGAGCGACGACGCGCTCGTAGCTCTGGAGCTCCTTGAGGCGTCCTACGTTGGCCTGGCTGGAGGCGTAGGCGGCCTGCTTGGCGGCGTAGTCGCTGACGACCTGGTCGGTCTCCTGCTGGGAGACGGCGTGTTTGGCGAGGAGGCTCTGCCAGCGGACGCTGGTGGTCTTGGCCAGCTCCATGTTTGCCCCGGCGCTGAGGAGGTCGGCCTGGGCCTGGAGGAGCTGCTGGTCGAGCTCGGGGGTTTCGATCTCGGCGAGGAGCTGGCCCTTGCGGACGTGGGCTCCGATGTCGACGTACCACTTGCGCAGGTAGCCGCTGGTGCGGGCGTAGATGGGCGTGTCGGTGAAGGCCTGGGTGTTGCCGGGGAGGGTCACCTCCTGCGAGGCGGAGCCGCCGCTGGGGTGGGTCACGTTGACGGTGGGGATGGCTGCGGCGGTGGTTTCGCGGTCGAGGACGCTGCGCTCGTGCGCGCGCGAACGGATGCCTTCGAAGATGGCGGCGGCGAGCAGGATGGCGACGATGAGGACGCCAAGCACCATGCCTCCGCGTCCACCACCCCTCTCGGGGAAGGGGACGACGTCACCGGAGGCGTGGGCGGAGGGATGATGCGGGTGAGCGGGGGCGGCGGCGGTGCGCTCGGCGGGGAGGGCGTCCACCGACATGGCGGCGGTCTGCTGCGTACCGAGCGAACTCTGTCTAGCTGTGTTTTCCATAGGTCGAATGACTCCAGATCCAATGACTCTCAGTGCATCCGCGTTATGCGAAGTGCGGTTTCAACTTCTCACGATCCCGCGCTTCCTTGCGGGCGGTGGTGTTATGGATGAGCGCAAAGACGCAGGGGACAAACATCAGGGTGGCCATGGTGGCGGCGAGCAGACCACCGATGACGGCGCGGCCGAGAGGGGCGTTCTGCTCGCCGCCGTCGCCCATGCCGAGCGCCATGGGAACCATGCCGATGATCATAGCCAGTGCGGTCATCATGACGGGGCGGAAGCGGGTGGTGCCGGCCTCGATGGCCGAGAGGATGGCGTCGCCGTGCTCTTCGAGCCGCGTCTTCGCGAAGGAGACGACCAGGATGCTGTTGGCGGTGGCGACCCCCATACACATGATGGCTCCCATGAGCGCGGGGACCGACAGGGTGGTGTGGGTGAGGAAGAGGAACATTACGATGCCGGCGAGCGCGGCGGGAAGCGCGGTGACGATGATGAAGGGATCGACCCAGCTCTGGAAGTTGACGACGATGAGCAGGTAGACGAGCACGATGGCGAAGGCGAGGCCTCCGATGAGGCCGATGTAGGAGCTGCGCATCGTCTCCACCTGGCCCTTGAGGGTGACGAAGGTTCCGCGGGGGAGGGCCTTGCGATCGTGGTCGAGGATGCGGTCGATGTCGCGGCTGACGGCTCCAAGATCGCGGCCCTGGATGGAGCCGTAGATGTCGACGACGCGGCGGATGTTGTAGTGATTGACGACTCCCATCTCGTTGCCGCGCTTGACGGCGGCGAGGTCGCCGAGGATCTCGGGTGTCTGGGGGCCGCCGGTGGTGGCGTTTGCGCTGGCGGTGGTGGTGAGCCCGGTGCTGCGGTTGATGGGGATGTTGGAGAGATCCTGGATGGAATCCATCTTGTACTGCGGGGTCTGCGCGACCATGCTGTAGTTGACGTGGTTCTTCCAGTTGAGGAAGAACATGGGCGTGACCTGGAAGCTTCCGCTCAGCGTGTTGAGGATGCTGGTGGCGACGTCGCGCTCGGAGTATCCGCCCTGCGAGGCCTTGGTGCGGTCGACGGCGATGTTGAGAGTGGGCACGTCGAAGGGCTGCTGGAGACGAAGGTCGGTGAGGCCGGGGACCTGGCGGAGCTGCTTGAGCATCTCGTCGGCGGAGCGGCCGCTGGCCTCGACGTCGTTGCCTTCGAACTGGATGTCGATGGGAGCGGGGAGGCCGAAGTTGAGGATCTGGGTGGTGATGTCGGCGGGCAGGAAGTAGAAGGTCGCAGCGGGAAAGGCGCGGGGAAGATCGCGGCGGAGGGCGGCGGTGAACTCGGCTGTGGGTCGGTGGTCTTCCTTGAGCGTGACCATCACGTCGGCGTCGTTGGCGGCGATGCTTCCGTTGGTGAGGTGCTGCGTGTTCAGGGTGCTGTAGGGCATGCCGATGTTGTCGAGGACGTTATCCATCTGGCTGGGCGGGATGTGCTGGCGGATGTTGTCTTCGACGAGGTCGCAGAGGCGGGCCATCTCTTCGATACGCATCCCTGAGGGACCGCGGACGTGGAGGATGAACTGCCCGCTGTCGGCGTCGGGGAAGAAGTTCTGGCCAAGGAACGGCACCAGGAGGAAGGCGCACAGACAGAGCAGGAGGAAGCCGGGAACGAAGATGATCCGGCGGGCGACGAGGCGGTCGAGCACCGAGATGTACCGGGCGCGGACACCCTCGAAGCCGCGATCGAAGGCGCGCTGGAAGCGGGTGAACGGGTTGCGGGTGGGGCCGGTATCCTTGTGGCGCAGGAGGTACATGGCCAGGGTGGGGACGAGGGTTCTCGAAAGGATGTAGGAGGCCAGCATGGCGAAGACGACCGCCTCCGCCAATGGAACGAAGAGATAACGCGAGACGCCAGCGAGGAAGAACATCGGCAGGAAGACGATACAGATACAGAGCGTCGAGACGAGCGCGGGGACGGAGATCTGGGCGGCGCCTTCGAGGATCGCATCCCGCAGGGGGGCTCCCTCTTCGAGGAAGCGCTCGATGTTCTCGATGGTGACGGTGGCGTCGTCGACCAGGATGCCGACGGCAAGCGCGAGACCGCCGAGGGTCATGGTGTTGACGGTTTCGCCGAGCAGGCTGAGGACAATGACCGAGGTGAGGATCGAAAGCGGGATCGAGATGGCGATGATGACTGTCGAGCGCCAGCTTCCAAGGAAGAGCAGGATCATGATCGCGGTGAGGCAGGCGGCGATCATCGCCTCGCGGATGACTCCGGTGACGGCGGCGCGGACGAAGACGGATTGATCGGAGAGGGGGACGATGCGCAGCTCGGGCGGCAGGGTATTGGCGACGTGCGGAAGGAGCCCGCGGATTCCCTTCACGATGTCGAGGGTGGAGGCGTTGCCGTTTTTGAAGATGCTGATGAGCACGCCGCGCCGGCCGTCCTGGCGGACGATGTTTGATTGGACCTGGAAGCCGTCGCTGACGCTGGCGACGTCGCGGAGGTAGACGGTGCTGCCGGCGCTCTGACGGAGGGGAATCTGGGCGAGTTCTTCGACGGTGCGCGGGGTTCCGTTGGTGCGGACGTCGTACTCGGACTGGCCGATCTTGATGGTTCCGGAGGGCATGACGACGTTCTGCTGGGCGACGGCGTTGAGGAGATCGCCGGGGGCGATTCCCTTGGACTGCATCGCGGCCTGGTCCATGCTGATGGTGATCTGGCGCTGCTTGCCTCCGTAGGGGAGCGGGATGACGGCGCCGGGGATGCTGACGAGCTGGGGCCGGATGAAGTTCTGGGCGTAGTCGTTGAGCTGCTGCTCGTTGAGGCCCTGGCCGGAGACGCCGAGCTGGAGGATGGGGACGCTGGAGGCGGAGAAGTTGATGATCTGCGGGGGCAGGATGCCGGGGGGGAGTTGGCGGAGGAGATATTGGGAGGCGGCGGTGACCTGGGCGTTGGCGGTGTCGAGGCTGGCTCCGGGCTGGAGGAAGACCTTGACCACGACGCTGCCGTTATAGGTGACCGACTCGATGTGCTGGATGTTGTCGACGAGCGTGGTCAGGGCCTTCTCGTAGGGGGAGGTGAGGCGGCCTTCGAGCTCCTCGGGGTTGAGTCCGGTGTAGGTCCAGCCGATTGAGACGACCGGGATGTTGATGTTTGGAAAGATGTCGGTCGGAGTCCGCAGGATCACGACGGGGCTCAGGATGAGGATCAACAGAGCCAGGACGATGAAGGTGTACGGCCGATTCAGTGCAACTTTTACGATCCACATAGCGTGTGGCTGCCTCCGCAGTACTGTTCTTGCCAGGAGTACCGGATGTGGGCGTCCGCCAGCGGCAAAAAAAGGCCGAACCAATCCACTCTTCTATTGACTCACAGATGCGTCCGGGGATGCGCGGTTTGTTCCGAAAGCATTCATCTGTTAAAGCGATGGAAGGCTTAGAATTGACCCGTGGAACTCCGTCATCTGCGCTACGTCGTGGCCATCGCGGACCTGGGCAGCGTAAGCCGGGCGGCACGGACGCTGCATGTTGCACAATCCGCGGTGAGCGAACAGATTGCGGATCTGGAACGCGAGATCGGGGTCGCCCTCTTCGACCGGAGCCTGCGGAGTATTCGATTTACGCCGCACGGAGAGCTCTTCCTGGTGGAGGCGCGGAGGACGCTGGCGGCGGCGGCGCGGGCGGTGACGGTCGCGCAGGGCTCGCAGCGGGGAGAGATCGGCGAGTTGCGGATCGGTTTTTTTACGGGTGGTCTTGGCGGCAGCTTTCCCAAGGTAATTCGGGCGTTTCGCAAGGAGCATCCCGCGGTGCGCGTATCGCTGCTGGAGATGATGCCGAGCGCGCAGTGGCCGGCGCTGGCGGAGGGTCGGATCGACATCGGCTTCACACGGCGGATTGAGCCGCCCTTCACCGATGTGTTGCGCTGGGAGACGGTGCGGCAGGACCC
>JAMFSC010000097.1 GCA_026225095.1 bacterium
AAGAGCTTCATCTACCTCCATGGCATGGTGCTGGACTTCGAAGAGACGATCATGCGCCAGGGCTTCAACTTCATCAACCCCAACTCCACCAAGAGCTGCGGCTGCGGATCCAGCTTCTCGTCGTAGACCGACGTTTCGTCCCGGTGACCCATGATCGGACCGGCATTCGAAGTCCGGCTTAGGTTCCTTGTTTTGTGTACTTTGGACCCAAAGGGGGAGGGGGGTCTCCCCTCGGCCCGGGCTACAATGAGCCCATGGATTACTTCGAATTCTTCTCCCTCCCGCGCAAGCTGAACGTTGACGTTCCCGCGCTCGAGAAGCAGTTTTACGTCCTCTCCCGCCGCCTTCACCCCGACCGCTTCGCCGCGAAACCGGTCGAGGAGCAGGAAGCCGCGCTGGCCCAGGCCTCGCTCCTTAACGACGCCTATCGCACCCTCAAAGACCCCATCGCCCGCACCGAGTACCTCCTGAAGCTGGAAGGGGTAGAGCTCGAAGAGCAGTCCCAGCGTGCGACCGACGCCGCCCGAACCTCCGGCACCGCCAAGAAACAGCTCATCCCCCCCGAGCTCCTGGAAGAGGTCTTCGAGCTCAATATGCAGCTCCAGGAGATGCGCATGGCAAAGGAGATGGGGGACGAAGAAGATCCTCAGCTACGCAAAGACCTGCTCACCGCCCAGCGCAGCTTCGAGGCCATGCTCGCCGGCGTCCAGGCTGAACTTCAGGGCCTTTGGAGCACATGGGACGCCGCAACCGACAACTCCGACCGCGCCACGATGGACTCCGCGAAGTCGGCCATGGTGGTTCTGCTGAATCGCCGCAGCTACGTTCGCAATCTCGTCCGCGACGTCGGCGAGGCGCTCGGCTAGCGGTTCTCCTGGAGGTGCGGTTCGCTTTCTCGGGATGGCAGCAGTTCAGTCTAAGTGGTCAGACCACTTGGTCCTAATCTTCTAATGAAGTGGTATGAAATCGCGGTATTTCGCGAGTTTCCCGCATCCATGGTGATCTAAAAGGGTTAGCAGGCGGCGATGCAGATTTCCCAATGTTTCACCAGAAGCTTTTTGTGTGCAGAATGTGGGCCGTTGCATGGAAAAACTGGACAGCGGGCGGTGTTTTCGAAAGTGGTCTGCGCTTGTGCGTTTATCGCGCGGCCTGGAGACGCTGAGCCGGTTTGCAATCCGGCACCGAGGCCTCGGGCCCAAGCTCTTAGAGCAGATTCGCTGGAGGTGTAGGGTTCTGGGTCGGGTACCGTGGCGTTCCGCCCCACCTTAGCGACGATGAGACGTGTCGCGAAGGTGGGGCACCCAACTCTGTACCAACAGGCAATCTGCTCTAGGCCTTCGCGATCGCCTCAAGCTGCTGCAGGTGATTGATGTCGTGCCCCGCCATGGTTTCGACGATGGTCCGGAAGGTCATCGTGCCGCGTTCCGGATGGGTCGTCACCCGCTCCATCTCGCTCGCACTCACCCCTCCGAGCAGCCGCAGATTCCACTCGCGCGCAGCCCGGAACAGCGCCAGCGCGGACGGTACGTCATAAGCCGCATAGCGTTGAGCCCACCGCTCCTGGTCAAAGGGCTGGATCACCGGATGCGGCAGATCAACTGGCGCCGCCAGGGTCTGCCGAAGCCGGAAGCAGAAGACGACTTCGCAGTCGGCCAGGTGCGCCAGAATCTCCCGCGGACTCCACTTTCCGGGCGCGGGTGAGGCGTCCAACTGTTCCCGCGTCATCCCGCACGCCAGCGCATCCAGACGTCCGGGGGTTGCGGTAAGAACAGGCAGTGGCTCCTGTCCCGCAAGGTAGGGGGCATAAGGGTTCAGTTCAGATGTAGGGCTCATGCGGCCAACCTATCACGGCTGTGGATCATCCTGCAGCGCACCGAATTCACCTGCATCCAACCTGCGCGGCAGTCCTTCACGCAGCGACGCCCCAGAGTGTAGGACAATAGAAGATATCGTCCGGAAGACACTCGCGGGGCAGCAGCGAAGCGGGTCCGGTTGAGAGAAGGAATTGGCAAAATGGCGGATGTCCGTGTAGTCGGAATCGATCTTGGCACGACCAACTCCCTGGTGGCGTTCATGCAGGGAGACACCCCGGTGGTCATCCCGGGCGAGGACGGGGAGCGTCTCGTCCCATCGGTCGTTGCCTGGACCGATAACGGCGTGGTCGTCGGCAATGCCGCCCGTGCCACCCTCCTCAGCGACTCCGCCAGCGCCGTCTACTCGGCCAAGCGCCTGATGGGGCGTGGCGTGGACGACGTGCAGGAGGAGCTGAAGCTCTTTCCCTTCAAACTTGCCGAGGACCTGAAGCCGGATGAGGTGCTCCGCGTCAGCGTCGGCGGGCTTCTGATGACGCCCCCCGAGATCTCCGCCTACGTCCTCCAGCAGTTGAAGAGGAATGCGGAGCGTTTCTTCGGAGGACCGGTGACCAAGGCGGTCATCACCGTCCCCGCCTACTTCAACGACGCCCAGCGCCAGGCCACCAAGGATGCGGGCCGCATCGCCGGCCTCGAGGTCCTGCGACTCGTCAATGAGCCGACCGCCGCCGCTCTCGCCTATGGTCTCGACAAGCAGAAGGATGGCGTCATCGCCGTCTACGACTTTGGCGGCGGAACCTTCGACGTCTCCATCCTGAAGCTGCACGAGGGCATCTTCGAGGTCGTCGCGACCGGGGGTGACACCCACCTGGGCGGCGACGACATCGACAATCTGCTGATCGCCATCGCGCTTGACGACATTGCAGGCGATCTGGGCGTGGACGTCCGCGCCAACGGTGAGGTCGTCCAGGCGGTGCGCAAGGCGGTGATCGAAGCGAAGATCGCGCTCTCGACCGAAGACACAGCCCGTCTCGACATCGCGCTTCCCGACGGCAAACGTTACCTCCGCGAGATTACACGGGAACAGTTCGAGCAGCTTGCCGCAGTCGTCATCGGCCGCACCGCCGGTCCCTGCCGCCAGGCCCTCAAGGACGCGAACCTCACCGTCGATCAGATCGACGAGGTGGTGCTGGTTGGCGGATCCACCCGGATTCCGGCCGTCCGTAAGCTGGTGGACGATCTCTTCGGGCTCGCCGCAAGAGGTAAGAAGCCCCATACCGAGCTGAATCCGGATGAGGTTGTAGCCCTTGGCGCTGCGGTGCAGGCGCAGATTCTCGCTGGCGGTTCGGCTGCGACCGATGACCTGCTCCTGCTCGACGTCACTCCGCTTTCGCTTGGGATCGAAGCCCTTGGGGGGGTGGTCGCGAAGATCATCCAGCGCAACTCGACCATTCCGGCCAGCGCCGTGGAGCACTTCACGACCGGAGTCGACGGACAGACCAACGTCGCCATCCACGTCGTCCAGGGCGAGCGGGAGATGGCCAAGGACTGCCGCTCGCTGGCTCGCTTCGACCTCAGGAATATCCCCCCCATGGTCGCCGGCCTGCCCCGCATCGAGGTTAAGTTCCTCATCGATGCGAATGGCATCCTGCACGTTTCGGCGCGCGAACAGCGCAGCGGCAAAGAGTCGGAGATCGAGGTCAAACCGACCTACGGGCTGACCGACGAACAGGTGGAGACCATGATTCTCGATTCTTTCGATCACGCGGAGACCGATATCGAAGAGCGCCAGTTGGTCGAAGCCAAAAACGAGGGCGAAACCATCCTCGCCGCGGTAGAAAAGGGCCAGAAGCACGAGGCCTGGCAGATGCTGACCTTCGACGAGATCGAGAAGATCGAGCAGAAGACGCGCGAGCTGAAGGCGTCGCTCCAGGGCGACGACTACCGCGTCATCCGCCAGGGCATCGAGGGTCTCGACAAGTCCACGACTCGCTTCGCGGAGTTGATGATGGACTCCGCGGTCAGCGGCGCCATGAAGGGCAAGACGATGACCGCCGCAGGTGAGAGCATGGGTCAGGGACCAACGGCGCCGCATCCCTTCGCCAAGGCGGAGATCGATTCCAGCGGCGACTCCAGCGGTGAATCAGCGCAGTCGCCGCTGCTCCAGCACGACCCGTCCCACGGAAGTATTCCGGAGCTCGACGAACCCGGTCCGTAGCGAGCTTCCCACCAAAGATAGAGTTTGTTTCAGGAGAGAAAACGAGATGAGTGTTGTGGTCAATGACAATCTTTCAGACAACGTTGTGGACACGTCCAGGCCAGCGGCCGAAGGGATGGTCCGCGTCACGTTTCTGCCCGAAGGCAAGACGGTCGAGTTCAAGTACGACACGATGCCTTACGACGGACACGGTCTGCCGATGTCCTTTCTCGATATCGCCGAGAACCATGGTGTCTTCCTCGATCATGCGTGTGGCGGCGTCTGCGCCTGCACCACGTGCCACATCCATGTGAAAGAGGGCGCAAAGGGCATCAGCGAGCCTGAAGACCTGGAGCTTGACCGGATGGAGACCGCAGCCGACATTCAGTTGAACTCGCGCCTCGGATGCCAGGCCGTGGTCGAGCGGCCCGGAACCTATGTGGTCGAGATCCCCAAGTGGAACCGCAACTACGTGCAGGAAGGCAAGCCCTCGCACGGACCCGGCGCATAATCGCTTTCCAACCAGAATTCGACTCGGAGGAGCAGCGCATGGCGCGAGAGATTGTTTGGACGGATGTTGAAGAGATTGGTATTCAGCTGCAGGAAAAGTATCCGGACATCGAGCCATATACTGTGCGGTTTACCGACCTGCACCGCTATGTCACAGAACTGGATGGCTTCGTCGGAGATCCGGCGAAGTCAACCGAGTCGATCCTCGAAGCGATCCAGACTGCATGGAACGAAGAGTATGAGGACGCCAGGGACGCATAGTTCTTTTTTGGGAAGAATCTGCGGGGGATGAGCACGTTTTCTCTTAACGGACCAAAGCTCTCAACGAGCAACGTGCGATCCACCAAGGTGTTATTGACTTCCTGAAAATCGGGAAGAGAGTAAAGAGGTGAGCTCCTACCTCGATTCTCAGAGTCTCCCTCAGCGACTCTTCCGGCTTGTTGTCACGGGCGTGTTCCTTTTTCTGCTCTTTCAGTTCGTGACCCTCTACCTGAGTTGGCCCAAGCAGATTGTGCTGGGCGGCGTCAGCCTCCTCGTCGCGATGGTGTTGAACCGCGCCTCGAGGTCCAAGGTCGTGACCCTCACGCTGATGATCTTCTCGCTGGCCGCCACGTTCCGCTACGGGTGGTGGCGCGTTCACATGGTCGTCAACTTCTTCTCCGACGAGTCCAATCATCGCTTCACCATCGACGCATTCCTGATGATGGTTCTGCTCTCGGCCGAGGCCTACACGATCCTCATCATGATCCTGGGGTTCATGCAGACCAGCCATCCACTGCACAGGAAGCCGATTCCCCTGCCGTCTGACGAAGATCGCTGGCCGCACGTCGACGTTCTCATCCCGACCTATAACGAGCCGCTTTCGCTGGTCCGCTACACCGCCCTCGCCGCGATCAACATCGATTACCCTCCCGAGAAGCTGCATGTGTACATCCTCGATGACGGTACGCGCGACGACTTCCGCGAGTTCTGTGAGCAGGCTGGTGTCGGCTACGTCGTCCGCCCCGAGCACCAGCATGCCAAAGCCGGCAACATCAACCATGCGTTGAAGCGGATCAACTCCCCCCTGGTCACCATCTTCGACTGCGACCACGTCCCCACGCGAAGCTTCCTGCAGGTGACGGTCGGGTGGTTTCTCGCCGACCAGAAGCTGGCCATGCTGCAGACGCCGCACTTCTTCTACTCGCCCGATCCCTTCGAGCGCAACCTGCTCCAGTACAAGACGATCCCGAACGAGGGAGAACTCTTCTACGGCGTCATCCAGGATGGGAACGATCTGTGGAACGCGACCTTCTTCTGTGGTTCCTGCGCCGTCATGCGCCGGTCGGCCCTGGATGAGGTCGGCGGAATTGCAACAGAAACAGTTACAGAAGATGCTCACACCTCGCTGCGTATGCAGAAAAAGGGATGGGGCACCGCCTACATCAATCTTCCGCAGGCCGCCGGGCTCGCCACCGAGACGCTCTCGGCCCATGTTGGACAGCGCATCCGCTGGGCGCGCGGCATGATCCAGATCTTTCGCACCGATAACCCCATGCTCGCGTCGGGGATGAAGTTTACCCAGCGCCTCTGCTACTTCAACGCCATGCTGCACTTCCTGTACGCGGTGCCGCGTCTCATCTTCCTCTGCGCACCGCTGGTCTACATGCTGGGCAACCGGACGATTATCCCCGGCTACTGGGTCGCCATCCTCGCGTACGCGCTGCCGCACCTCGTCCTCTCCAGCCTCACCAACTCGCGCGTCCAGGGCAGGCACCGGCACTCCTTCTGGAACGAGATCTACGAGACGGTGCTTGCGCCCTACATCCTGATGCCGACGCTTCTCGCTCTCATCAACCCCAAACTCGGCAAGTTCAACGTGACGGACAAGGGCAGCACGCTCGCCGAGACGAGGTTCGACCGCAGCATCGCCGCCCCCACCACGTGGCTGCTCGCGCTCAATCTCATCGGGGTCTGCGTCGTGCCCTATCGCCTCCTCGTTACGGACCCCACGCACATCGGAACGGTCCTCAGCAATCTCGTCTGGATCCTCTTCAACATGGTGGTGCTCGGAGTGGCGGCCGCGGTCGCCAACGAGCAGCAACAGCGCCGCACGTCCGTGCGCATCCCGGCCCGCCTCGCCGTGCGCCTCCAGTTCGAAAAGGAGGGAAGCGCCGCACCCAGGATTATCGACGGAATGACCAACGACATGTCCGTCGGAGGAACGTCGCTCTCCGTTCCCGAGGGCGTGCAACTGAACGGGGAGACGCCCGTCCTCGTCTCCTTTCCCGTCCAGACCGGCAATGCGCAGGTCCCGGCGAGCGTCGTCGATCAGTACGGCCGCAGCGTCCGTCTGCGTTTCGATTCGCTGACCATCGCGCAAGAGGAGACGCTCACCTGCGCCCTCTATTCGCGTGCCGACTCCTGGATCAGTTCCCGCGACAAGATCGAGGTCGACCGTCCGTTGATCAGCCTGGGCCGGGTCATCCGCCTGTCCTTCACCGGCTTCAACCAGGTCCTCCACGGTCTGCTGCCGGAGAAGAAGGCCAGGATCGACAACAACACAAAGATCAACACCGACACCAAGGCGAGGGCCGTGGCGACGGTGCTTCTGCTTGCGGCGCTGACCTTGAATCAGACCATGCGTGGAGAGCAGGTTCCTGGTGCTATTGCTCAGAACAACGTCGCGGTCCCACTCGGGACCTCCTCTCTGTTGACCGAGGCCGAGGCCAGCGACATGGTGACCCTCAAGGACATGGGCATCGACCGCGCCATCGAGATGCGTGGCCCGCACTCCTTCTACTCGGTCGGCTTTGTCCTCTCCAACAGCCGCATCCCGCGTCGCGGCCAGATCAACCTGACCTATCACTTCTCTCCCGAGGCCCTGGCCCCGAACACTTCGATCGACGTCAGGCTGAACAACACGACCATCGGCCACATCGTCGCTCCCGGCAAGCCTCAGCAGACCGGCGAGTATGGCTTCGTCACCTTTCCCGTTCCCGCCGAACTCCTCATCCGCAGCAACCAGCTCACCTTCGAGTTCATCGGCGGTGGCAGGCCGCAATCCGATGGACAAGACAGGGCCCCGGCGCTCGCTCTCATCGGCGCAAGCTCCACCGTGCTGGTGGTTGGAGATCGCGTGGCCATGAAGCGCGACCTGAGCCTCCTCCCGCTGCCGCTCTTCGACGCCGATCTGCAGACCGCAACCACCATCCCGTTCGTCTTCCTCAAGCCTCCAGATCCCCGCACGCTTCAAGCCGCCGCAGTGGTCGCATCATGGCTTGGAACGTTGCAAAGCGCCCAGCCCATCCGCTTCTCGGTCTCCGTCGGAGCAATCCCTCCCGGGAACGTCATCGTCTTCTCCAACCACTCAGCCGACCTGCCATCAGAGCTCGGCATCCCCCAGGGAAGCGCGTCGCTCAACCTCAAGTCAAATCCATCCGATCCCGATGGGACTGCGCTGGTGCTCGCCGGCGACGATGACGACCAGCTCCTGACCGCCGCACGCAGCCTCGCGCTGTTCAAGACCACGCCTCCGCAGCCTGGCGTCGCCGTTCCGGAGCTTGGCGACTCCGCCCGCATCGGCGCCTTCGACCTCCCGCCGATGCGCAAGCCCGACGACGCCCCACGCTGGCTCAGCACTGGCAACCTCCGATCTCTCGCCGTCGACAACTCCGCCGCTTCCCTGCGCTCCACCGGATCAAGATCCATCCCCATCTACTTCCGCCTTCCACCCGATATCTACTACGGCGAGAATCAGAATCTCGATCTTGGCCTCAGCTATCGCTACAACGCCCTCCCCGTCGCCCAGGGCTCCGCCATGCGGGTCTTCATCAATGGTGTTCTGGTGAATGACGCGCCACTCCCTCCAGGCACTGACTTCGCGGACCGCAAGCGGGCCATCCTGCTCCCCGTCGAACGCCTGCGGCCCTTCGGCAACACGCTCCTCGTCAACTTCGACTTCGTCCCCGCCAATCCCAGCGGCAACCTTGACCCGGCGCAGACCCTCCAGGGCGAAGTCCTGCGCAACACCGCGCTCGATATCCGCAATCTCCCACACTGGGCTGCCATGCCTAACCTCGAGCTCTTCGCCAATGCCGGCTTCCCGTTCACCCGCCTCGCCGACCTCTCCGCCACAACCATCGTCATGCCCGCCGCGCCCAACCCGAAGGAGATCACGCTGCTCCTCTATCTCATGAGCCACTTCGGCTCCCAGACGGGCTATCCCTCCCTTCGCGTCGAAGTCGATGGCCCCGACGCAGCGATGCGCGTGGGCCGCGACTATCTGATGCTCGGCAACATCGCCGATCAGCCCGCCTTCAGCTCCATCGAGAGTGCCCTGCCCGTCACGCTCGACTCCGATGGAGTTCACGTGAAGCAGACCAGCTATGCGTTCAGCGGAGTCCAGGCACTCTGGAGGCGTCTCACCAATCAGACCACCGACGACCAGATGCCGAACAACGTCGACGGTCTCCCCGACATGATTATCGAGGGGGTTGAGTCACCGACCTTCCCCGGTCGCTCCATCGTTGTGCTGGCCCTCCGCGAAGACGATGCCGTCGACACATTCACCAATGTATTCCTGGAGCGTTCGCAGTCCAGCGACATCCAGCAGACCGTCAGCCTTCTCCGCGGATCGGCCTTCCAGTCGTACGCTGTGCCCACCTCTACCTATCACGTCGGCTACATCTCCAACTACGCCCTCATGCGTCTCTGGCTGGCGCAGAAGTTCTGGCTGCTCCTGCTCGTCGTTACCGCCTTCTGCTTCCTCATCGCGGTGTGGACGCGCGACTACCTCGCGTTCGTAGCCACAGGCCGACTGCGGGCCGAGGGGACACCGCTCTAGTCTCCCTCGTCATCGTTACGACGCGCCCCGTCTTCAGACTTCCTTAACCTCGCAATGACATAGTGGGAGGGTAGAACCGACGATGTACCGGACGAAAGTCCTCGAGGCAGGCAACATGATGACGATCAAGACGATGAAACAACTCTCTTCCGCGCGGGCATCCCTGCTCGCCGCCGCGGCGTTCACGATGGCAGCCTCTGCCTTCGGTGGCTCGCAAGCCCTCGCCCAGAAGTACTCGGTCGAGACCAAGTGGACGGTCGGCGGAGAGGGCGGCTGGGACTATCTCGCCGTCGACGCCCCCGCCCACCGCCTTTATCTCACCCACGGCTCCCGCGTCGAGGTGCTCGACACCAAGACCGGCAAACCCGTCGGAGCCCTCACCGGCCTCAAGGGAACGCACGGTGTCGCCTTCGATCCCGCCGGCAGCGTCGTCTACGTCAGCGACGGCCAGTCGAACGCGGTCGTCGTCTTCGACAAGACCAGCCTCCAGCAGGTCGCCTCCATCCCCGCCGGAACCAATCCCGACGGCATCCTCTTCGAGCCCACCACGAAGACCATCTGGGCCTTCAACGGCCGCAGCAAGAACGCCACCGTCATCGACATGGCCTCGAACCAGCCCGTCGCGACCATCGCCCTCCCGGGCAAGCCCGAGTTCCCCCAGGCCGACGGAGCCGGGAACGTCTTCGTCAACATCGAAGACAAGAACGAGATCGTGAAGCTCGATCCCCGCGCCAAAACCATCGTCGCCGAGTGGCCCCTCACGGGCTGCGACTCGCCCTCCGGGATGGCCATCGACCTCAAGGGCCATCGCCTCTTCTCGGTCTGCGATTGCAAGAAGATGGCCGTCACCGACTTCACCAGCGGCAAGGTCGTTGCCACCCCCACCATCGGCGACTCCCCCGATGCAGCCGGCTTCGACCCCGCGCACGACGTAGCCTTCTCCTCGAACGGAGACGGCACCCTGAGTATCGTCAACGCCAAGACCTACGCCGTCGAGCAGACACTCCCCACCCAGGCCGGCGCCCGCACCATGGCCTTCGATCCCGGCACCGGCAAGGTCTATCTCGTCACCGCCACCTTCGGCCCCCGACCCGCACCCACCGCCCAGACCCCGCGCCCGCGTCCCGCAGTGGTTCCCGGCTCGTTCACAGTCCTGGTGGTCGGACGTCGATGAGCGCAAAGGCCCTGACCCTTGGGCTGGCTCTGGCAGCTATGCTCGCGGCAGGTTCTGGAGCGCCCACTCGCGCCCAGGGCCTGCCGTCTGCTCCCACTCCTTCCATCCCAACACCCGCGCCAGACGGCCCCGAGATTACCCTCGACGAAGCCATTCGTCGCGCCCGCGCCAACGAGCCAGCCTTCGCTGCCGCCGTCGCCGCCAGTAGGGTGGCCAACCTCGATCGCTCCATCGCCCGCGCCGAGCTTCTTCCCAGCGCCACCTATCACAATCAGGTCCTCTACACCCAGCCGAACGGAGCCCATAACTCCGCAGGCTCCACCGGCAGCCAACCCGCACCCAAGTTCATCGCCAACAACGCCGTCCGCGAATACGCCAGCCAGGGCGTTGTCACCGAGACGCTTGGCCTGCAGCAGATCAACGCTCTCTCGCTCGCCACTGCCCAGGCCGCGGTCGCGCAGGCGGAGCTGGAGGTCACACGCCGCGGCCTCGTCGCCACCGTCGTTGGCCTCTACTCCAACGTTGCCGCCACTCAAGCGAGGCTCACCGTCGCCCGGCGCGCCCAGGCGGAGGCCGCGAGCTTCACCCACCTCACCACCCAGCGCGAGACCGCCCGGGAAGTCGCCCACGCCGACGTCATCAAGGCCCAGCTCCAGCAGCAGCAACGCGACCGCGACCTGGCCGATGCAATCCTCGCGGCGAGCAAGGCGAAGCTGGAGCTCGGCGTCCTGCTCTTTCCCGATCCCCGCGCGCCCTATCAAGTCGCCATCCCCACAGCCCCACCCATCCTGGCCCCGCGCGCCGACATCGAAGCCGCCGCCGGAAAGCTCAACCCCGAACTCCTGAGCGCCCTCGCCTCCCTCCGCGTCAGCACCCTCGGCATCACCGCCGCCCGCGCCGCGTACCTCCCCAATCTCGGCCTCAACTTCACCTACGGAATCGACGCCGAGCAGTTCGCCGTCAACGGACCGGAAGGAACCCGTAACCTCGGCTACTCCGCCTCCGCCACCCTCGACATCCCCGTCTGGGACTGGCTCGCGACCGCGCATCGCGTGAAGCAGAGCGAGATCCAGCGCGACGCCGCCAAGGTCGCCCTGACCGCGACCCAGCGCCGCCTCATCGCCCAGCTTGAAGAGGCCTACGCCGAGGCCGCCGCCGCCCGCGACCAGCTCGCAAGCCTCGATCTGAGCGTCCAGACCGCCACCGAGAGCCTCCACCTCACGCGCCTGCGCTACACCTCCGGCGAAGCCACCGTGCTCGAGGTCGTCGACGCGCAAAACTCTCTCACCACCTCCGAGGTCGCGCGCGCCGACGGCAACGTCCGCTATCAGGCCGCCCTGGCCGAGCTCCAGACCCTCACAGGAACCCTCTAAATGACCAAGTCCGCAACCCGATCATCCCGCTGGTTCCTTCTGACCCTCTGCTGCGCATCCATCGGAATCTCCGGAGTCTCCGGCTGCAAGGCTAAGCCCGAGACCGCACCCACCCCGGAGGTCTACGTCCAGGTCGCAAAGCCCCAGACCGGCTCCATCTCCGAGCAGATCACCGCCGACGCCACGCTCGCCCCCCTCGCCCAGGCCGCCATCTCCCCCCGGGTCAGCGCCCCGGTCAAACGCTTCTTCGTCCAGCGTGGGTCCAGGGTCCGCGCCGGTCAGCTCCTCGCCACGCTCGAAAACAGCGACCTCGCCGCCGCCCTCGTCGATAACAAGGGAGCCTACACCGCCGCCCAGGGCACCTTCGAGACCGAGACGAAAGCCACCGTCCCCCAAGACACCACGAAAGCGCGTCAGGACCTCAAGCAGGCCCAGGCCGCCCTCGATCTGAACCAGAGCATCGTCAACGCCCGCGCGCAGCTCTTCGCCCAGGGCGCCATCCCCGGCCGCGACCTCGACACCGCCAAAGCCGCCCTCGTCCAGGCCCAGTCCGCCTTCGACATCGCCAAAGAGCACCTCGCCTCGGTCGAACAGGTCAGCCGCCAGAGCGCCATCGCCACCGCCCAGGGCCAGCTCGCCTCCGCCCGCGGCAAGTTCCTCGGAGCCGAAGCCCAGCTCAGCTACACCGAGATCCACAGCCCCATCGCCGGCGTGGTCACCGACCGCTCCCTCTTCGCCGGAGAGACCGCCTCCGCCGGAACCCCGCTCCTCACCGTCATGGACACCACCGCGCTGCTCGCCAAGCTGCACCTCGCCCAGCGCCAGGCCCAGCAGCTCTCCCTCGGAGCGTCCGCCACCATCACCGTGCCCGGCATCGACGACCCCGTCCCCGCCAAGGTATCGCTCATCAGCCCCGCCCTCGACCCCGGCTCCACCACCGTCGAGGTGTGGCTCCGCGTCGAAAATCCCAACTCCACCTTCAAGGTTGGAACTCCCGTCCACGCCACCATCACCGGACGCACCGCCGCTAGCACGCTTCTGATCCCCACCGACGCCATCCAGGTCGGACAGGATGGCGCCAGCAAATCCGTCATGGTCATCGCCGCCGATGGCACCGCCCACAAGAAGCCCGTCACCATCGGAATCCAGAACTCCGAGACCACCCAGATCCTCGACGGAGTCTCCCCCGCCGACACCGTCATCACCACAGGCGGCTACGGCCTCGACGACGGAACAAAGGTCAAGATGGGCAAGCCCCCAGCAGACGACAAGACAGACAAAGCAGACGGCCCCGACGCTAAGAAGCCCGCCGCCGGAGCCAGGAAGGACGCCGACGACAAGTGAGCGCCAACGTCTCTCCATCCCTTGAATCCGCGCCGGACGAGACCAACTTCTGGCTCTCCCGCTCCGCCAAGACCATCTTCTTCGCCCTCTGCCTGCTCACCGCTGCCGGAATCTACGCCGCCTACCAGGTCCCGATCTCCGTCTTCCCCGACACCAACTTCCCCCGCGTCGTCATCGGCATCGACAACGGCGTCATGCCCGTCGAACAGATGCAGGTCACCATCACCAAGCCCATCGAAGACGCCATCAACAGCGTCCCGGGGCTGCTCACCGTGCGCAGTACGACAAGCCGCGGCTCCGCCGAGATCAGCCTCTTCTTCGCCTGGGACGTGGACATGTTCCGCACCCTGCAACTCACCGACGCCGCTCTCTCCAAGGTCCAGCAGACCCTCCCCGCCACCGCCCGCATTACCACCAACCGCCTCACCTTCGCCACCTTCCCCATCCTCGGCTACTCCCTCACCGCCGAAGACCGCGGCAAGGACACCGTCTCGCAGACCGCACTCTGGGAGCTCGCCACCTACGATCTCAAGCCACCCCTCAACCGCGTCGACGGAGTCAGCACCGTCATCGTCCAGGGCGGCAAAGTCCCCGAGTACCACGTCGTCCCCAACATGGCCCGGATGCAGACATCCGGAGTCACCCTCCTCGATCTGGTCAACGCCATCCAGGCCTCGAACATGATCGACTCCCCCGGCCTCTACGAAGCCAACCACGAGCTCATCCTCGGCCTCGTCGGAGCCCAGGCCCACAACGCGGACGATCTCGGCAACCTCATCGTCAAGACCACCCCCTACGGAGCCGCCGTCCACGTCTCGGACGTCGCCACCGTCCAGCCCGGAACCCTCCCCGTCTACACCATGGTCACGGCCAACGGAAGACCCTCCGTGCTCCTCAACATTGCCCGCCAGCCCGCCAGCAACACCGTCGCCGTGGCCGATGCCGTAGCCGCCGAGCTCGCATCCCTCAAGTCGAAGATCCCCCCCGGCGTCACCCTCGCCCCCTTCTACGACCAGTCCGAGCTCGTCCGCCAGAGCATCCAGAGCGTCCGCGACGCCATCCTCATCGGCCTCGTCCTCGCCTGCATCATCCTCTTTCTCTTCCTGGGCGACTGGAGCTCCTCGCTCATCGCCGGCCTCGTCATCCCAGTCACCGTCGCCGTGACAATCCTCTTCCTCTGGATCATCGGCCAGAGCTTCAACCTCATGACCCTCGGTGGCCTCGCCGCCGCCATCGGCCTCGTCATCGACGACGCCATCGTGGTCGTCGAAAACATCGTCGTCCACCGCCACTCCGGTCAGGACCGCATCGCCGCCGTCCAGATGGCGCTCCAGGAGATGACCGTCCCCCTCATCGGGTCGACCCTCACCCCGGTCGTCGTCTTCCTCCCGCTGATCGCCGTCACCGGGGTCACCGGAAGCTTCTTCCGCGCGCTCGCCGTCACCATGACCGCCGCGCTCCTCACCTCGCTCCTGTTAGCCCTCACCTGGACTCCCGCCCTCTCCCTCGTCTTACTCCGCGTCAAACCCCGCGCAACAAATGCCGAACCCGCCCTTCCCGCAGAAGAGAACGGCCGAGCCATGCGCTGGGTCCTCCACCTCCACGCCCGCGTCCTCACCTGGGCCCTCGCCCGCCCCCTCGCCCTCGTCGCCATCTGCCTGGTCCTCGTCGTCGGAGGCTTCTTCGCCTACCGCAGCCTCGCCTCCGACCTCCTCCCCGAGATGGACGAAGGCGCCTTCATCCTCGACTACCTCACCCCCGCCGGAACCTCCCTCGCCGAAACCGACCGCATCCTCCAGCACGTCGAGCAGATCCTCCGCGACACCCCCGAGGTCCTCATCACCTCCCGCCGCACCGGCCTCCAGCTCGGCCTCGCCGCCGTCACCGAGGCCAACTACGGCGACTTCAGCGTCCGCCTCAAACCCAAACGCGACCGCGCCATCGATGAGGTCATGGCCGATGTCCGCGAGCGAATCAAAACCCGCGAACCCGCCCTCGACGTCGAGTTCACCCAGGTCCTCCAGGACATGATCGGCGACCTCTCGAACTCCCCCGAACCCATCCAGATCAAGCTCTTCTCCAGCGACACCGCCCTCCTCCACGACCTCGCCCCTCGCGTCCAGGCCGCCATCCAGAAGATCCCCGGAGTCGTCGACACCCAGAACGGCATCGACAACACCATCTCCGGACCCGCCACCAGCTTCCGAATCGATCCCACCCTCGCCGGCCGCCTCGGCTTCACCCCCCAGGAGGTCGCCGAAGACGCCACCTCCATCCTCGACGGCCTCCCCACCAACGACCCCCTCATCGTCAACGGCCGCCCCTACACCATCCGCGTCCGCCTCCCCGATTCGAGCCGCCTCTCCCTCGACTCTATCCAGAACACCGTCTTCAACAGCGCCACCGGCCACACCGCCACCCTCGGCTCCCTCGCCCAGATAGAACAACTTCCCCCGCAGAACGAGATCCGCCGCGAGAACCTTCAGCAGGTCATCCTCGTCAGCGGCCGCCTCGAGGGCTCCGACCTTGGAGGAACCATGACCAAGGTCCGCCAGCAGGTCGCGTCCCTCGGCATCCCATCCACCGTCCGCGTCGAGTATGGCGGAACCTACCAGGAGCAGCAGAAGTCCTTCGCCGACCTCGCCCGCGTACTGGTTCTGGCCTTCGGCCTCGTCTTCGCCGTCCTCCTCGCTGAGTTCCGCAACTTCTCCGCCCCCATCTCCATCCTCACCAGCTCCATCCTCTCCATCTCCGGAGTCGTCCTCGCCCTCCTCATCACCCGGACCAACTTCAACGTCGCCAGCTTCATGGGCCTCATCATGGTCATCGGTATCGTGGCCAAAAACGGCATCCTCCTGCTCGACGCCGACGAGAAGGCCCGCGCCACCGGCATTCCACCCCGCGAAGCGATGCTGCACTCCGCCCAGCGCCGCCTCCGCCCCATCGTCATGACCGCCATCGCCGCCGTCGGTAGCATGCTCCCCCTCGCGTTCGCGCTAGGCTCCGGCTCCCAGATGCTCCAGCCCCTGGCCATCGCCGTCATCGGCGGCCTCACCCTCTCGATCGCCCTCTCCCTCGTGGTAACCCCCGTCCTTTATTACACCCTCACCCGCGGGCGCTGATCGCCGATCTGTTCACGTATCTGTCCTTGCCTTTCTGTCTGTCATTCCCGAAGGGAATCTGCGTTTAGCCCCTGCGGCAACCCCCTCTCCAGGCCCGGAATGCTAGACTTCGCCATGCGACGCAGCCCATCCAAGTGGATCCCCGCCGCCCTCCTGGCCGCCTCTCTCACCGCCCCCGCCCAGGCTCCAGACCTCGCCCACCAGATCCAAACCCTCCTCGCCGACCCCGCCGTCTCCCGCGCCCACTGGGGCATCGACGTCACCGACCTCGCTGGCCAGCCCATCTTCGCCCTCAACGAAGCCCAATACTTCCGACCCGCCTCGAACGCCAAGCTCTACACCACCACCACCGCCATGGCCCTCCTCGGGAAGGACCACACCTTCACCACCCGCGTCGTGAGCCACGGAATCTACACGGATCCCACCCACCTCAACGGAGACATCGTCCTCATTGGCGACGGAGACGCCAACCTCTCCGCCCGCACCATCCCCTACCTCTCCCCCAAAGACCGCCCAAAAAAGCTCCCAGGCGTACCCGAACCATCCCCCCTCCGCCATCTGGAGCAGATGGCCGATACCGTAGCCGCCACCGGACTCAGGCTCATCGACGGCGACGTCATCGGCGACGACACCCTCTTCCCCGGGGACCCCTCCCCCGCCGACTGGTCGATCGACGACGCCGTCTGGGGCTATGGCGCACCCGTCTCCGCCCTCACCATCACCGACAACCAACTCATCATCACCGTCACGCCCGCCACCTCCGCCAGCCTCCCCCCCACAGTCCTGATCGACCCCGCCACCCCCGCCTACTACACCCTCGACACCACCGCCCTCACCACCGGAGCACCCAAAAGCGGCAGCCACGTCCAGATGGAACGCGCCCTCGGCTCTAAGGTTCTCCGCATCTTCGGCGCGATCGCCACCGATGCCGCCCCCGATGTGGAAGAGGTCGCCATCCACGACCCCGCCGAGTACGCCGCCATCGCCCTCAAGTCCATGCTCGAAGCCCGCGGCATCCGCATCACCGGCAAAGCCCGCGCCGAACACCGAACCTCAACCGACCCCCGCGGCTTCCTCACCGCCTCCAGCATCTCCCCCGAAGAGATCAAGGCCTGGCCCCCAAATTTAGGACTAACCAATGGCATCACCTCCATCTTCTGCGAGTCCTTTAGTCCATCTCTGCGCACGGGGAGCTTCAAGATCCTTGCCGAACACCAATCCGTCCCACTCGGCGAAGACGTAGTCGTCACCAACAAGGTCAGCCAGAACCTCCACGCCGAGCTCCTCCTCGAGCAGATCAGCCGCCGCTACACCTGCGACCCCACCCGAGCCAATGGAGCCCGCATCGTCCGCGAACTGATGCTCCGCGACGTCCACCTCGACCCCGACGACTTCGTCTTCTTCGACGGCTCCGGTCTCAGCGGTCACGACCTGGTCACCCCCCGCGCCACCGCCAGACTCCTGTCCTGGGCCGCCACCCAGCCCTGGTTCGCCGATTGGAAGCGTGCTCTCCCCATCGGAGGCGAAGACGGCTCCCTCGCCGCCCGCTTCCCCAATCCACCCCTCAAAGACCACGTCTTCGCCAAGACCGGAACCCTCGGTGAAGCCCGCGCTCTCTCGGGCTACCTCGTCGCCGCCAGCGGCAAGACCATCCTCTTCTCCATCATGGTCGACAACCACACCCCCCGCACTACCGCCGACCGCGAGACCATGGACCGCGTCGTAGCCGCCATCGCCGCCGCCAACTAGCCAAAAAATCGGTGCGAACCCTTCATCGCAAAGATAGACCCCACTTGCGACCATCGGGAGCACCCCGCGAAGCCCAACACGAGTCACGAAGTGACCGCCCCCCGCGCAGGGGGCCCGTCCGGCGGGACACGCCTTTAAGGAGTCGGAGGAGGATAGTAAGGCAGCTTCTGCTGCTCTTCCGCCGCCCGCTTCACCCCAATATCCCCAAACAAAAGCGAAGGAGTAATCGTCGTCTGCGGAACCGCCCCGAGAGTATTGGCGACAAAAGGATCGTCCCCCGCCGCCAGGATCTCCGACCGCAGACTCCGGTTATCCAGCTCATCAAACGCCGCCCCCCGCACCAGCGTCTTCGATCCATCCTTCGCATGCACCAGGTACAGCAGCCGCGGAGCAAGCTCTCCACCCCCCAGCGTCTCGACCATGTAAACGTCGCGCCCCTGTTCCCGCGCCATCGCCAGCAATCTTCCCTGCAGATCCGCCGCCGGCTGCGTAGCCCGGAAAGTAATCACCCCCGCCTTCGAGTGCGCCGCCTGCCCCGGAGCCGCACGCCCATGCCCGTTCGAGCTGGCAAAGTCCCGCACCGGCGTCCGCCCGATCAGGTAGTTCGTCAGCTTGCCGTGGACCACCACGTCCACTGCCTCCGCCGGAACCCCCTCGTCATCGACCTCGTAGCTTCCCAACAGCGTCCTGCCCCCAAACGCCTTCACCGTCGGGTCATCCGTCACCGACAGAATCTCCGGCAGCACCCGCGACTTGTAACTCGACGTGTAGATCCCCTGAGTCCGCGCCGTCGTCCCTGCATCCGGGCGATCCGCCTCGATGTTCGGAACGAACAGCCGGTTCATCACATCCGCCGACGCATCTCCCGAGAACAGCACCGGCCCGTGATAGTCCTCGGCCGAGACCACCGGAGCATTGCGCAGCTCCTCGAGACTCTTCAGATCATCGATCGTCCTCTTCCGAAACGCCGCCGCCGACTCCAGCTCACTCGCCTTCGCCGCCGTCGTCCCGTTATCCCGTGAGAGCCGCATCCCATCGTCCGCCTGCGTTCCCACGCTGATGTTCGCCGAATAACCCGCATACCCATGCCGCAGCGTCGTGCCCTCGCTATTGACCATGTACCGGTTCACCGCGATCCCCCGCAGGTTCGAGGTCGAATACTGGAGATGCACCGCCGCCGCCTTCACCTCCGGATCGGTCAGAAACAGTCCACTCGCCTCGACGATCCGCCGCTTCCACTCCGCCCGATCGATCTCGAGCGCCACCGTCGGCTCAATCGCCGTCACCGGCCGCGCCTCGGAGAAGTCCCGCTCCGGCCTCTGCTGCTCAAACCGCTTCTGATTCGCCAGCTTGGCCGAGTAAGCCCGCAACGCATTCTTGTAAGCCTCATCCGTCGCCGTCCAAAGCGCATACCGCAGCGCCTCCGGATCGTTGTCCTCCGGAGCCAGCTGCACCGACCCATCCCCCCGGCTCGAGCTCGAATCCGAGTCATACGACCCGATCCGCACCGTCACCCGCACCACCCGCTGATGGCTCTCCTCCTCCCGCGTCAGCGCCCCATAGTTCGCGACCGCCTCATACCCCCGCAGGTCGTCCAGCCGATACTCGATAAAGTAGGGCCGTTCCATTCCAGGCAGAAGCAATCCGGCCTTCTCCCGGTCCAGCTCCGCCCGCATCGCCAGCAGAATCGGATCGTCCACCACCGTCTTCGTCATCGCTGAGGCTCCGGGACTTGACAAAGAAACGGGCTCCGCCGCCCCTGCATTCAACGTGAGGGCGGACAAAATCAGCACGCCACAATGTACGATCACCAAACCAGTTTTCCCCATCAACGGCCCACCTTCTGCTCAGCCGTCAATAACGTGGTCGGAGGTGGCAGAATCGGTGGCCGCGCCGTGCCCTGGCTCTGCCGCTGCGTCTCAATCTCCGAGACCAGCATCGCCGGAGCCACCGCCGAAACCGGAATCGAACCCGACTCCGCCCCGCAGATTCCATTGAAGATATCCTGATGATCGTTCGTCGCCAGGATCCGGTTCAGCGCCGCCTGCGGTGTCCCCACAATCGAAACCCCACGCACCAGCTCATCCGGCCGCCCATCCACAAACACCCTGTAAACAACCAGCGGAATCACCTGGAACGCCTGGGGAGACCGCCGCGTCGTCACCGCGAAACCCGAAGAAATATCCTCGAAATAAAGCCCATACGGCTTGTTCTGCCGCTTCGCCTCCGCAATCAGCATCGCCCGCAGCTCCTTGTCCGAGACCGTCTTCGAGCTGCTCACGATCAGGTTCCCCTGCCGTCCCGTCGGCATCCGCCCCGTCTCCGCCCGCCCATGCCCATTCGAGTTCGCGAAGCTCGCAATCGGCAGCCGCGACATCAGAAACGTCTGCAAAACCCCATCCTTGATCAGATCAACCCGCCGCGCCGGCTGCCCCTCATCGTCGAAGCTATAGTGCCCCGACAGAGGATGCCCCTCGAACTTCTCCACCGTCGGATCATCCGCCACGGAGAGAAACGTAGGCAGAATCTGCTTGTTCAGCAACCGCGTAAACGTCTGCCCCTCATCGTCTCCACGCTGCCTCTGCCCCTCCAGCCGATGCCCCAGCACCTCATGAAAAAACACCGCCGAAGCCCGGCCCGAAAGAATCGCCGGACCGTTATATGGCTCCGTAATCGGAGCGGCCCGCAGCGCCTCGAGGTTCCTCGCCATCTCCAGCGTCTTCGCCGTCAACGTCTTCTGATCCGGCAGATGCCCCGTCTCGTCGGATTCGAACGTCTCCACCCGGAACAGGTCCATCCCGTCCGCCGCCCGCGTCCGGCCCACGATCACCAGCCGCGCCACATGGTTCGGCGTCGAAACCCGCGCGCCCTCCGAAGACACAAAGTAGTCCGTCTCACTCGAAGCCTGCAGATTCACATTGTTATAGAAGACATCCGGAAACTGTTTGAACAGCCCCGAAAGCTCCCGCAGCCGGCCCTCCCACTCACCACGGTCGACCGTCAGCCCCGGAGCCGGAGCCAGCAGCTCACTCTTTGGCTGCTCGGCCGAAAAATCCGCCGAAAGATCCTCTTCCTTCGCCCGAACCTGCTGCTCCGTCTTCACCTTCAGATAGGAGTCCAGCGCCCGCCCATATCCCCGGTTCGTCGCAAACCACAGACTCCGCGACAGCGCCGCCGGATCGTCCCCAAGCGGAAGCGGAACCGTCGAAAGCGCCGAAGCCCGATGCTCCCCATGCGTATTGTCCAGCGCCGGAGCCCCAATCCTTACCTGTACATCCGCCGTCCGCGTGTGCGATTGGTTCGAGTTCAGTAACGCACCGAACTGCGCCGAAATCGACACACTTGCCGCATCCGCCACCGCGTAGGACAAGAAGTAAGGCGTCGGGGCCGCTCCATCTTTCGCCGTTGCCGCGCCCTTCCCCAGCGAGTCCATCGCCCGCGCCATCTCCGCGTCCAGCGCCTTCATCAGCCGCGAGTCCGGAGCCGTCTTCCCCCCGCCCCCCGGCTCCGCCGCCCGCGCGACTGTAAACAAAACCGTGCTTCCGATAAGAACCGCCATAGCCCGATGAATCTTGCGCATGAATAGATATCCTGGGAGGGACCGTGTCGCCTGCTGTTGGCGAGTGTATCGGATACCGGGATTAGACGCGCCCCCAACCCCATAAGACGCGCATTACCCAGTCCCACTTTGCGTTCAAACCCGGCCATCAGGCACACTCAACCCATGCGTCTTCTGCGTCTCCGTCGGATCGTGCTGAGCCTGCTGTTCTGCCTGCTGACCGTAACCCCCGCCGCCCTCCCCGCCCAAACACCGGTCCAGACCCCCACCGCTCACGCCGTCGACAAATCCACCCCCGCCTACACCCTCCCCCCCGAGACCCTCCACAAGGCCATCGCCTACTCCCGCGCCCGCACCACCCTCGGCTTCGTCTCGACCGCCTGGGGAATCCTCCAGCTCCTCCTCCTGCTCACCCTCGGCGTCGTCTACCGCATGCGCAACGTCGCTGTAAATCTCAGCAGAAACCGCTGGTCCCAGGCCGGAATTTTCCTCCTCGAACTCCTCATCGTCACCGGCCTCTTCGACCTTCCCCTTGGCCTCTTCGGCCACCACCTGGCCGTCGCCTACGGACAATCCGTCCAATCCTGGCCGAGCTGGTTCGGAGACCAGGCCAAGACCTTCCTCCTCACCTACGGCATTGCCTTCATGCTGGTCATGGCCCTCTTCTGGACCATCCGCAACTTCCCCCGCCGCTGGTGGCTCGTCTTCTGGGCCGTCTCCATGGTCTTCGTCCTCGCCGGCGTCTTCATCTCCCCCTACGTGATCGACCCGCTCTTCAACCACTTCGAGTCCCTGGGCGCGTCCAATCCCGCCCTCGTCGACCGCCTCGAACAGGTCGTCCACCGCGCCGGCGTCACCATCCCACCCCAGCGCATGTTCCTCATGCAGGCCAGCGCCAAGGTCACCGGGCTCAACGCCTACGTCACCGGCTTCGGAGCCTCCAAGCGCGTCGTTGTCTGGGACACCACCCTCGCCAAGGCCACCCCAGACCAGATCCAGTACATCTTCGGGCACGAGCTCGGTCACTACGTCCTCAACCACATCCCCCTCGGCATCACCTTCACCGCCCTCGTCCTCCTGGTCTCGTTCTACATCGGCTTCCGCGCCGTCCAGTGGCTTATCGCCCGCTACGGCCGTACCTGGCGCGTCCCCACCCAGCTCGACTGGGGAGCCCTTGTCATCATGCTCCTGGTCCTCTCCACCATCGGCTTCCTCACCCAGCCCATCACCAACGCCTTCAGCCGCTGGGAGGAGCACCAGGCCGACATCTTCGGGCAGGAGGCCATCCACTCCCTCGTCCCCGACCCCGCCGCTACCGCCCGGACCGCCTTCCAGGTCCTTGGCGAAACCTCCCTCGCCGACCCCGACCCCAGCCCCCTCGTCGTTTTCTGGACCTACAGCCACCCCTCCATCCCCGACCGAGCCGCCTTCGCCCGCGACTATAACCCCTGGGTTCCCGGTCAGACTCCCCGGTACTTCAAGAAATAGGCTCTTCTCAGCAACAGGAGGACCCCAAAGATGTCAGACTGCCTCTTCTGCAAGATGGTCGCCGGAACCATCCCCGTACCGTTCGTCTACCAGGACGACCACGCCATCGCGATCGCCGACATCCATCCCCAGGCCCCCACCCACATCCTCGTCATCCCCAAAAAGCACTTGGCCTCCATCGCCCATGCCGAAGCCGAAGACGGCACCCTCCTCGGCCAACTCCTGGCCGCAGCCGCCGAAATCGCCAAACAGAAGGGTCTAGCCCAGGGCTACCGCATCGTCATCAACACCGGCCCCGACGGCGGCCAAACCGTCGAGCACCTCCACATCCATCTCCTCGGCGGACGCCCCGTGCTCTGGCCCCCCGGCTAACCTCCATCCCGACCAACGGGAGGACCGACGCGAAGCGGTATACAAGTCACGAAGGTCTTGCCGCAGGCCCCGTGACCGCCCCACGCGCAGTGGGCCCGTCCGGCAGGATACATCCTCGCGAGAATCTTCCCAAACAGGCCTAGAATAGAAGTGCCATGCTCATCACCCCGCTCCAGCTCGAACACGAACCCTTAGTCTTCGAGGAATCCATTCCAGTCGGTGCCCTCGAGTACGCTCCCGACGTCACCCAGGTCGGCCCCCTCCCCGTCACCGGACGCGCGGATCTCATCCTCGAAAACCGTGGACACAACAATGTTGTCAACGACATCCGCCTCCGCGCCGCCTATCACGGCCAGCTCGAGGTCCTCTGCGCCCGCTGCGTCGAGCCAGTCGCGATGCCCATCGAGGGCTCCTTTGACCTCATCTTCCGCCCCGACGACGCTGACGCCGACTCCGCCGAACGCGCTATCACAACAGACGAGACGGAAATCGGGTATTATGACAAGAGCGGTCTTCTGCTCGAGGACGTCGTGCGCGAACAGGTGCTTCTCTCCCTGCCCGCCCGAATCCTCTGCACCGACGATTGCAAGGGTCTTTGCCCACGCTGTGGCCAGAATCTGAACTCCGCATCCTGCAACTGCGAATCGACTGCGGTCGACCCTCGCTGGAATGCCCTTGGAGCTCTGGCAAGCCAGGTCAAACCCTGAAGTAAGTCCTGAAATTGAGTTTTTGCCCGGGTCGTCTCCACGTCGACCCGCAGGCCGATTGAAAGGGAACTGAAATGCCTAATCCAAAGCGCCGCCACTCCAAGCGCCGCACCGCTCTCCGCCGCTCGCACGACTTCCTCACCCCCGAGAACCCGGCCAACTGCCCCAAGTGCGGCGAGCGCAAGCTCTCCCACCGCGCCTGCCCCAACTGCGGCGAGTACAAGGGCCGTTCCGTTATCGCAGCCAAGCAGGCCAGCTAGTCTTTCGGCATGAGCCCAAAACTGGATCGCGCCCGAAGAGCTTGATGCCAATCGACATCGTTGTAGATGCCATGGGCTCCGACAAGGCCCCCGAGTCCGAGATTCGCGGGGCCATCCTCGCCTGCCGTCAGCTCGATGTCCGGGTCCACCTCGTGGGTCCTGAGCACACGCTCGCCCCCGCTCTCAAACATGCCCTGCGCGGGCAGCACCTCCCCATCTCCATCGTCCACGCCTCTGAGTGGATCAGTATGGACGACAAGGCCGCCCAGGCCGTCCGCTCCAAGCGCGACTCCAGCATGCGCGTCGGTCTCAAGTGTGTCCGGGAAGGCCGCGCCGCCGGGTTCTTCACCGCCGGCAACACCGGGGCTGCCATGGCCACCGCCAAGATGGTCCTCGGCATGCTCGCCGGAGTCGACCGTCCGGCCCTCGCCACCATCCTCCCCACCAGCACCGGCTCCCCATCCCTCCTGCTTGACGTCGGAGCCAACGTCGACTCCGACCCCGAAAATCTCGTCCAGTTCGCCATCATGGGACACATGTACGCCATGAATGTCCTGCATATGTCCAATCCCCGCGTCGGCCTCCTGTCGATCGGCGAAGAAGACTCCAAGGGCAATTCCCTCACCCGCGACACCCTCCCCCTCCTCCGCCAGCTCCCCATCAACTTTATCGGAAATATGGAAGGCCGCGACCTCTTCAACGGCCACTGCGACGTCGCCGTCTGCGACGGATTCGTCGGCAACGTAGCCCTCAAAACATCAGAGGGAGTCGGAAAGCTCGTCAGCACCATCCTGCGAAAGGCTCTGAAGTCGACGGTGACCTCACAGGTCGGCGCCCTTCTCTCCCGCAAGGCGATCGGCGAGTTTAAAAAGAGCCTCGACTACTCCGAGTACGGAGGAGCCCCGCTCCTGGGCGTCAAGGGGGTCTGCATCGTAGGCCACGGCAGCTCGAACGAGCGCGCCATCATGAACGGCATCCGCGTAGCCGCCGAGTTCGCCCAGGCCGAGGTCAACACCAGCATCGAAGCCGCCATCCGCACCGCCCCCGCCCAGACTGTGTAGCCAGTCCCCTAAACCGCCGAAACCCGCGTATGCCGGACATCGAGCATTGGAATTCCGCTCAGGTCTACGCAGATGTTCCAAAGCTGCTCCGCCGCGGCCCGTTCCCTGGCCTGCGGAGCGACCTTGGCCAGGCCAACGTCATCGCCGCGCATCTCCAGAAGGCCCTGCGGACCGTAGTAGCATCCGCCCTCAGCCCCAGGAGAGGTCGCAGCGTACAGCGTCGGAATCGCACCTCCGGCCTCCGAGTTCAGGAGCAGCCCAAACGCGCGCGTCATCCAGCCACGAGCCCACCGGTAGAGTGGCCGTTGTTCGCTGCTCTGGAACAGGTTCGTCGGGGCCACACCCGGATGCGCCGCCATGCTCATGATCCTGGATCCCGTGGCCCGCAGCCGCCGTTCCAGCTCGATCGCGAAGATCAGATCGGCCAGCTTCGACTGCTGATAAGCCCGCGTCGGACTGTAGTCCCGGCTCGACTGAAGATCGGCGAAGTTCAGCCGCCCGTTCTTGTGCGCGATGGATGAAACCGTGACCACCCGCGGCGCGCCCGGAGCCTCACCCAGGCGGGGAAACATCAGCGCCGTCAGCGCGAAGTGTCCGACGACATTGGTCCCGAACTGCAGCTCGGAGCCATCCACGGTCTCCATCCGGCGCGGCGGAGCCATCACCCCGGCGTTATTCACCAGCAGGTCGAGCGGCGCCTCCTGCGAGGCTGCGAAGCTGTGAATCGATGCCAGCGAGGCCAGGTCGAGCACCGCCGATTCCACCCGCGCCCCGGCCACCAGACCCATCACCCTCGCCGCCGCCGCCTCACCCCGGCCCGGGTCGCGCGACGCCATCACCACCGTCGCCCCATTTCGGGCAAGCTCCAGCGCGGTGTAGAAGCCGATACCGCTATTGGCTCCCGTGACGATGGCCCGTCGCCCCGTCAGATCGGGAATCTGATCTACCGTCCAGCGTGGTTGTACCATGCCTGCTTGGATGCCGGATCTCCCGGCGGGACCGGACATTTTCGATCCCGCCGGAGCAGATTGACCCTCGAGTTCCCGCGTTGGCACGCCCACTACGCTTTGCCCGCAAGCTGGCGCAGCACGTACTGCAGGATTCCACCATGCTGGTAGTAGAGAATCTCCTGCGGCGTATCGATCCGCACCGTGACCGGAAACTCCGTTTTGGTGCCGTCGGGGCACTGCGCAACGACGAGAATGCTCTTGCCGTTCTCGAACTTCGAGTCCAGCATCTCGCGCAGTTGTCCTGGCCGCTCGCCGATCGTGTAGGTCTCCTCGCCGTTCAGCAGGTGCGACTCCGCATTCTCACCCGGCTGGAACTGCAGCGGCAGAATGCCCATCCCGACCAGATTCGAACGGTGAATCCGCTCATAACTCTCGGCGATCACGAACCGGATCCCGAGCAGCCTCGGACCCTTCGCCGCCCAGTCCCGGCTGGAGCCGGACCCATACTCCTTGCCCGCCAGGATCGCCAGCGGAACACCCCACTCGGCGTACTTCACCGAAGCGTCGTAGATGCTCATCCCCGTCCCCTCCGGCAGAAGCCGCGTCACGCCGCCCTCGGTACCCGGAGCCAGCTTGTTCTTCAAACGAACATTGGCGAACGTCCCACGAACCATCACCTCATGATTTCCACGCCTGCTTCCATAGCTGTTGAAATCGCTCGGCTTCACACCATGCTCGATGAGGTATTTTCCCGCAGGCCCATTCAGCTTGATCGATCCCGCAGGCGAGATGTGATCGGTCGTCACCGAATCGCCCAACACCGCCAGAATCCGCGCATCGACGATATCCTCCACTTGCGCAGGAGTTGCAGGCATTCCGTCGAAGTACGGAGCCTTCCGGATATAGGTCGAATCCGCCTCCCAACCGTAAGTCTCTCCCTCAGGGAACTTGAGGTGCTGCCAGTTCTGGTCGCCATCCGACACCGTCGAGTACTGGTGCCGGAACATCTCCGAGTCGATCGACCCCGAAACCGCCTCCGAGACCTCCGCCTGGGTGGGCCAGATATCCTTCAGATACACAGGCTGACCCTCCGCATCGCGCCCCAGCGGTTCCGTCTGGAAGTTATGCCCGATATGACCGGCAAGCGCATAAGCCACAACCAGCGGTGGACTCATCAGGTAGTTGGCCCGAACCTCGGCCGAGATGCGACCCTCGAAGTTCCGGTTCCCCGAGAGCACCGAGACCGCAACCAGGTTATGGTCCTCGATCGCCTTGCTCACATCCGTCGGCAGAGGTCCCGAGTTCCCGATGCAGGTCGTGCATCCGTACCCAACCACCTGGAACCGAAGCTGGTCGAGATAGGGCATCAGCCCCGCGCGGACGTAGTAATCGGTGACAACTCGCGATCCCGGAGCCAGCGACGACTTCACCCAGGGAGGTGTTCGAAGCCCCTTCTGAACCGCCTTCTTCGCCAGCAGCCCCGCAGCCATCATCACGTAGGGATTGGAGGTATTGGTGCAGCTTGTGATGGCCGCGATGACGATCGAGCCATCGTGCAGATACGGCTCCGGATCGATGCCGAAGCGCCCCTTGATCGACATCACCGGAGCTTCGACCGGCACCGTGCCTGGTCCCGGCGTCAGCGTAGCTACCGGAACGACGTCGACCGGCACCCAGGGAGCAGGCGCGCCAAGACCGCTGGTGACGTCCCCGTAGGCACTCGCGTGGCCGCCTTCCCCCTCCCACCGAACCATCTGGCGGGCTGCCTGCTTGTTGGCGTTAGGACCCTGCAAAGCTGGAAGCTGCTGGGCGAAGCTCGCTCCCGCCTCGGACAGCAGCACCCGATCCTGCGGACGCTTCGGTCCGGCGACTGACGGCTCGACCGTGGCCAGATCGAGGGAGATGGTGGCGGAGTAGACGGCTTCCGGCGCATCGGCGGTGTGGAAGAGGCCTTGCTCGCGGTAGTAGGTCTCGACGAGCGCGATGTGCTCCTCGGTGCGTCCGGTCAGGCGCAGATAACGAAGGGTCTCGGCGTCGACGGGAAAGATGCCACAGGTAGCGCCGTACTCCGGAGCCATGTTGGCGATGGTGGCGCGATCTGCCAGCGGAAGCTCGGCGATTCCCGGTCCGTAGAACTCCACGAACTTGCCCACCACGCCGAGCTTGCGCAGCATCTCGGTCACGGTCAGCACCAGGTCGGTCGCGGTCGTGCCTTCGCTGAGCCTGCCGGTCAGCCGGAACCCGACCACCTGGGGAAGCAGCATCGAGACAGGCTGACCAAGCATCGCCGCCTCCGCCTCAATGCCTCCAACGCCCCAGCCAAGCACGCCCAGGCCGTTGACCATCGTGGTGTGAGAGTCGGTTCCGACCAGCGTATCGGGATAGGCGAGGATGCTCCCCTCAGCGTCAGGCTGCGTGGTGAAGACCACACGCGCAAGATACTCGAGGTTCACCTGGTGGCAGATTCCCATGCCGGGCGGAACAGCGGAGAAGTTCCGGAAGGCGGTCTGTCCCCACTTCAGGAACGCGTACCGCTCGCGATTGCGCTGGAACTCGAGCGCAGCGTTCAGGTCGTAGGCGTTGGTCGTGCCGAACTCGTCCACCTGCACCGAGTGGTCGATTACAAGCTCTGCAGGTTGCAGCGGGTTGATCAGCTCAGGATCTCCGCCCAGCGCACGCATGGCATCGCGCATCGCCGCGAGGTCAACGATGGCGGGAACCCCGGTAAAGTCCTGCATCAGCACCCGGGCCGGCATGTAGGCGATCTCGCGGCTCGGTTCGGCCTTGGGGTCCCATGCGGCGAGAAAGCGGATATCGTCCGCGGTCACGGTCCTGCCGTCCTCGTGGCGCAGCAGGTTCTCAAGCAGGATGCGAAGCGAAAAGGGAAGCCTGGTCAAATCGATTCCCTGATCGGTAAGAGCCTGCAGACGGAAGAGGCCGACCGTGCTGGAGCCCGAAGTGAGCGTGGATCGGCTATGGAAGGAGTCTGGATGAGCGGTGTTCGACATGCGGAATTCTCCTGAAAGGAAGGGGGCGAAGGACGCCGAAGGGACGTGGGGATGGGCCGAAGACGACCGATGGATCGGGTCTGGAAAGAAGGGTCGAAGCTAGGCGCGACCGCGATCGCGGCGTCCGTGACGAAAGCGCTTGAGGAGGGGGAAGCGCGGGCTCATGTGGATTATTTTACTGCGACCTGGCGCTCTCCGATCAACCGCCGGAACGGGACTGCAACGAAAGCACGTGGTCGGTGTTCCTAAATGGTGTGACGCACTTGGACTCGGACTGAGAGTCGTGCATCAGATCAGGAGGGCCCGCATTTTTCGCTGGCTCCGCCGCTGTATGAGAAGGTTGGTAACCGACATGAAAGCACAAACGATGACAAATTCGAACTCCAGCGGCAGATGGTCTGGCCGGCCCACTCAATATGCCCTCGCGGCCGCTCTCGCTCTGGGAGCCCTCGCCGGATGCAAGAAGACACCCGAACCGCAGACGCAGGCGACCATCATCGACAACAACAGCGGCGCGGATCCGGCCCTGGCCAACCTCGCCCCCGTTCCCGTCCCCGCGAATGCTCCGGTGCAGGCTTCCACCGCCACCGCGCCCGCCCCACAGCGGGTGCGCGTACTGGGCCAGCAGGCCAGCTATCCACAACAGCAGACGTCCGAAGAGTATCCGCAACAGCCGTACCAACAGCCGTACCAGCAGCCCGCCCAACAGCAGCCGGATAACGGCCAGTACGCCAGCGACTATCCGGACTACGACGCCGGGGTGGATCAGGGATACGATGCCCTCGAGCAGGCTGACCAGCCTCCGCCTCCGCTTCCGGTCTACGAGCAGCCGCCCGCGCCGGAGCAGGATGACCTCTGGACTCCCGGCTACTGGGGCTACGGCGGCAATGGCTACTACTGGGTCCCCGGTGCGTGGGTCGCGGCTCCTTACGCGGGAGCGCTCTGGACTCCCGGCTACTGGGGCTACGTCGGGAACCGGTATCGCTACCACCACGGATTCTGGGCGCGGCACATCGGCTACTACGGCGGAATCAACTACGGCTTCGGTTACTTCGGCTCCGGCTACGAGGGTGGTTATTGGAACAACGATCACTTCTACTACAACCGCTCCGTCAACCGGGTGAACTACACCAACATCCACAACGTGTATGAGCGCAACGTGACGATCGATAACCACACGCGCGTCTCATACAACGGCGGGAACGGGGGGGTGCGCTTCGCACCACGGCCACAGGAGATCGCTGTGCTGCATGAACAGCGAACTCCGGCGATGGCTACCCAGCGCCAGTTCCGGCAGGAAGCCGCTCAGAATCCGCAACAGTTCTATAACCGAAATCACGGCCAGCCCGCACAGTTCGCCGTGAACCGTGCGGTTCCGGCGGTGCGTGGCATCCAGGCTCCCGCGCCGCAGCAGCAGATGCAGCAACAGCAGCGGTTTCAGCAGGCTCAGCAGCAAAATCAGCTGAACCAGCAGCAGAGACAGAACGAGCAACAGCAAAGAACGATCCAGGAACAGCAACGGACAGCGCAGGAACAGCAGCGTGCGGCGCAGGGGCAGCAACAGTTGAATCAGCATAATGTTCAGGTGCAGGAGCAGCAGCGGAACGTTCAGGAACAGCAGCGTAATGCCCAGTTACAGCAGAGAAACGTCCAGCAGCAGAACGCCGCGGCCCAGCAACAAGTGCAGCAACGCGACGCGCGACAGGCGCAGCAGCCCAATGTGCAGCAGGAGCAGCAGCGTAATCTCCAGGTGCAGCAGCAACGAAATGCGGAGATGCAGCAGAGGAACGTGCAGCAGCAAAATGCAGCGGCCCAACAACAGGCGCAGCAACGCAACGCTCAACAGCAGGCGCAGCAGCGCAACATGCAGCAGGAGCAGCAGCAGCGTAATTCCCAGATGCAACAGCAACGCAATGCGGAGATGCAGCAAAGGAACCCCCAGCGCAATCCGCCGGTTCCGCAGCAGGCACCACAGGTTACGGCTCCGGCGCACGAGCAGCACGTTCAACCCCAGCAGCCTCAACCCCGTGCTCAGCCTCCGGCGCAGCCGCAACATATGCAGGCTGCGCCTCAGCCTCATGCGGCCCCGGCACCCCAGGGTCGCGCTGAGCCCGAGCGTGGGGGCGGTGAGCGGCCCCGCTAACGGGTCGAAGTTTGGCGTACCGGCTCAACGCGACCGGTACGCCCATTTCTTCATCGAATCACGGGGGATGGGGATACACATTCCCCACTCCAGCAACGAAGTATCGAAAACCCCGACGGAGAAATCACTCCGTGGATGCTGAAGGCTCTTCTTCCCACGCGTGATGGCACTCCTCGCAACACCAGTGGTTGACCGGATCGGCGGATTCGAGGAGCGGTTCGAGGGCTCCGCAGGCAGGGCAGGCAGGCGCGACGAAGTCTTCAGGGGCGATGTCCGGTTCGCTGGCGATGTGAGTGGGGATGGGTTCGGAGAGGATGATGGCAGCGGGTTGGGCGTCGGCGGGCCTGACGACGAGGCACGGGCCAAGGTTCCGGACCTGTCTCATCCAGGCGGGTACGATGTAGCCCAGCACGCCGGATTCCGCGAGGAAGGCGTGCGCGTCCGCCGTCTGGCGCTCGGTGGCGAAGAGGAACGTGCAATCGTCGGAGGCGAGGGGTGCATAGGCGATCCAGTCGATCGGCTCGTCGGGATCCGACTCTTCCACCCCGTCCGGCAGGTTGCCTGTCGGGATGGGGGACGATTCGAGGTTGCGCCGGGCGATCTCATCGCGCAGGGCGGCCTGTGCGACCGGGGTGAGCTCCGCAGCCTCGCGGGCGAGCGCCAGCAGGGGCTCGTCGGGGAGATCGCGGTAGGTGGCTTCCAGTTGGGTGTACTCTTCGGGCTTCTCGCCGGCGGACCAGTCCATATCCGGAACTGTACCAGCTTGCCCCGTCTCCCGCCGTTCCACAGAGTCGTCCTCGCGACCATCGGGAGCGCCCAGCGAAGCCCAAGAAGTGTCACGAATGTCTTGCCGAAGGCCCCGTGGCCGCTCCACGCGCAGTGGGCTTTTACTGTTCGATGAGTTCCACACCCTGGGCTACGCTCATGTCATAGGGGAGCTGTTTGAACTCGGTCCTGACGACGTGCTCATTCTTTCCGAGAGACTTGAACAGGATCGCCTTGCCGTTGATGGCCGTGTCGACGAGCGCCGTCTTCCATTGCCCCGGTGAAACCAGGTCGCGTTCGGTCTCGAAGCTGCTTCCGGCGTGAATGGTTGCGAGTCCAAAGCCGACGCTGATGTCCTGCGGCAGGCGTGCCTGGATGTGGTGAAGACGCATCGCCTGGGCGTCGATGGTGACGGTCCCGCTCATCCCGTGGAGGACCTTCTCTTCCATGGATTGGGTCCGGTAGTCAGGGTTGGGATGGAAGTCCAGCAGGATGTGGTCGCCCTGCTGGCGCAGGTTATCGATGAGAAAGGCCTTGGGGAGCAGGTCGAGCATGGCCTTGGCCTTATCCTCGTCGTTCTTCTTGGCATGCTCGGCGTTGCTGAAGGCGGAGGGATCGGCGACGATCGCGGCCAGGCGTCCGCGTTCGGAGGAGACGCGATCCGGGGAGATGGGCTGGCCATCTTCTTCGAGCAGGAAGCGAAGCTTGCCGGCGCTGGTCTCGGCAACCCGCTCCTTCCAGATATGGTTTCCGGTCCGCTCGGATCGCTCGGTGGCGACGTAGAAGAAGTGCTGCCGGTGCAGCGCAGCTTCGTCTTCGCGAGAGACCATCTGCGTAACAATCTCCCTGGCATCCGGCAGAGGCGGGGACGATGAGCGCGCCGGAAGGTTCGTCGAGATCGAAAGGCTCAAGATGGCGAAGGTGCGGAGGAGGGCGGGGTTCCCGATCGGCTTGCTCATTGCGGTCTATCCTGACACAGGAATGCTTTATCTGAGCTTAAGATGCGGCGGAGAGGCTGGGGGCGGGGAAGATGACCGAAATGTCACGGTCCGATGTCACGCTGCGGGAGGCGCAGGTTGGAGCCGCCCGGCGGCTGGCGGAGAGGCCGGAGTTGCGCGATCAGGCTGGCCGCGACGCGGAGTATCTCTTGCTTTGGGCGCTGGGATTGCCCCGGACGGAGTTGTTTGCGCGGCCTGAACGCGTGTTGGCAGAAGAGGAGTTAGCCCGGGTCGAGGCCGCAATCGCGCGCCGGTTGATGCTGGAACCGGTCCAGTACATCACCGGCGTTCAGGAGTTCCACGGGCTCGAGTTCCGGGTGACTTCGGCAACCCTAATCCCCCGGCCGGAGACGGAGCTTCTGGTGGATGCCTTGCTGGAGCGCATTCCGGTCGGGAAGGAAGTGCGGATCGTCGATATCGGGACGGGTTCGGGGGCGATTGCGGTGGCGCTGGCCGTGAAGCTTCCGCTGGCCCACGTTGTGGCGCTGGATCTGTCCGAAGCGGCACTGGAGGTCGCCCGGCAGAATGCGTTGGCTCACAGCGTCAGCGAGCGGGTGGAGCTTCTGCGGTCCGATCTCCTGAACGGAGTAGGCGAGGCGCTGTTCGACGTGATCGTAAGCAATCCCCCTTATATTCCAGGGGGAGATCGGGTCACGCTCCATCCGCAGGTTCGGGACTTCGAGCCGAGAACAGCTTTGTTCGCCGGAAACGACGGACTGGACGTCTACCAGCGGCTCGTCCCGCAAGCCTGGGCGAGGCTTCGACCGGGCGGCCTGTTGGCGATGGAGATGGGGTTCGGCCAGGCCGAGGCCCTGCGGGCGATGCTTCAAGGATGGGACGGAGTCGAGGTGCTCGTCGATCTACAGGGAATCGAGCGGGTCGTGGTTGCGACCAGGTTGTGAAACTCACAACTCACAACTCACAACTCACAACCGTCTTACAAGCCCGCGTACCAGTCATACCCCAGCTTGGTCCAGTAGTCATCCGGACGCTTGTCGGTGTAGGCGATCAGCCCAATACGTTTGATCTGCTTGTACCCATACTTGATGGGCATATGCAGACGAAGGGGTGCGCCGTGCAGCTGCGTCAGCGGCTTTCCGGACATCTCGGTAACGAGCAGGCTCTGCGGATGTCGGCAGGCGGAGAGGTCGTACCCGCAGTAGTAGTCGCCGTAGGGGGTCTCCATGTAAACGAAGCGGGGGTCGCGGCCATTGACCTGGGCGGGCGGATACAGGTCGAGCAGGTCGACCAGACGGACGCCGGCCCAGTGCACGATCTGGCTCCAGCCCTCGATGCATTTGAACTGCGTGACCAGCTCGTGGCGGGGCAGCCTGAGCAGGTCGGCCATGGTGAGGGAGATCCCCGGGGTTCCGTCCTCGAGCGTGCTGTCGCTCTCCCCCGCCTCCTCCTGCCCACGCATGGGGTCGCCGAAGCCATCCTTCGAACGTACCCACACGCCCGGCTGGGGCGCCGCCGCAGGACCCTTGGAGTCGCTGGCGGCCGGGGTTCCGTCAGGATTCCGGGGCGTCATGATGTACTTCCACGTGGTAATGTCCTTCTGGAAGTGCGGATACTTCTCCGGATTGGCGACTCCGGCGAGCTGCAGCCGCCAGGACGCCGGGTCGAGATCGTCGCGAACACCATAGGGCCCGTTGAAACGCAGGTCTTCGGCTCGTTCGACGGAGTAGGTCGGTGCAAGGCCCCGTTCATCGAAGACTGCCCGCGAGACCATGGCGTCGACGTGGAGGGCCTTCCGCAGCGGGAGCTCCTGCCGCCCGTCCTTTTCGCTGCGATCGATCCATCGGTATCCCGCGTATCCGGCGGCGGCTCCGATCGCCCCAACGACGAGCGAGCGGCGAGTCATGCCTGCGGATCGGGCGCGGATCTCACCATCAGTCAGGATGTGGGCCGGCGGCTTCTGGTCGTCTCCGGCGGAGGCCTCCGTCCCTGAAGGCGCGATGGGGTCGAATGGGCTGGGCTCAGGGTCTTCGTGGGATTCCCCGGCCCGCGGGCCTGCGTCTTCCGGCAGGAACTCCTCGGACGGCTCGGGCCGGGGGTCGATCGGATCGGGGCTGTTGACGGGGTCGCTCATTCGGCGCTCCTTCCATGGCCAGCGGCGTAGGGATGGCCCTCGGTGAGTTCGTCGGTGTAGAGCGGCTGGTCGGCGGGGCGGATCTCGTAGCCGGTGACCATACCGCGAAAGTTGTTCCAGCCCGTCTTGACGACCTGCGCGACGTGGATGAGGAAGAAGGCCATGAATCCAATCGTCAGGAAGAAGTGCTCCCAGCGCGCCATCTCGTAGCCTCCCAGCAGCGTCGTGACCCAGTGCACCTGGGTCGGTCTGTAGATGGCGAGGCCTGTAATCAGGGATCCCGCTCCCATCAGAACGATGGCCGTGTAGGCGATCTTCTGCGCGCCGTTGTACTTCTTGACGGGCGGATGCACCTTGCTGAGGTGAAGGTCATAGAGCGTCACCTGGATGGCCTCGCCAAAGGACTGCAGCGTGGGAACCAGCAGACGCCACTCGCCCGAAAGGACCAGGTAGGCGACATAGATCAGGCCGTTGATGGCAAAGATCCACATGAAGAAGAAGTGGTAGCCCAGGCCGGTCGTGATGCGGTACGGCGCATTGAGCCACTGGTAGACCCACTCCGGAAAGAAGCGGAAGAGTGTGACCGAGCCGATCCCGATGCGGTAGATCCGATGCGGATGATGGTACCCGTTGTCCGAGTCGCCCCAGTAGATCAGCAGGCCGCTCCAGATCATCGTGAAGAGGATCGGGAAGTTGATCCAGTGCATCCACCGGATGGCGCGGGGGTGATTGAGCTCGAGCCGGATGGTGGGTCCGGCAGCCTGCTCGTCGCCGGGCAGGTCGGAGACGGACGCGGCAGGGTGGAGGGCTGCGGCTTGTGGGAGCTTGCTTTCCATGGGCCTGCACCTCTGGTGGTTCGTTGTCGCGGTCAGCGAGACGGATCATCAACCGCGCGGTCACCCAGTGTACGCCGACCGCGTGAAAGTGGATTGCGACGCCTCCAGAGTGCCAGTGCCGGAATCGGGATGCAACATGGTTTCGTTAATCTTCGGGTATCGGAGAGTCGAATCGCCGCGGATCACGTCAGTACCAGAGGACGGACCAGGGCGTTGTGCCCTGGACAGGAAGGAATACGCTTTTGACGTTGCGCACTGCATTGCCGTGGCCGGGCTCTGGTCGGAAGAGGCTAAGTGCCGGATTTCTGCTGATCGGCGCGCTAACGACGGGGGCACTCACCATGACTGCGCAGAGGCCGCAAGGTCCCGAAGGAGTCGAGATGCGGGCCTATCTGCATGTCGATGTCGATGGAGCCCCGAATGCCTATGGGCCACCGGGCCGACCGGCGCTCGACTATGAGAAACACGCGCACGTCGGTTCGAAGCTCTCAGGCAAGGTGGTTGGCTACCTGACCCAGCGCGACCGACGCACCCCGATCGTCCAGGGTCCGAAGGACCCCTATCCCGGCTACTACATCTCGACCACCGGCTTCTACGACCGTGCCGTGGACGATGAGCGCGATCCCCGGAGGTACGTCGACGCGGGCCGGATCAACTACGTCGTCCTTGGCGACTTCGGCCGGCAGCATCATGTAAAGCTTGGCGACTTAGCGGCGGTCTACAGCTCGCGGACGAAGAAGAGCGTCTATGCGATCGTCGGGGATGAGGGCAATCCGACCGGATGTGAGGGGTCGCTCGCCCTGGTCCGTGCGCTGGGCTACGCCATCACCGACGGCAAGGAAGACTCCGTGGACGATACCGAGATCACCATCCGGTACTTTCCGGGCAGCAACCCGAAGCATCTCTTCTTCGGGACGCAGTCAAAGCTGGATGCGGCAGCGCGGGGAATGCACCTCAGCAAGCAGTTCGACCCACACTGATCGGACGATCTCGAATCAGGACTCCTGCGTGACGATGTGCAGATCGGCATGAGGAGCCCCGGTCATGAAGCGCTGGATGGCGAAGTAGTACAGGTAGGTCTTCAGCCCCTTGACGGCGGACCTCCCGAAGATGACCTGGGTGATCCGTTCGCGGGAGACGAACTCCGACGCAGCCCGGGCGACGCTGCGATTCTTCAGTTCGACCACCCTCGCGCCCAGGTTTTCTGCGAAGCGAATATTGGCGGCGAGCGACCGGGCGCGTTCCTCCGTCAGCGTGTCCCCGCGATTGACATGCAGCACGAACAGCTCGGCTGAGAGCCCCTCCGCGAGTCGCGCTCCTCGTGCGATCAACTGGCGTGCGTTTGGACTCGGGCTGATGCAGACAGCGACCTTTTCGCGGACGCACCACTCGCCACCGAGCCGCTTGCGAGTGACGTAGGCGTCGAGCGTGCGATCGACCGCGCGCGTAACCTGTTGCAGCGCAATCTCCCGCAGGGCGATCAGGTTGCCGCGCCGGAAGAAGTTCGAGAGCGCGCGTTCGACGCGGTCGGCAGGGTAGATATCGCCGCGCTTCATCCGCTCTTCCAGGGCCTCGGGCGTAAGGTCGGCCAGCACAATCTCGTCGGCCCGGTCGAGCACCCAGTCCGGAACCGTCTCACGCACCGTGATCCCGGTCAGCCGCTGCACCTGCGGCGTAAGGCTCTCGATGTGCTGGATGTTGACCGTCACCAGCACGTCGATCTTTGCCGCCAGCAGCTCCATCACATCCTCGTAGCGCTTGGCATGACGGCTGCCCTCGATGTTGGTATGTGCCAGCTCATCGACTAGCACAACCTCCGGTTTACGCGCCAGAATGGCGTCGATATCCATCTCATCGAAGAGAGTTCCCTTGTAGTCAAGCCGCCGCCGGGCGATGGCAGGAAGCTTCTCCGCGAGCTCCACCGTGCTTGGACGGTTGTGGGTCTCGACGATGCCGATGAGGACATCTTCCCCGCGCGTCAGTCGCCGGATCCCCTCGCTCAGCATGTTGAACGTCTTGCCCACCCCGGGGGCGTAGCCAAGGAAGACCTTGAGGCGTCCGCGGTCCTTCTCCTTCGGGGTGACGTGCTCGAGCCACTGCTCGGGGGTCTTGCCCCCGCCGCCTTCGCTAAACGGGTTGATCGGTTCCATTCCTGTGCCCATGCGTACAATCGTCTCGTGACAACGAGAGTAACCCGAGCAGTGGTGCGTTGGTGCTCCGCCTCCATCCTGCTGGCGGGGATCGTCGGTCTCTACACCCGGCTGTTGCATGTAAACCCGACGACGGTCGCGCTGACGCTGCTGTTGTATATCCTTCTGCTGGCGTCGTCCTGGGGCCTTCGCTACGCCGTGGCGGGGTCATTCGCGGCTGCCCTGTGCTTCAATTTCTTCTTCCTTCCCCCCCTCGGTGCCTTCACCATTGCGGACACGCAGAACTGGATCGCACTCCTGGCCTTCCTCGCCACCGCGCTGATCGGCAGCAATCTCGCCAATCAGATCAAGACCGAGGCCGCCGCGGCCAACAGCCGACGGCACGAGCTGGAGCTGCTCTACGACTTCGGTCAGAGGCTGCTCTCGACCGAGAGCACCGGCGACATGCTCAAGGAGATTCCCCAGAATATCGTCGCCGCCTTTCGCACCCGGGCCGCGGCGATGTACCTGCTGGACGGGGACCGCATCTTTCTTTCAGACCCCAAGGAGGTCCTGGTCGACAGCCACCAGCTGCGCAACGCGGTCTACGCGGCCACTGCGTATAAGACCGTAAGCGCCCAGACAGCGCTGCTGTCACTGGCCATCGGGGTAAGGCCCATCGGCTCCATTGCGGTGGAGGGGAATCTGCCCTCGCAGGAGACACTGGAGGCGATGAGCGGCCTGATCGCGATCGCCCTTGAGAGCGCGAACAACGTCGAGAAACTGGCTCGAGCCGATGCCGAGCACGAGAGCGAGCGGATGCGCTCGGCGCTGCTCGATTCGGTAACGCACGAGCTGCTGACACCGCTGACCGCCGTTCGGGACTCGGTGGCGCGGCTGCTGGGCGACACGGAGCTGACACCGCAGGAACGGACCGGCTTCCTCACGGTGATCGACGACCAGACCAGCCAGTTAAGCCACCTGGTCAGCCAGGCGACCGAGATGGCCAGGCTCGATGCACGGGAGTTTCACCTGGAGCTGGCCCGGCATGCGGTCTCCGAGTGCATCGACGCCGCGCTCGCGCAAAGCCCCGTGGGCGGTCGGCTCGTCGAGATCCGGCTGGCGGACAAGCTGCCCGACGTGACCGTCGACATCACGATGATCACCCGCGTTCTGGTTCATCTCATCGAGAACGCAACCACCTACTCCCCCGCGAACGAGCCCATCTTCATCACAGCCGAGGTCGAAGGAAACATGGTCGCGGTGAGCGTGGCGGATCGCGGATTCGGAATCGATCCAGCCGAGCAGACCATGATCTTCGACAAGTTCTACCGCGGCCAGAGCCAGCGATACCGCGTGCAGGGAACCGGGCTGGGACTGGCCATCTCCAAGGCAATCCTGGAGGCCCACGGTGGAAGCATCCGCGTGACCAGCCAGCTAAACAGCGGTTCCGTCTTCACCATCACCTTGCCGATCGCACCGCCAGCATAAGCCTGTCCGGATTCGGACACGGAGTCTCCCTCGTGAACACCGCTGACCGTCAAAGATCTCGTCGCCCCACTCATTCCAGACACCTTACGCCGAATCCGACTTTGGCGACCCACGTGCTCCCACGCATTGATCGAGAGCACCCAGGAGAAGACCCATGCCCACGTTGATCCAGCCCATCCGCTACGCGATCCGCCAGCTCCGCCGCGCCCCGATGTTCTCGCTCACCGTGGTGCTCACGCTGGCCGTCGGGATCGGCGCCAACGCAGCCATCTTCTCCGTAATCGATACGGTCCTGCTCCGTCCGCTGGGCTATCGCGACGCCGACCGCATCGTAGCGATCAACACCAGGTTCGTCGAAGAGAGCCGCAACCACGTCCGCCTCGGAGGCGACGACTACTTCGATCTCTCCAGCCAGGTCCAATCGCTCGAATCAACCGCCTACTACCAGTTTTCCGAAGATGGTCTCCAGCTCAACGGCCACGCGATCTACACCCGCATGGCCTACACCAGCCCTTTGTTCGGACAGGTCCTCGGAGTCCAGCCAGCCGCCGGACGTCTCTTCACCAACTCCGCCGACGCCACCCAGGAGGTCCTCGTCAGCACATCCTTTGCCCAGGAGAACTTCGCCTCCATCGGCGCGGCCATTGGCCGTACCGTCAGCTACGACGGCGCCCCACGCTCCATCGTCGGTGTACTTCCCGAAGGCTTCTCCTACCCCGACCGCACCCAGGTCTGGATCGGGCAGAATCCCCGCCCGGAGGTCCGCAACCGCACCGCCTACAACCAGCGGGTCATCGCGCGCATGAGGCCCGGCGTCAGCTTTGAAGCGCTCTCGGCCGAACTCGCCGGCTTCTCCCGGCAACTCGCCGCCACCTACCCCGAAGATCGCACCAAGGCCATCATCGCGCTCCCGCTCCAAGAGCAGCTCGTCGGCAAGGTCCGCCCCATGCTCAACCTCATCATGGGAGCCGTCGGTGTCATCCTTCTCATCGTCTGCGCCAACATCGCCCATCTTCAGCTCGTCCGGGCGACTCGCAGCCAGCACCAGGTCGCCCTCCGCACCGCCCTTGGAGCCACCCGATCCGACCTCGCCTCCGGAGCCATGCTGCAGGCCGCGATCCTCGCCATCGCCGGAGCCGCCGCCGGCCTCACCCTCGCGACACCCCTCCTCCGCCTGATCCTCCGCCTGGCCCCCCAGGACCTGCCCCGCCTCGCCGAGATCCACCTCAACCCGCACGTCTTCGCCTTCTGCTTCGCGATCAGCCTACTCGCCATGCTGGTCACCGCGCTCCTTCCCGTCTGGCGTTCCTGGCACATCGACCCCACCACCGCCCTCAAGCAGGATTCAAGCCGCGGCCTCACCGGCGAATCCTCATCCCGTTTGCGATCCATCCTCGTCGTCGCCGAGGTCGCGATGACCTTCCTCCTCTCCGTCGCGGCCATCCTCCTCGTCCAGCAGATGTCGCGGCTCAGCCGTGCCAGCGTCGGCTTCGATCCCGATCGTCTCATCGTCATCGACTCCCACGCACCCGGACGCACCAAGGAAGAGATCAAATCCAATCCCACCGTATCGGTCCTCCGCCTCAACGCCGTACTCGATCGGATCCAGCAGATCCCCGGAGTCGACCACGTAAGCGCGGTCAGCGGCGTCCCCATGGGAAGCGGCGGACATTCCAACGTTATGTACGCCATTCACGGCCGATCGACCTTCGATGTCAGCAACCTGAAGAAGCTGGCCGACGCATACATCATCCCGATCACGCCCGGTTACTTCGCCGCCACGCATGTCCCCCTGCTGCGCGGCCGCATCCTCACCTCGGAAGATACCCTCACAAACCGCCCCGTCGTGGTCATCAGCAAAAGCCTCGCGGACCAGCAGTTCGCCGATCAGGACCCCCTCGGACACGAGATCCTCTGCGGCTTCGACGAGATCGGAAAGTGGGAGACCATCGTCGGAGTCGTCGACGACGTCCTGCAGGACTCCCCCTCCGCCCGACCCTACCCCACCTTCTACGTCCCCCTCGCCCAGCACCCCGGGCCCGCCGCGGATGCGACCCTCGTCGTCCGCACCCACGGCGACCCCGCCGCCCAGACCGCCTCCATCGAGCGCGCCATCCGCGAGGTCAACCCCGCCATCGCCTTCACCACCAGCACCATGCGCCAGGAGATGGGAGCGTCCCTCCGCGGAGAGCAGTTCCGCACCCTGCTCTTTGGCAGCTTCGCCGGAATCAGCATCCTGCTCGCGGCCATCGGGATGTACGGCGTGACGGCCTACACTGTCGCCCAGCGACGCTTCGAGTTCGCCCTCCGCTTTGCCTTCGGTGCGGAGCGTGGCCAGGTCTTCGCCATGGTGCTGCGCAGTGCCTCACTCCTGGCTCTCGCGGGGGTTGCGACCGGCGCCGTGCTGGTCGTCTTAGCCACGCGGATGCTGGGTTCGGTGCTGACCGGCGTGAAGCTCCTGGACCCCATCTCCTGGGCGCTGGCGCTAGTCCTTGTGGGAGCCATCTCGCTCGCGGCCACCCTCATCCCGGCCCGGCGCGCAGCCGCCACCGATCCCATGGAGGCGTTGCGCAGCGAATAAGCTGGTGCCGAATCGAGACATCCAGCGGGTGATCACTTCGGTTCGTCGTCCGGGTCGCCCCCTCCGGGGCGCCTCCGTCAGATAGTCTCGAAGATGACATGAAGTCCCTGAAGAAGAACAAAAAACTGCGCATCGGTATCCTGTTTGGCGGCCGCTCCGGCGAGCATGAGATCTCACTCCGCTCCGCCGCCTCCATCCTCAAAGCGATCGACCGCCGCAAGTACGAGATCGTGCCCATCGGCATCACACGCGATGGCCGCTGGCTTCCGCCCGTCGCCGCGGAGCATCTGCTGACCGGAGCAACCGGGTCCACCCTTCAACTCGGCAACGGAACCGACCTGACCCTGGTCTCCGACTCGCAGGAATCCGGTTCCCTGCTCCAGAAACTCGACATCGTCTTCCCCGTACTCCACGGAACCTTCGGCGAAGACGGAACCATCCAGGGCCTCCTGGAGATGGCCGACGTCGGCTACGTCGGATCGGGAGTCCTGGGCTCCGCCGCCGGAATGGATAAAGACATCATGAAGCGCCTCTTCCACGCCGCCGGCCTCCCCCAGACCCCCCACGTAGCCCTCCTCCGCAGCGAGTGGCGTGCCGACCCGCGAAGCTGCCAGCGTCAGATCGAAAAGGCCCTCATCTACCCGCTGTTTGTGAAGCCCGCGAACCTCGGCTCAAGCGTCGGGATCTCGAAGGTCCACGGCCGCTCCGAACTGGCCGCGGCGATGGATCTCGCCGCAACCTTCGACCGCAAGCTGGTGATCGAGCAGGGCGTCGGCGGACCCGGAGTCAAACCCCGCGAACTTGAGGTCGCGGTCCTGGGCAACGACACACCCGAGGCCTCGGTGGTCGGGGAGATCGTCCCCAACAAGGAGTTCTACGACTACGAGAGCAAGTACACCGACTCTCCCGAGAACCCGTCCATCCCCATCATCCCCGCCGCCCTCACCGCCGCGCAGACCAAACAGATCCGCGCCATGGCGATCCAGGCCTTCCAGGCCTGCGACTGCTCGGGCCTTGCAAGGGTCGACTTCCTGATGGAGCCGGCTGTCCGTGGCCGCAAGGCGGGAATCTTCCTCAACGAGATCAACACGATGCCTGGCTTCACCAGCATCTCGATGTATCCCAAGTTGTGGCAGGCGTCCGGCCTACCCTACAAGCAGCTCATCGACCGCCTGATCGCACTGGCCGCAGAGCGTCGTGCAGAGCGCAACCAGACCACCTTCAACCTGTAGCCGCGACATTCCTAGCCGACCAACGGAAGGCCCAAGCGAAGCCCAATACGCGTCACGAAGTGACCGCTCCACGCGCAGTGGGCCCGTCCGGCAGGACCAGCTCTTCAAATCACCCGGCTATGCTGATACCCCGCCGCCGTCAGAGCCTCCAATAGCTCCGCCACCTGCTCCCGCCCCCGCGTCTCCAGCGTGATGTCGATCGTCGTATCCCCCAGGTTCACCCCGTAGTAAGCCCGGTTAT